>DHWX01000010.1 GCA_002413395.1 Polaromonas sp. UBA5171 | reverse complement strand
TAGCAGACATCGAGTCGATCACGGTGGATTGGGAGCTGAACGCTGCCGCCGTCAAGACCCGCCATGGCATTGACAACATCAAGGAGAAAACCTCCCGGCGCGTGGTGACTACCGGTTGCGGCCAGGGCAGCATGTTTGGCGGTCTGATGGACGAGGTGGACCAGATCGAATTGCCTTTTAATGCCTGCATCACGCAAAGCCAGCTCTACAGTCTGGTCAACACCATCCGTCTCAAGGAAACCACCTACAAGTCAGCCGGCTCCGTGCATGCCTGCGCATTGTTTTCCCTGGCACCCGCTGAGCCAGAGATGCTGCTGTTTATCGAGGACGTGGGGCGACATAACGCCATTGACACCATCGCGGGCTGGATGTCCATGCAAGCCGAGCCTGAGACAGGCAACGCCAGCCATGTGTTTTACACCACCGGTCGCCTGACCAGTGAAATGGTCATCAAGTCGGCCCAGATGGGGGTTCCGATTGTGGTGTCGCGCAGCGGCATCACGCAGATGGGGCACCAGGTCGCGCAATCGGTGGGCCTGTGCACCATTGGCCGCGCAACCAACAAGCGCTTTGTCTGCTACACCCAGGCGCAGCGCCTGAAGCTGCAGCCCGGTCTGGTGGCTAAACCCGACGTGAAGCCGGCTATGCAAGTCGACCTCAAGGCCGATCAGGAAGCCTGATGGTCTGAAGGCAGGGCGCTGATGTCCCACAGCGAACCCTGGTTACTGTTTCTGCGCTAAGGTCAGGCCATGAACGCGCTTTTTCTGCAACTTGGCTGGAGAACCCTGCTGCGCGATCTGCGCGCCGGCGAGCTGCGTTTGTTGATCGTGGCGGTCACATTGGCGGTAGCGGCCCTGACTTCCGTGGGTTTTTTTGCCGACCGGCTGAACGGCGGCTTGCAGCGCGATGCCCGGCAACTGCTGGGTGGCGATGCCGTGGTGCGCAGCGACGGCGAGACTCCGGCAGCCTTTGTTGCCAGGGCCCAGGCGTTGGGGCTGAAGGCCGTTTCCACCGTGACCTTCCCGACCATGGGTCGCGCCAGCGACAAGGAGGGTGGCGCCAGCAAGCTGGTGGCCTTCAAGGGTGTCTCCGAGGGTTATCCGCTGCGCGGCAGCATGAAGGTCGCCGACAACCTGCCGGCCACTGAGGGCGCTGGCCAAGATACCCGAGAGATTCCCGCACCCGGCACGGCCTGGGCCGATGCGTCGCTGTTTGATGCGCTGGGTCTCAATCCCGGCCAGACCCTGCTGCTGGGAAATGCCAGCTTTAAACTTACCCGCGTCATCGTGCAGGAGCCCGACCGTGGCGCGGGGTTCATCAGCTTTTCCCCACGCGTGATGATCAATCAGGCCGATGTGCCCGCCACCGGACTGATTCAACCTGCCAGCCGCACCAGTTACCGGTTTGCCGTGGCGGGGAACGACAAGGCGGTGAAGGAATTCGTGACGTGGGCCACTGCGGAAATCAAAAAACCAGGTGCACCGCCGGGCATTCGCAGTGCCCGGCTGGAGTCGCTGGAAGGCGGCAGCCCTGCCATGAGCCAGACACTGGACCGCGCGGAAAAATTTCTTAACCTGATTGCGCTGCTGTCTGCCCTGCTCAGCGCCGTGGCGGTGGCCATTGTGGCGCGTGGCTTTGCGGCCAAGCATCTGGATGACTGCGCCATGCTGCGTGTGCTGGGCCAGCCGCAGCGCACCATTGCGCGGGCTTACAGCTTTGAGTTTGTGCTGGCGGGGCTTTTCGCCAGTGCACTGGGCGTGGGCTTGGGCTTTGCAATGCATTATGGCTTCGTGCTGTTGCTCGCTGGGCTGGTTGAAACCGCGCTTCCCGCCGCCACGCTCTGGCCTGTGGCTTTTGGCATGGGCATGGGCCTGACGCTGTTGCTGGCGTTTGGCCTGCCGCCGGTGCTGCAACTGGCCCAGGTGCCGCCGCTGCGCGTGATTCGCCGCGATGTCGGCAATCTCAGGCCGGCCTCGCTGGTTGTGCTGGGCGTGGGTGTTGCCGGTTTTGCAGCCCTGCTGCTGGCCGCCAGTAACGACCTGAAGCTGGGCTTGATCGCGGTGGGCGGATTTGTGGCTGCCGTGCTGGTGTTTGCCATCGCCAGTTTTCTGGCGGTCAAACTGTTGCGCGCCAGTGTGAGCGAAGTGTCGGCCCCGCGCTGGCTGGTGCTGGCCACGCGGCAATTGTCGGCGCGTCCGGCATATGCCGTGGTGCAGGTCAGCGCGCTGGCCGTGGGTTTGCTGGCGCTGATGCTGCTGGTGCTACTCCGCACCGATTTGATCAGCAGCTGGCGTCAGGCCTCGCCGCCAGACGCACCCAATCGTTTTGTGATCAACGTGCAGCCCGAGCAGAGCGACGCTTTTCAGCAGGCGCTGCGCGCCGCTGGCGTGAAAAATTTTGACTGGTATCCCATGATTCGCGGCCGCCTGGTCGCAATCAACGACAAAGCCGTGACACCCGATGATTTTAAAGACGACCGCGCCAAGCGCCTGGTTGACCGCGAGTTCAACCTGTCCAACAGTGCGCAGCAGCCCAGCCATAACCAGGTGGTGGCGGGCCGCTGGATAGCCGGTGAAAAGGGCGCCATCAGCGTGGAAGAGGGCTTGGCCAACACCCTGGGCCTCAGGCTCGGCGACCGCCTGCGTTTTGACATGGCCGGGCAGCTCAGCGACGCCACCATCACCAGCCTGCGCAAGGTCGATTGGGGCTCGATGCACGTCAACTTTTTTGTAATGTACCCGGTAGCCCGGCTGGCCGACGTGCCGGTGTCCTACATCAGTGCCTTTCGCGCGCCTGGGCCGCTGCTCCAGGGGGCCGCAGCCAGCGGGCAAGCCCGGCCGCAAAGCTTTGACAACGCACTCGTCAAGGCCTTTCCCAACATCACCAATGTTGATATGAGCAGCACCCTGAACCAGGTACAGCGCGTGCTCGACCAGGTGATTCGCGCGGTGGAATTTCTGTTTGGTTTTACGTTGGCGGCCGGTCTGGTGGTGCTGTTCGCGGCGATCACGGCAACGCGCGAAGAGCGCGCGCATGAGTTTGCCATCATGCGCGCACTGGGTGCCAGTGGCGTGCTGTTGCGCCAGGTGCAGCGCGCCGAGCTGGCCGGTGTCGGCCTGCTGGCCGGTTTTTTGGCGTCCGTGGCCGCGCTGGCCGTGGGCTGGGCGCTGGCACGTTATGTGTTTGATTTTAGCTGGACCGGTTCCTGGACCGTGCCGATCTTTGGCAGCCTGGCCGGTGCCGTCCTGGCGTTGGCCGCCGGCTGGTGGGGGCTGCGCGCCGTGCTCAACACGCCCGTGGTCGAAACGCTGCGTCGCGCGGCTCAGTGAGTCGCCCGCGCTAGCTTAAAACATGCACCCGCAAAATTACCGATGACCGCCGCCACGAAAACCTCGACCGCCGCCATGAAAACCGTCGCCTGAGTGAAAGCCGAAGTTGAAAAAGACGGGCGGCCCCAAGTACACGGGGTCGTAGTAATAAGGGGAGTAATACGGGTAGTAATACGGGACTGCATTGACGGGCGCCGCCGCATAAACGGGCTGACCATTGGCGTCCGTGCCGTACGCATAGGGTCCGGGGTAGGGCGGAGCATAAACCGCGCACCCGCCCACGGCAGACAGCGCAACCAGCGAAAAGATTAGGCGTTTCGCCACGCCTTTCGGGAGTTTTTTCATGTCTATTAGAGATGCAGTTCATACCCATAGTTCAGTAGAATTTTTCTTGTTACATTTTCGATGCGGATGAATATGTCAATTACACGATCGGCGCCGCTATTGGCCAACTGTGCCTGCACAAAGGTCAGAAATTGGTTCGCACACAGCGCAGGCCGTAATTTTGCGAAGCCGCTCAATCCCTCGCTTTTTCAGACGCCGGACTGGATGCGAAATACACCGGTATAAAAATTTCGTTTCGCCAGCCAGGCAGCCCATGGCTGAAGTGGCGTGTCAAAATGCGCGGATGATTTCCAGCTTGCCTCTTACCGAAGCCGATTTTGAGCGGCTTGATGCCTTTCTCATAAGCGACGAAGCAGCGTCCGACACCATGGACAGTTCCATGCTCGACGGTTATCCACGCCGAAGATGCCAAGGCGTATTTGATGCAGCTGGGTTTTACCGAGGCGCAGATTGCCATCAAGACCTCCGACAAAGACGAGCTCAAGTCACCCGAGAATATCGACCTGCTTAAGCCCAGTTGCGAGATTCGCGCCATCATCACCAAGTAGGCCTTGCGGAGGGCTGGGACTGACCGTTTGCCTATGTGCTATGTGCGCTGGCAGCGGGCAAAGAGCTGCGGTCTATGACGCAACTGATGGGGCGCATCCTGCGCTTGCCGCATGTCGCCAAAACAGGCCGTGCTGCGCTGGACGCGTGCTATGTGCTGTGTCACGACGCGAAAACGGGCGAGGTCATCAAGGCCATCAAGCAGTCGCTGGAAACCGAGGGCATGCGCGATTTGGCCCTGTCCGTGCAGGGCGGTGACAACACTGTGGCCAAACCGGTGGCCTTCAAGCGGCGCACCGAGTTCAGGCAATTGAGGATATTTCTACCGCGCGTGACCTGGGTGGAGTCTGACGGGCTGGGGCGCAAGCGACGCCGTGAGCTGGCCTATGACAGCGACATCTTGTCGCAGGTGGACTGGTCTGCCCTGCAAACCGGTGCGCTGGCGCAAGACTGGGCACCGGCTGCGCAGGGAGAGCTGTACGCGCAGTCCCGGCAATTGGAGGTCGGGCTGGAGGTGTTGGATCATCCAGAACTGGTTCGCAGTCAGTTGGCGCTGACAGCCCCCGCGGCACTTGACCGCGCCCGGCTGGTGCGTGGGCTGCTGGACATTGAACCCAACGCCTGGTGGGTGTGAGCTGGGTGGACGTGGTGGTGAGCCGATTTTTGTTGAGTTATCCCGAGAAAGTCATCGCTCCAGCAGCGTCTCGCTGCTGGAGCGCTTGCGTATTGATCTGGAAACCGAGCGTGACCGGCTCGCACAGTCTGTGTTTGAAACCTGTGTGGCCAAGGGCCAGGTTGAGTTCAGGCTGCGGGCAGATGCAACCGACTATGAAATTCTCGAAGAGTTTGCGCTGGAGTTGTCGGGCAAACCGCAGCCTCTGGTCCGTGATGACGATGGGAAGTTGGTTGAAAAGAGTCTGTTTGAACCTGCACTGACAGCGCTGACCGATAGCGGGCTGGAACGCGATGCGGCCTGCTACCTGGACAGCCAGGCCGCGTTGCAATGGTGGCATCGCAACGTGGCCAAGTCGCAATATGGCCTGCAAGGCTGGAAGCGCAACAAGGTTTATCCGGACTTTGTGTTTGCGCGACTGACCGAGCAGGGCGGGCAAAAGTTGGTGGTGCTGGAACCCAAGGGCTTGCATCTGGCCGGCTCCGGCGACACAGCTTATAAGCAAGCGCTGCTGCAGCGTCTGACGGGGGCTTTTGCCGATGAATCTCTGGTGCCGGTCGGCGGCCTGGAACTGGTGGGGCAAGCGCAATCGGTGGTGTGCGATCTGGTCTTTGACGGCGACTGGCGGGGCACGCTGAATGCGCCGCAGTTCGGATTGATAGCAGCTTGAGCCGCTATTTATTTAGTAGCTATCTGTGATTTTTCTGCTTGGACTGAAGCCATTTTTTTTCTTATGAATTTTCGGGATGGGCTCAACTCTGCGCCAGCAGCACCACGAGCGCGCCAGCTCCACCCTCGGCCGGTCGCGCCTGCACAAAGGCCAGCACTTCCTGCTTCTGAATCAGCCAGCTCTGTACCCGGCCTTTAAGCACCGGCGTTTTGCCGGGGGAGCCCAGGCCCTTGCCATGCACCACGCGTACGCAACGCCAGCCTGCGCTGTGAGCGTCCTTGATGAACTGGCCAAGGGCTTCGCGCGCATCCGCGCGGCGCAGGCCGTGCAGATCGAGCTGGCCCTGAATACGCCAGCCACCACGGCGCAGTTTGCGCACCACGTCCGGGCCCATGCCGGGGCGACGAAAGCTCAGGGCCTCATCGGTGTCGAGCAGGCTTTCCACATCAAACTCGTCTGAGAGGGCTTCGCGCATCACGGCCAGCTCGTCGCGCTGCTGCTGCACCGCAATAGGTCGTGGCTGGACCAGCGGCAAGTCCGCCTTGTGGCCGGGCAGGTGCCTGGCAGGCAGGGCCTTGACCGGACCGATGGCGCGTGAGAACAGTTCCTTCTCGGCTTGGACTTTTGCTGCGGTGGCCAGGCGCGCGGCAATGCGCTCCTGTTCCAGCTGGGCGTGCGTTTCAATCTGGCGCATGACGGCCTTGAGATCTTTCAAGTCCTTGAGGGGAGCGTCTTTGGAGCGTTTTGGAGCGGATGATCGGAGCACAGTGCGTTGGATGCTAAAGCAGTCCCAGCGCGGCCATGGAAACAGCCTGGGTACCCGTCACTACAAAATGGTCAAGCACGCGTACATCGACCAATGCCAGGGCGGCCTTGAGCGTTTGCGTCAGGGCCTCGTCGGCGCGCGATGGCTGGGCCGAGCCGCTCGGGTGGTTGTGCGCCAGCACTACGCTGGCCGCGTTGAGCGCCAGGGCCCGCAGCACCACCTCGCGCGGATAGACGCTGGTCTGCGTGAGCGTGCCGCGAAACAGCTCCTCCAGCACAATCAGCCGGTGCTGGCTGTCCAGAAACAGCACGGCAAATATTTCATGCGGTCGGCTGCCGAGCTGCAGCTGCAAGTAGTCACGCACCGCTTGTGGCGTGGCAAACAACGTTTTTTCCTTCAGCTCTTCGGCCAAGGCGCGGCGCGCCAGCTCCAGTACCGCCACCAGTTCGGCGCGTTTGGCCGGGCCCAGCCCCTTGATGCATTTGAGCGCCTCGGGCCCGGCCTGCAGCAACCCGGCCATGCCGCCAAAGGTGTTGAGCAACTCCTGACCCATCTGCAGAGCATTTTTTCCCGGTAGTCCGGTGCGCAGCAGCAGCGCCAGCAGTTCGGCATCGCTGAGTGCGCCGGGGCCGCGGGCCAACAGTTTTTCACGGGGACGGGCGTCCTCGGGCAGGTCTTTGATCAGCATCAGAAGGCAATCTGCATGGGGTCGTTTCAGGGGTAAATGGTATTTTCTACAATAGGGGCAGTTTACAAACACTTGTCAGCCATGCGGGCTGATCCCGAAAGTCCCAGGTCCACCATGCAATCGTCCACCCATCGCGCCAATCCACCCGTCATTGAGCCGGGTTCTTTCCTGACCCTGCATTACCGCATGGCCGGCCCGGATGGCGCCAACATTATCAACACCTTTGATGGCAAACCCGCCACCCTGAGCCTGGGCACGGGCCAATTGTCGCCCGTCATTGAGCAGCGCCTGCTCGGCCTGCCGGAAGGTACGCGCGCCACTTTTGAACTGGTCGCGGGCGAGGCCTTTGGCGAGCGTAACCCCGCGCTGCTCCAATGGGTGGCGCGCAAGCTGCTCAATGAGCTGAGCGACCCCGATCAGCTTTACAACGTCGGTGATGTGGTGCAGTTCCCCACCCCCGACGGCATGGGTCAGTACGCCGGTGCGGTGCAACAGGTCAAGGGCGACCAGGCGGCGGTGCAGTTTGACTTCAACCACCCGCTGGCTGGCCAGCCGGTGGTGTTTGAAGTGCAGGTGATCGGCATCTTGTGAACACGCCACAAGAAGTCATTCTTGCCGAGCCGCGCGGTTTTTGCGCTGGCGTGGACCGTGCCATTGAAATCGTTGAGCGTGCCCTGAGCAAGTTTGGCGCGCCGATCTACGTGCGCCATGAAATTGTGCACAACACCTATGTGGTGAATGATCTTAAGTCCAAAGGGGCCATCTTTATCGAGGACCTGTCTGACGTGCCGCCTGGCTCCACGCTGGTATTTAGCGCCCACGGCGTGAGCCGGGCCGTGCAGGAAGAAGCTGCGGCGCGTGGCTTTCAGATATTTGACGCCACCTGCCCGCTGGTCACCAAGGTGCATGTGGAGGTGGCCAAGCTGCACCGGGAAGGCTACGAGTTCATCATGATCGGCCACAAGGGCCACCCCGAGGTGGAAGGCACCATGGGCCAGCTTGACAGTGGCATCCACCTGGTAGAAACCGTGGCCGACGTGGCGCGCATTTCGCCTTTGCAGACGGAGCGGCTGGCGGTGGTGACGCAAACCACGCTGAGTGTCGATGATGCGGCCCAGATTCATGCGGCCGTCAAGGCACGCTTTCCACAGGTGCGCGAGCCCAAGCAGCAGGATATCTGCTACGCCACGCAAAATCGGCAGGACGCCGTCAAGCTGCTCAGCCCGCAGGTTGATATTCTGATCGTGGTGGGCAGCCCGACCAGTTCCAACAGCAATCGCCTGCGCGAGCTGGCCGCCAAGCTCGGTACTGAGGCCTACATGGTCGATGATGCCAGCGAGTTGCGGCCCGAATGGTTTGAAGGAAAAAGCCGCGTCGGGCTGACCGCCGGTGCTTCGGCCCCTGAAATTCTCGTCGGGCAGGTGGTTGAGCGCATCCGCTCACTCGGTGCCGTTTCGGTACGCAAGATGGACGGGATTGAGGAAACCGTCAAGTTCCCGCTGCCCAAGGGACTGAAGGTTGATGCACAGGGCCATCGGATCGAGCCTGGCAGCAGTCAGCTTCATCATCTGAGCTGAATCATGACTCTGATGCGCTATGAAATTGAGAGCTGCCAGAACAGATTTATTAGTGGCTACAGCCACTTTATTCGTGCAACTCCGCTCTGGAAGCTGCCCGGCAAGGTGCTCGGCGTGGACTGCGCCGAAGTCTGGCTCAAGCTGGAGCATTTGCAGACCGGCGGCAGCTTCAAGGCGCGCGGCATGCTCAACCGCCTGCTCTCCAACACCCTGCCGCCCAGCGGCGTGATCGTGGCTTCGGGGGGCAACGCTGGCATTGCCACGGCGGCCGCGGCCCGTGAACTGGGCGTGCCGTGCGAGGTGTTTGTGCCCGAAATATCGAGTGCTGCCAAGCGCGCCAGGCTCGCCGCGCTCGGCGCCCGCGTGGTAGTGATCGGTGCCGCCTACGCCGACGCACTGCAGGCCTGTCTGGCCCGTCAGAGGGAAACCGGTGCGCTGCTCACGCATGCCTATGACCAGCGCGAAGTGCTCGCCGGTGCCGGCACGCTGGCGCTGGAAATCGAGCAGCAGGGCGGTGTGCCGGATGCGGTGCTGGTCAGCGTCGGCGGTGGCGGGTTGATCGGCGGCGTGGCCAGCTGGTTTGAACAGCGCAGTCGCGTGGTGGCGCTGGAGCCGGAGCTGGCACCCACGCTTTTCCGGGCGCGCCAGGCCGGTCAGCCGGTCGATGTGGCGGTCAGTGGCATTGCGGCCGATTCGCTCGGTGCCCAACGCATTGGCGGGCTGGCCTGGGCCGTCACACAAGCCCATGTGCGCGATGCACTGCTGCTCACCGACGCGTCGATCCGGACGGCGCAGTTGTGGCTCTGGAAAGAATTGAAGCTGGCCGTCGAGCCTGCTGCGGCGCTGTCGCTGGCGGCACTGCAGAGCAGCCGCTACGTGTCGCGTTCCGATGAGAAGGTGTGCCTGATTATTTGCGGCGCCAATCTTGATCCGGCCAGCCTGAACTGAATCCGTTGCGACAAGCGCGGCACAAAATACAATCAAGCCCATGTTAGATATCAACCTGCTCCGTAAAGACCTGCCCTCGGCCATCGCACGCCTGGAGACCCGCAAAAGCCCTCAAGCTTTCCTCAATGTGGAAGTGTTTCAGGCGCTGGAAGCTGAACGCAAAGCCCTGCAAATCCGCACGGAAGAGCTGCAAAACCAGCGCAACACCCTGTCCAAACAGATTGGCCAGTTCAAGTCCAAAGGTGAAGACGCCAGTGTCGTGATGGCGCAGGTCAGCAACTCCAAGGCTGAGCTGGAAGCCTCCAGCGTCCGGCTCGATCAGATTCAGGGCGAGATGCAGGCGCTGCTGCTGGCCGTGCCCAATCTGCCACACGACAGCGTGCCGCAGGGCCATAACGAGGCTGGAAACGTGGAGGTGCGCAAGTGGAGCCCGGTGGAAGGCCCCGGTGGCGAGCCCGCGGCATTTGCGTTTGAAGTGAAGGACCATGTGGATCTGGGCCAGCCGCTGGGGCTGGACTTTGAGCTCGGCACCAAGCTCACGGGCTCACGCTTCACTGTCCTGAAGGGCCCGCTGGCGCGCCTTCACCGCGCTTTGGCGCAGTTCATGCTCGACGTGCAAACCGCCGAGCATGGCTACACCGAGTGCTACACACCCTACATTGTCAATGGTGATTCGCTGCGCGGCACCGGCCAGTTGCCCAAGTTCGAGGAAGACCTGTTTGCTGCCAGAAAAGGTGGACAGGAGGGGGAACTGGAAGCGCAAAGCACGGCGCTGTACCTGATTCCCACCGCCGAGGTGCCGCTGACTAATTTCGTGCGCGACGTGGTCGTTCCCGAGGCCGATTTGCCTATCAAGCTCACTGCCCACACGCCGTGCTTTCGCTCGGAAGCGGGCAGCTATGGGCGCGACACGCGCGGCATGATCCGCCAGCATCAGTTCGACAAGGTCGAGATGGTGCAAATCGTTCATCCTGAGCACAGCTATCACGCGCTCGAAGCCATGACCGGCCATGCCGAGGCGATTTTGCAAAAGCTGGGGCTGTCTTACCGCGTCATGTTGCTTTGCACCGGCGACATGGGCTTTGGTGCCAGCAAAACCTACGACCTTGAAGTCTGGCTGCCTGGGCAAAACACTTACCGAGAAATCAGTTCGGTGTCCAACTGCGAGGCCTTCCAGGCCCGCCGGTTGCAGGCCCGGTTCAAGAACGCGCAAGGGAAAAACGAGTTCGTGCACACCCTGAACGGCTCGGGGCTGGCGGTGGGGCGCACGTTGGTGGCTGTACTGGAAAATTACCAGCGGCCCGATGGTTCTGTAGCCGTGCCCGAGGTGCTGCAGCCCTACATGGGCGGCATGACGGTGCTGGTGTCGCCAGGCTGCTAGAATCACGGCTCGACACACAGGAGAGGTGGCAGAGTGGTCGAATGTACTTGACTCGAAATCAAGCGATGTAGCAATACATCCGAGGGTTCGAATCCCTCCCTCTCCGCCAGCTAGTCAGGGCTTCTGCAGTGCAGAGGCCCTTTTTACTCGAGAGCCCCGCGCCGTGCGGGCTACAGCCGGGTGATGGCATTCTCTGTTTGCCCACTTCCCCCTATTTCCGAACATCCTTGCGCCGAATATCCAGGTTTTCTCAAATGCCAATTCCGTCGGTACGGTCAGCGTCAATGCAATGCCCGGTGATCTGCGCCTCGAAGAGAGAAGGGCGCCCATTGCGCCCTTCAATTGCTGCTCATAATTCAGGCTAAATTGACATTCCCAGCAACTTGCGTTGCTCCTGCCAGCACGCCGGTATCGGAACCAATCGCATCAAATGCTCGAGATTGAGTTCTGGAGGCTGCTCGCCCCGAACAATCAAATCCACAATGTCCGGCGCCAGGAATGACAGATAGATCACCCGGGTGACATAGGAAGTCGATACCGATTCGGCTGCT
>DHWX01000069.1 GCA_002413395.1 Polaromonas sp. UBA5171 | reverse complement strand
GTTTCTAATGCGAATTAGAATAAGAGCCCGGAGAAATTGCGAGAGAAGTTGACCGACATGTTGGAGGATGCCAGCAATGATCTTTCCGGATTGGCGCGACTGGTCGTTCAAGAGGCCTATGACCAATGGAAAGATCTCGATAAGCGCATCGAATGGTGCGATGAGCGTATCAATGCGCATGTCAAGGATGACGCGCAGGCCAAGGCTGCTAAAGAGCTTGTGGGAGTTGGCCCGGTGACGGCCTCTGCTGTGGTGGCCACAGTCGGCGACTTCAACCAGTTCAAGAACGGTGCGCAGTTTGGGGCTTGGTTGGGGTTGACGCCAAGGCAAAACTCCAGCGGGGGTAAGAACAGTCTGGGCGGCATCACCAAGCGCGGAGACATGTACCTGCGCATGTTGCTGATTCAGGGTGCTAAATCGGCGGTGATGACAGCACACAAGCGCAGTGACCCCATCTCAAAGTGGCTGTATGAACTGCGAGAAAAGTCGGGCTGGCAAAAGGCGGCCGTGGCAATGGCAAACAAGAATGCACGCATTCTGTGGGCCATTATGACAAAAGGGAGTTGCTTTGATCCCCGGCATGTGAGCGTCAAGCCAGCTTGTCCGACAACAGCAATGGCGTAGTTGATTCAACAAGTTTGTTTCTGCAAGACGTGAAATTGAAGATGCAGTAGACAGGTCAGACCGGCGGCGGGCAAGCTCGATGAGGTACTGGGGAATGCATTGGCATAGACCCGTAAAACAAATGGAGCCCCGCCGAGCGGTTCGTATCTGGGTCCGCACAATAAGTGCAACAAGGCCGTCTGTAAATATGCAGTCTGTTCCTCGTTTATCCGCCAACCTTCAACTAACGCGAATGTCGAAACCCGTAATCAAGAGAAAACCGATATGAGTACTTGATCGCGTGAGGAGTCCCTGTAAGTACCTCAACAACATCGTCGAGCAGGGCCACCGGGCCATCAAGCGGATCACTCGACCGATGCTGGGCTTCAAATCATTCTAGAGCGCTCGAATCGTCATCGCCGGAATCGAGACCATGCACATGCTCCGCAAGGGGCAGCTGGACTGCCCCGCCGGTTCAACGGCGTCCGCAGCAGACTAGTTCTATGGACTGGCATTCTGATCAGATGAGCGCCAACGAGCTTCTTCGCGACCACCAGTCCTTAATGCAACAAAACCAAAAACTCTCCCGCACTGCTGAGGGTTATTCTTCCGCCTCAAGTTCCGGGGCCTGCGGGCTTTGTCGCCGGGTCTTGCGCCTTGAGCGCCTTCGCGCGTTCGCCGCGCGCGCGGTTCGAGTACCAGCCGATGTAGCGCACCAGAGATGCTCGTCCCACAGGGACTTCCTTCGGTTGTAGCTCACCAACCGTGCGTCGCGCTGCGCCGAACGTCATCGGCCAAGGCCGAGTTTTTTCATCGCTGCGGTCAGGGTCTGCCTGGTCTTGGCGTAACCAGCCCAGGGATCTGCACCAGCTTCCAGCCGCTCGTGCGCATTGACGATCGTCCACTGCGCACCTCCAGTTAGCGAAGGAAGTTCTTTCCAGGAACAAGGCATTGAAACTCCCATTCCGGGCCGCGCACGCGCCGAAAATGCCGCAACTGTGATCGCCCCGCGCCCGTTGCGCAGGTAATCGATGAACACCTTCCCCTGCCGGTTTCGAGGTCCGCTTTTTGATACAAAACGGGCGGGAGCAACGGTGGCGATGTGCTGCACGATCTGCTTCGAAAAGTCTTTGACCGTGTCCCAGTTATCGCGCGGCGTCAGAGGCACCACCACGTGCAGGCCCTTGCCGCCACTGGTCTTCAGAAAGCTCTGCAGTCCCAGCTCGTCCAGAAACGTATGGACGAGTTGGGCGGCTTCGAGCATCAGCGGCCACGCCAGCCCTTCGGCCGGGTCCAGATCGAAAGTCATCCGGTCCGGTTTTTCGATGCTTCGGGTTGTCGCGTTCCAGGTGTGGAATTCCACGACATTCATCTGCGCGGCGCCGATCAAGGCTTTGAGAGAGTCGATTTCCAGCAGAGGAGGATGCTCAGGATCGAATGCCGGGTCCAGCTCCTTCAACCCTGGAATCTTTAGTGTGTCGCCGTGCTTCTGGACGAATAACGGGTGCTGGATTCCTGCAGGTGCGCGCAACAGCGAAACCGGACGTCGCACCAGGTGCGGGAGGATACGCTTGGCCACTTGCGCATAATAATTCACCAGGTCGAGCTTGGTCAGGCCAGTGCTGGGGTCGATGATGCGGTCGGGATGGGTGATGCGCACGCCGCCGATTTCAGCCGGGTCCGCGGCCTTGCGTTTGCCAGGTGCGGGAGTGCCGTCGCGAGCCCTTGCGGCGGTGTCCGGCGCATCGGCTGCCGATTCCCGGATAATCGCGGTCGCAGGCTTGTCGGCGCGCAGGCCGTGAAAGACAGCGTGGCGCACTTTCCCGTCATTGGTCCATTCGGCAAACGACACTTCGGCGACGAGCTTGGGTTTGACCCAATTGCCTTGCGCGTCCCTCGGTTTTTCGAATAGCGGTGTCTTATCAACAGCGAGGCGGGAGAGCTGCTTTTTCAGCCCAGTGAGTGTATTGGCATCGAATCCGGTCCCGACGCGGCCCGCATAGCGCAACTTGCCTGCCTGGTCGTGAGTCCCCAGCAGCAAGGCGCCGATCCCGGTGCGCGTTCCCTGCGGCTCCGTGTATCCGACCACGACAAACTCCTGCCGCTGGGTGCACTTGAGCTTGATCCAGTTCGCCGACCTGCGGGACACATACGCTGAGTCCCTGCGTTTTCCGATGACGCCTTCGAGGCCCAGGCGGCAGGCGTTGTGCAGAACGTCGCTGCCCTTGGCCTTGAAATCCTCGCTGAATTTGATCTGCTCCGAAGATGATTCACGTAGCAGACTGGCAAGCAGCGCGCGACGTTCCGACAACCCGACCTCACGCAGGTCGAATCCTGCGTAGAACGGAAGATCGAAAACAAAATACTGAATCTGCTCCGTGCGCGCATCGTCAAATGCGTTTTGCAAGGCGCCGAAATCGGGAGTCCCGTTTTTTCCGAGCACGATTATCTCGCCATCCAGCCAGCCGGGAGAAAGTTTCAGTCCCTTGAGCGCCGCCGCGAGCCCGCGCAACTTCGCGGTCCAGTCGTGTCCGTTGCGGGTGAACAGACGCACATCGGCTTTGTCGATGCGGGCCAGGATACGGTACCCGTCGTACTTGATTTCATAGATCCAGTCGTCTTCCTCGGGAGCGCGGTCAACCAGCGTTGCCAACTGGGGGGAGAGCGTCAACGGGACGGCGGCACGTTTTGCTCCGACGAGTGCGCCTGGAGCGATTGCAGTGCCTGCCTCGCGCGGTGTTCCGCGCGCTTTGGTTTGCCGCGCAGATTTGGCTGGCGCCTTCGGCAAGACGGCCTTCGCAGCCGCCGCTTTTTTCTTGCCAGCACGCCTGGAAACGCTTGCCGCAAGAACACTGTCGGGCAATGCGTCGACGACACTGAAGTCGGAGGCCGGCTTCGCCTCTGCATCGCGTTCCTTGATCAGCAACCAGGGCTCCTGGCGCGAGTCGGCATCGCTGCGCATTCTCACCAGCGTCCACCCACCCTTCAGTTTCTCGCCGTGGAGCTGAAACTTCAGTTTGCCGGCTCGATAACCCGCCCGCGGGTCGCCGACGGGCTCCCACGTACCGCGGTCCCAGACGATGACCGTACCCGCGCCATACTGCTTCGGTGGAATCACGCCTTCGAAGCCGGCGTAAGACAGCGGATGATCCTCAACCTGTACCGCCAGGCGCTTTTGCGTCGGGTCAAGGCTGGGTCCCTTGGGTATTGCCCAGCTTTTCAACGTACCATCCAGCTCCAGGCGGAAGTCGTAATGCAGACTCCGGGCGGCATGCTTCTGGATTACAAAGGACAGGACGGATTTTTTCCTTGCAACGGCGCCCGCCGGTTCGGAGGTGAGAGCGAAATCCCGTTTTTTGTTGTACGCCAGGAGTGGATCGGTGGACGTCATTTACGTTTCCTTTTACACGTTCTGAACTTGTTCCTTCAAGCTGACCGGCGCCTGGACGCAGCCTTCGATTTTGACGTTTGTTTGGCGCCGTGGCTACCAGTGCTCCGCGTCTTACCCGCAGTGGAACTCTTTGTAGTCCCGCCACGCAAACTGCGTTGCAGCAATGCCGTCAGGTCGATGATGTCCGCGGTTCGGATATTTCCGGGCTCGACTTCGGGCTGACTGACGGATTCGGTTTGCCCTGCCTTGGCCTTCTTTTTCACCAGCGCCATGACCTCCACTGCGAATTCGTCCTTGAACCGCTCAGGTTTCCACGGCGCCGACATGTCTTCGATAAGTTGCGTCGCCATCGAGAGCTCGGGCGTGGTCAACTTGGCGGACTTGGTTGCGGAAGACGGCAAATTGAGTTCATCGATGGATCGAATTTCGCTGGCCCAGCGCAGGAGGATCAAAACAAGCGCGGGCCCATCTGGCATCAACGCAGCCAGATGCTGTTTGGTTTGAATCACCACTCGCGCAATACCCACGCGCTGCGACTTGGCCAATGCGTCGCGCAGCAACGCGTAGACCTTGTCTCCTTTACCGATCGGGGCGAGATAGTAGGGTCGCTCAAAGAAGGCAAGAGGAATCTCCGCGGCTGACACAAAAGACTCGATCTCAATGGTCTGTGTGCTCTTGGGGAGAGCGGCCTTGATCTCGTCTTCGGTCAAGACCACGTAGTGCCCCTCTGCATAGGAAATTCCCTTGACGATGTTTTTCTTCTCGACCTCTTTTCCGGTTTTCTTGTTGATCCGTTTGTAGCCGATGGGGTCCATGGTCCGCTTGTCGAGCCAGTCGAAATCCAATCCGGATTCGCTCGTTGCGGAATGCAAAGTTACGGGAATATGCACCAGCCCGAAGCTGATCGCACCTTTCCAAAAAACCCGGCTGGTTGACGTCTCCATCGTTGACTCCACGGCGTTAACAGGCTGCGGCAAGCGTCCTGAATTGTGAATTTTTACGCGGAATAGGTTGGGTTGTCCGTGCGCTGGCGCACCAACGCTCATGCGGAAGCATTCTCCGCGTGACCGGCCGACAACTTTCTTGCCGGGTACAGCTCTACAGAACTTTTGATGGAGGGGAATCGGTACGCAAACGCACAGACTAGCCGGGGATCAACGTGTAATTAAAACAGGTAAACCC
>DHWX01000120.1 GCA_002413395.1 Polaromonas sp. UBA5171 | reverse complement strand
GTCGGTGTCGGTGTCGGCGTCGGCGTCGGTGTCGGTGTCGGCGTCGGCGTCGGCGTCGGCGTCGCGGTGATAGCTGCTGTTGTTCTCCCAACAATAGGCGCGCAGCAGGAAACCGGGAGGGCAAAGGTATCGGCGGCTGCACCAGCAAGCGTATAGCCGGTAAAGGTGATTGTCTTGCCCGTTCCTACGTCCGGGGTATCGAAAGTGGCCGTACTACCAGAGCCAGCAACCAAGGTGACGTCGGCAGGGCTACCCTTCAACCCGGTGAATGTTGCCGTGGTCGTGCCATCGAAAGTCTTGTCGCCTGCGGGGAACACCAGCATGTGTTGAGTCAGCGTGGCGCCTTCGGTCAAGGTGAAGTTCGGCAAATAATTTGTCGGCTGTGTGTATGAGACCGGGTTGTAATTGATGGTGACTGGCGCAACTGTGACGGCGGCGGGGGGCGTGAGCGGAGCAAAGACCACGGTGCCACCGGCAACCCCCGGTCCAGTACCACCATAACCGGCATTCAGTAACAGGCCGACTGGCAGGCCGAGGCTCTGGGCTGGAATACTACTGCCTCTGGTCAACGTAATTTTTGCACTCACGTTGACATCCTGTGCAGCGCACATTGCAATGTTTCCATCGGTCGTGGTAATGGCCGCAGCTGCATTCACATTGTGTCCAGCGGCCAATAAAACGCTTCCATTGGTCGTCGTAATGGCCGCATTGACGTTGGCATCGCGCCCACAACACACCACCAAGTTGCCATTGGTGGCCGTAATGGCCGCATTCACGTTGACGTCCCGAACGGCGTTCAATGTCAGCGTCGTCGGGCTCGGGGTCGCCGTCCAGCTGACCGCTTCGTTGACGTTGATATCGCCGTTCACGCCAGCGTGACCGCTGTCGCTGGAAATGGTGACGTTACTAGATACCAGCTGGGCGGAGAGTGTTGTACCGGCGATGTCGCCGCCTACGCTTGGGGCGGCAATGGTGAAGTCCTGCGGGTCGATCAGCCAAGTGCCCGTCAGCCCCTGCACTGCGGCGGTGGTGATACGGGCGTTGTCCTGAACTTTGACGTGCGCCGCCGAGGTTTCAATAAAGCCGCCATTGCCGCCGTTGGGGGCGCTGGCGTCCAGTGTGCCGCCCACGTTCACGGTACCGCTTTGCATGTCGCCCATCAGCTTGATGCTGCCGTCTTTGCCGGTGACCAGCGTCTGCGCCCGGATCACACCGGTGTTGTTCACCGCGCTCTGCAACAGGCTGCCCGCCGCCTGCGCGGTCAACAGGACTTGGCCGCCGTCGGCCTGGATCAGACCGCCGTTTTGCACCAGCGCGTTCACCGCGCCCTGGTTCACTGTCACATTGAGCAGTCCGTCACCGACGACGTCCAGCGTCATGGCATTGCCGGCGGCGAGCGCCACCGTGCCGAGCTTGGCCGAGATCACGCCGTCGTTGCTGACGTTGGCACCCAGCAGCGCCACATAGCCGCCGTCGGCGTTGATCGTTCCCTGATTGAGGACCGTGCCACTGCCGGTGCCGGAAAATTTGTAGCTGCCTGCCATGAAATCACTGTCAGTGATATTCAGGGTGGAGGCAACCAGGCCGCCGACATTGACCGATGCCCCCTTGCCGAACAGGATGCCGTTTGGATTCACCAGAAACACTTTGCCGTTGGCCGACAGACTGCCCAGGATGCTCGAAGGATCCGAACCCAGCACCCGGTTGAGCGCTACCGAGTTGCTGTTGGGCTGCACGAACCGGACCGCTTCTCCCGGTGCGATGTTGAAGCTTTGCCAGTTGATCGCCGCGTTCTGCGTCGACTGGGTGATGGTCGTGCTACCCGCTCCGCTGCTGATGCTGGCGCCACCTGCCGCTACGACACCGCCCGCAGGCAGGGCATAGACATTCGCGCCAAATGACAGCATCACGGAAACTGCCAGGGCTTGCAGGGTAAAACGTGCACTCGCATGCTTGACACTTGTGCAGGACGAGGTTTTTTTGCCCGCGCTTTTGGCGTTTTCGGAAACGGCGACAAAGGTGCCGGTCGTGTCGTTCCAGATTGATCGGTAGGTACAGTTCATGGGGTCACTCCATTTCAGAAATATTTAACGGCTTGTATCCAGAATCGACCCGACTTGTCCGGGGCTGACGTTGCCGCTTCATCGCCTAGCTTGAAGGCGTAATACGCCCTCACCATAAAATTGTTGGCGTCCGACCAGTTGAGTCCAACGCCGGCACCGCTCAGGGTTCTGCGGTTCGGCCCGGCCCCCGGCCAAGGGGTCTTGTTGATAGTCACACTGCCGGTATCGACAAAGCCGATCAACTGCACCTGCCCAAGCTGTCGTTCGGAAAACTTCGGCAGTTGCATTCTGGCTTCCAGAGTCAGCACATAGCCCTGGTCCGCATAGGCTTCTCCTTCCGGATAGGCTCGCACGGCGTACATGCCGCCGAGTTCCATCTTCTCCGAAATGTCCAGGTTCTTCGAGGCGACTTGCCCGTTGATAGCTGCGTAAAGCGAGATCGAGTCGGTCACGCTCTGGAGGCGGCTGACGCGGTATCCGAGCTTGTTGTAATGGCCGTTGCTTTGCGCCGTGGCCGCATCGCGATCCCGCGCTTCAGGAGTTTGTATGTCGAGGTTGCCAGCAAACCAGGTGAGCGAATAACTGGTCAGTCCACCGCCGCCAAAATTGTCACGGTGGTTGCCGTACAGGCTGGGCATCAACACCTGCGCCTTCTTGTCGGTGACGGACGGAGGCGAAGTCGCGTCTATCCTGTCTTGAAACGTCTTGGCATCAAAGGCAAGACCGGTGTAGAGATTGCTATTGCGCGACCGGATCAGGGGATAACTGCCATAGATGCTCGCAATCTTTGCCGTGCCGTTGGCATCCAGAGGTTCGAATTCATGACCCAGTTTGTATTTCAGATAGCTGTAGGCGACCCCGGCCGTCGCTTTACCGAATTGCATCTGGTACGAGGCGCGGGCATAGTTCAGCCCGGAGCCCGAAGTCATTGCGCGCAGCGAGGCGACGTCGCCGTGGCCCGCCAGATTGTTGAGGTTAACCGTCGCTCCCAAGCGGTATTCGCCAGTGTAATAGTTCCCAGCGTTGTCGGCATCGACTTCACCCGAGACGCGCGGCCCCGGTGTAACGTCAACGATCAGGTCGGATGCCCCCACGGAGGCACCTGGTACCAGGGTCGATTTGACGTTCACGCCGGGAAGGTCGGAAAGCAGCAGAAGACGGCTCTCGAGCGGAGCGGAGGTGACCGGGTCGCCGCTGTTGATACCCTCAAGCTGGCTATACACCAGCCCATCGGACAAGTTGCTCTGGTTGCGCACGGCAACCTTACCGTACTGGCCTTCGAGCACGGCGATGGTGACAGCACCGTCCTTGATGTCCTGCGCGGGCAGGTAAGCCTGCGCCACGAAATAACCATCATTGCGATAACGCTCGGTAATTTTCAAAGCCATGCCGCGCAGGTCGGCAAGGGTGTGCTCGCTGCCGGGCTTGAAGCCCGTGAGCGCGATCAGGTCGGCCTCCGGGTAGACGCGCGCACCCGTCACTCTCAAACTGTTGACGGTTATTTTCACCGCGTCGGACGCTGCAGTAGCTGGCTCAGTGCTGGGCTCGATGCCGATTTTTGGCGCAGCTTTTTGCGGAATGGGCAACGGGGGAATCTGCTGAAGCTGGCTGCCGGCACTGGGAGGCTGCTGGGCAAACACGCTTTGACTGAGCGCCAGGATCGCAAACGGCAATACTTTATTTTTAAACACCAGGTGACTCCTATGTAAATAATTTATCGCTTCTAACCGCGCCGGTTAAGGCACGAAACGATGCTGGCAGGGATGAACAGACCGGGTGCTGGTACGTATGAGGGTCGTACTTTTGAGGTCTGTTCAGGCCTTGAGCCTTGCATCCATTAGGCGCGTAAAAGCTGTAACCGTCTGAAAGTCGCTGTAGGATACAGCGCCATATCGGAGCGGGAAAAGAAAGCGTCTGTGATGACACATAGCGGCACAAGGCGCGGTGCGAATGCCGCTCCTGTTGCCGTATTCAAGGTGCTGGAGGGTGACGGGGTGGGCGTGTGCGCCAATCAGGGCGTCAGGAAAGCCGAAAAATGACGGTTTTTATGCTGGCTTGATAGACTGCATGCCAAATAATGACAGGCATGAGCAGCTATGTAATTAGTAGCAATATTCAAAGCCCGACCTGCCGCTGGTCAGGGCTTTGAGGGGCTCAGGGTGTTCCCGTCGCCCGACTTGGCCTTACTTGGCTTTGCCGCGGGATTGCCCGACCAGATAATCGGTCACCTGAAGCGCGCGCTCCATGGATCGGGCCAAATCGCCGGAAGTAAAGTAACGACCGGCGATACCGAGTGCCGGAACCCCATCCACGTTGTAGAGATCTTGCAACTGTGTCGCCTTGCGCACTTTGGTGCTCACTGCAAACGAGTTGTACTGCTCGACAAACTTGGTCCTGCTGATCCCCTGCTTTTCAGCCCAGGCCGCCACCATGTCAGCCGTATTGAGCGGCTGCTTTTCCACATGAATCGCGTAAAACACCTTTTGGTGCAACTCATTGACCTTGCCCATGGCTTCCAGCACATAGTAAAGACGCTGCTGTGGCTCAAAATCAGGGCGGAAAAATACCGGGACGCGACGGAAGTAAACATCCTTGGGCAGTTTCTTGACCCAGGCTTCAAGTTGCGGCTCAAAGGCATTGCAATGCGGGCAGCTGTACCAGAAGAATTCAATCACTTCGACCTGGCCCGCAGGTGCCTCAACCGGTGCAGCCCGCTCCAGCGTCAAATAGTCGGTGCCACTCTTGAAGGCCTTGGCCTGGGCTTGCGCCAAAGCGGGCAGCATGGTTGCCCCCAGCATGGCCGCAGCCGAAGCGGCTGAAAGTGAAAACTCGCGTCGTTGCATCAATTTTTCTCCAAGAATAATAGGATAACCGGAATCACCAGACTGTTCCGGAACAGCCGCCAGAGCAGCAGTTGGTCGGCAAAATAACCTTGCCGCGAAAGGTTCGTGCACCTCGGCGCGAAAAAGTTCAGTGTCGCCTAGCGCTGAACCCGAACCATGGCCGTCTCTATCGAATTACTGTCCAGCCGTTCCTTGGCCTTGTCGGCGTCGTCTTTTTTGTCAAACGGCCCCAGCCGCACCCGGTACACGGTTCGGCCCGACTGCTCACGCTCACTGACCTTGGCCTGAACACCCAGCAGCAGCAGCCTGGCACGCTGTTGCTCGGCATCTTCAGGAGTGCGGAAGGCCCCGGCCTGAACGTAATAAGTAAACGGATCAACGCCAGCGCCCGAGGGTGGCGCTTGCAGCTTCGACTTGGCCAGATCACCCAGCGGGTCGGCCGATTCGGCGGCCTTGCCGGGCTTGACTACCGGCGTCGCGGTGGAATCGGGCGCCGTGACATTGGTCACTTCGCCGGAAGCCGAAGGTGGCTTGCCGGAATTTTTCCCGGCCAGTGCGGCGTTCGGGTTCCACTCCTTGTTCTTTTTGGCCTCCGCGGCATCACTGTCAGGGTTGTGCGGCTGACTCTTGCTCATGAAGGGCACCGGCACCTTGGTGATGTAAACCGCCACGGCGAGTGCGGCACCCAGGCCAATCAGCACGCCAATAATCAACCCAAGCAGGGTTCCACCTCGTTGTGTCTTCATAACTTGCCCGGATTCCTTGCTTTGCTCTGCAGATTTAAGTGAATTCATGGCGCCTTACATTTTGCGGGGTGCGCTGACACCCAGCACCGCCAGGCCATTGTGCAACACCTGCGCGGTGGCCGCGACCAGCGCCAGGCGCGCCAGCCTGACAGCCTCTTCATCGACCAGAATCCGTTCGACATCGTAATAGCTGTGGTAGCAGGCTGCGAGTTCGCGCAGGTAAAAAGCCACATCGTGCGGCGCCAAACCGTCGGCCGCATGGCTGAGCATCTCGGGGTATTTGGCCAGCAGCAGCATCAGCGCCTGGGCCTGCGGGCTGGTCAGCGCCGACAGGTCCACATCCTTGAGGAGGCGTTCATCGCCGCCCTGGCTGATCCATGTCGTCAGGATCGAGCAGATGCGGGCGTGCGCGTACTGCACGTAGTACACCGGGTTTTCATTGTTCTTGGCCAGCGCCAGGTCAATATCGAAGATGTACTCGGTGTCTGGCTTGCGGCTGAGCAGAAAGAAACGCACGGCGTCCGCGCTGGTCCATTCAATCAGGTCGCGCAGCGTGACGTAACTGCCGGCGCGCTTGGATATTTTGACCTCTTCGCCATGTCGCACCACACGCACCATAGTGTGCAGCACGTAGTCAGGATAGCCCTGCGGGATGCCAGCGCCTACCGCCTGCAGTCCGGCGCGGACCCGGGCCATGGTGCCATGGTGGTCCATGCCCTGGATGTTCACGACTTTCTCGAAGCCCCGCTCCCATTTGGTGAGGTGATAGGCCACATCGGGCACGAAGTAGGTGTAGCTGCCGTCGCCCTTGCGCATGACGCGGTCTTTGTCGTCGCCATACTCGGTGGACTTGAGCCAGAGTGCGCCGTCATTCTCGTAGGTCTTGCCGGCGTCGTGCAGTTTCTTCACGACGGCATCTACCTTGCCACTCAGGTACAGGCTGGACTCGAGGTAGTAGTTGTCGAACCTGACCGAAAAAGCCTTCAAGTCCAGATCTTGCTCATGGCGCAGGTAAGCCACGGCGAACAGGCGGATGTCATCCAGCGCCTCCACATCACCCGAGGCGGTGAACTCGCGGTCGTCCGACCGGACGGTCTTTTTGGCGAGAAAGTCGGCCGCAATGTCGGCGATATAGTCGCCGTTGTAGGCTTGTTCGGGCCATTCTGGATCACCCGGTTTGAAACCTTTGGCGCGCAACTGGGTACTGGTGGCCAGCGTGCCAATCTGCACCCCGGCGTCGTTGTAATAAAACTCGCGGTACACCTCCCAGCCTTGGCTCTGGTACAGGTTGCAGATGGCATCGCCCAAAGCGGCCTGGCGGCCATGGCCCACATGCAGCGGACCGGTCGGGTTGGCCGAGACAAACTCCACCAGCATGCGGTGACCCGTCCGGGCTTCGTTGCCAAACGCAGAGGCCTGCGACAACACCTCACGCACAATTTGCTGCTTGGCTGCGGGCTTGAGTTTGATATTGATAAAGCCGGGGCCAGCAATTTCAATTGCATCCACCCAGCACTCGAAAGCGGGGGCCTGCAACAGGATGGCACGCAGGTTTTCAGCTGTCTGGCGGGGGTTCTGTTTAAGCGACTTGGCCAGCTGCATGGCGGCCGTACAGGCAAAATCACCATGGGCCGCCACCTTGGGGGACTCAAAGGCGGCCTTGTCACCCGCATCGGGAGAGAGTTGTTCCAGCCCGGCAGCCAACGCCGTGAGCAGGTCTTTTTTAATCGAGAGCATAAGCGGATTTTACGGTTAAGCCAGTCATCGAATTTGCGACCCACGGCGTTATGTGGTGGAATTGCACACGGCATTCAACCTAATTCACTAACTCACTGGAGCCTCCATGAAAAAACTGTTGCCCCTGATCGCGGTTGGTTTTGCTTTTTCAATGAGTTTGTCACCGCTGGCCCAGGCCGCGGACAGCCCCGCAAAAACCGCCCAGCAAACCAAAATGGCCACCTGCAACACGGAAGCAGCGGGAAAAAAAGGCGACGAGCGCAAGGCTTTCATGAAAGAGTGCCTGAGCAAGTAAGGCAGTGCGGCAGACCTCCGGTTTGCTCCAAACCTGCAAAAAGACCCCGCCAGCCGAGCTGGACGGGGTTTTCTTTTGGCATGATGCTGACATGACAATTCCATTCCTTGCCGTCCCACCCGGCCGCGCCACGCAACCTCCATCCATCTCCTGCGTCATGCCCGCCTACAACGAGGCGCGCAACCTGAGCCGGGTTGTGCCCGAAGTTCTGGCCGTGTTGGCCACGCTGTCTGGCCAGGTCGAACTGATCGTTGTGGACGATGGCAGCCAGGACAACACGCAGCAAGTGATGCAAAGCCTGGGCGAGACACATCCGCAGGTCGTGTTCCTGAAGCTCTCGCGCAACTTTGGCAAGGAACCCGCCCTGACTGCGGGGCTGGAAACCGCGCGTGGCGAGGTGGTCATCATGATGGATGCGGATGGCCAGCACCCTGCGTCATTGCTTCCTGAGATGCTACAACAATGGAAGCATGGATCAGATGTGGTGTATGCCGTGCGAAAAACCCGGGACGACCAGTCGGGCCTGCAAATCGGCCTGACAAACCTGTTCTACAAACTGATCAACTGGGGCAACCGGGTGCAGATTCCGGCCCATGCGGGAGATTTTCGCTTGATGGACCGCAAGGTGGTTCAGGCCTTGAAAAGCCTGCCGGAACGCAACCGCTTCATGAAAGGGCTGTACGCCTGGGTCGGGTTCAACAGCACCGCCATCGACTACGAACCGCTGCCGCGCGCCGACGGGCTCAGCAAATTTGGACTGGGCGGGTCGTTCTCTCTGGCACTCACGGGCATGGTGGCGTTTTCAACCGTACCGCTGCGTCTGCTGACCTGGCTGGGCTTGCTATTGGCGGTGGCGGCCCTGGGCTATGGCGCCTGGGTGGTGATCGACTATTTCCTGTGGGGGATTGCCGTGCCTGGCTACGCCACCATTGTGGTCGGCATGATGCTGTTCAGCGGCATTCAGCTTCTTTCCATCGGCGTGCTGGCCGAGTATGTAGGCCGAATTTATGAAGAGGTCAAGCAGCGCCCAAGCTATATCGTTGCACTGCGTCGCGGTCCGGGCTTGCCTGAACGATGCCCGACCGACGCATGAGCACCGCAGCCAAAAGCGGCTTCTGGTTTCTTGCCGTGGGCGCTACCGCGGCGCTGACGCACATGGGGGTCTTTGCGTTGACGCAGCACCGTATGTGGCCCGAACTCGCCAATGCCGGCGGGTTCGGGGTGGCATTTTTTGTGAGCTTTGCCGGCCACCGGCTACTCAGTTTTCGCGATGCAGGCACCTCGGTGACGCAAAGCATGCAGCGCTTTGCGGTCACTGCCCTGGCCGGTTTTTCCACCAATGAACTGGTGTTTGCATTGCTGCTACGGCTGCTGCATTGGCACGCTTTCTGGGCTTTGCTGGCGGCGTTGCTGCTGGCGGCGGTGCAGACTTTTTTACTCAGCCGGTTTTGGGCCTTCAGGCGTTGAAGCGCGGGCCGACTGACCTGCTGGCTTGTAAAGCGACCACGCTGCGCCCTTGAACTGCAGCGCAAACCCATCGAGGTGGCGGCCCACCGCAGCATCATTTTTGGCCACCAGCCACGCGTCTGCTTGCGCCCTGGCCTGTTCCAGCGCTTCAGGCATTTGCAGCACGCGCGCGGCCTGAGCGTCAAAATCAGCCGCCTCGAACAACTCGCGCTGCCAGTTGTCTCCGGCGGACTTTCTAAGCTCGGCCCAGTCCTGAATCACCACCATGGGGGTGCGGGCTTGGCGGTAAAACGGCAGGTCATAAGCGTAGCCGCCCAGCAAATACACCGTGTCCGATGGTTTGGCCCCGGCCGCTTCGAGCGCCTGCGCCAGATCCTGCGCGCCGCGCTTGTCTGTGTAACGGGCTGCGGCCACGTTGCCAGCCAGCGCAATGACAAGGCTTGTCGCGCACAGCAGCGCAAACAGTTTTCGCTGCGCTTGAGTCGTGAGCCGGAGTCGCGCCATGGCGTCATCCCAACCCAGCGCAGCGAGCAGCGCCAGTGGCGGCATGACCGGCAGCGCATAGCCAATAATCTTGGAGTGCGGGATCGAGAAGAAGCCGATGATCGCCAGCACCCAGATCCAGCATAGGGCCAGCCACTCGTTTGCGATTGATGGAGTCGCTGATCGTGGATGTTTTATCTGAGCTATGGCCTGATTTGGCATGAAAAGCAGCCACGGAAACAGCAGCACCACCAAAGCCGCGCCATAAAACCACCAGGGTTGTGCGTTGTTGAAGGTGGTTCCGGTGAAACGACTCACCTGCTGTGTGCCAAACGCATAGCTCAGCATGCCGGGAAACTGGCGCTGCGCCAACCAGAACCACGGCGCGGCAATCGCCAAAAACAAGGCCAGACCCGAAATCCAGGGAAGCTGCAGAATTTTTTTGAGTTGCCCGGTCCACGCCAACCAGAGCAGCAGCACCAGCCCAGGCAGCGCCACGCCAATCAGGCCTTTGGAGAGCACCCCCAACGCGCAGGCCACGAATCCCCAGCGCGCCAGCGCCGCGCTCGGCCTACCTGACTGCATGAAAGCCAGCGCAAAGCACCAGATGGCCACGCCAATCCACGCAGCCACCAGCATGTCATGGTTGACATACTGCCCTCCCATAAGAAATGACAAGCTGGTACCCAGCATCCAGACCGCGCGGCGCGCTATTTTTTCAGTAGCAATCTGGCGCACGCTCAAATACATGGCGAGCAGCATCAGCGCGGCATGCAGCGCGGGTACCAGGCGAGCCGCCCAGGCATGCACGCCAAACGCGGCCAGCGCAACCGCCTCCAGCCAGTACAAATAGGGCGGTTTGTGAAAGAACGGAATGCCGTCCAGGCGGGGCGTAAGCCAGTCGCCGCTTTGCAGCATCCAGCGGCCAATTTCACCGTAGCGCCCTTCGTCGGGAACGGCCAAGGGGCGCAGCGCGGCCAGCACCAGCAAGAGGAGGAAAAGTGCGGCCAGTATCAGCCAGGATTTGCGTTGTTCAGTCACGCCGGGAAGTTTAACTGCGCACCCCGCGACAGAATGACGCGCGCACGCGTGAGCGCGTGCGAAAAAGCGTCACTGCTCAGATAAGCCTGTTCCCAGGCCCGCGCCGCGCCGATTTCGTCTCCCGCCTCGGCCCTTGCAGCCGGGTGGCACATCACAATGCTGCCTTCGGTCGCGTTGCGCAGCCAGCGTGCCATCCATTGCAGATAGCGCTGCTCACCACCAGCGAAACCGTAGATGCCCGACAGAGCAGGCGCGCAGGCGATACCCGCCGCGTTCGCCAGCCTTGCCAGAGATTGCGCGCCCATGCCTGAGATCACCCGGGTCTTCAGGCTGCGATCCGCAGCCACGCAGGTTGACAGCCGCAGGTAAGGCCGTTGACCCGCAGGGTAACGCTGTTGAACTGCGGCCACCAGCGCTTGCCGGATGCCGTCGAACTGTTGCACGTGCTGGTGCCCGTCAATATGGTCGGGCGGAGCCTGCCAGACAATTTCAAAGGCGTCGAGCTGGTGTTCAATCACCGCGCGGGCAGCCATTGGATTAAAGCCGCGCAACAGAGCCTTGAGCATGGCGCCTGTCAGGGGCAGGCCATGTCCTGCGACGCGTGCAAACGCGCTGGTCCAATCCAGGTGCAGCCCGACATCAATCTGCCCACGCACCGCTTGCAGCAGCGCCGCGTCTCGAACCCAGCGCGGCGACAGCACCATGGCGCTGGTGGCGCTGATGCGCCCGGCACGCGCCAGCGCAGCAATGCCTTGCGAGGCCGCCTCATTCACCGCAAAGTCATCGGCGCAGAGGATCAAAAGCTTTGTCACTTCACACCTCACGCCACACTTTTCCAGAACTCGGGCTGGCTGTAATGATGCTTCAGAAAATCGATCCACAAGCGTACGCGCAGCGGCAAATGCTTGCGCTGCGGAAATACCGCGTAGATGCCATTGGGCGGTGCAGCGAAGTCTTCCAGGACTGGCACCAGCAGGTCGGCGGCGATTTCCGATTCCACCTCCCAGGTGCTGCGCCAGGCAATGCCATGACCAGCCAGACACCAGTCATGCAGCACCTGCCCGTCCGAGCAATCGAGCGGACCACCGGGCTTGAGATGTACCAGTTCGCCGCCCACCGTGAACGCCCAGCCGCGCGTTTGCGATGAATCGCTGGACAGCGTCAGGCAGTCAAATTTTGCCAGCTCGGCGGGGTATTGCGGCGTGCCATGAGTCTGCAGGTAGCGCGGCGTGGCGACGCACAGGCGCCGATTGTCGGCCAGGCGCACGCTGACCAGCGACGAATCGGGCATTTCACCGACCCGCACCGCGCAATCAAAGCCTTCACCCGCCAAATCCACCACGCGGTCATTCAGATTGAGCGTGATCGTCACATCGGCATGCTGCGCGCGAAATTTCGGCACCAGCGGCGCCACATGGCGGCGGCCAAAACCGGCCGGGGCAGTAATACGCAAGTGACCGCTCGCCTTCACGCCACCCGCCGACACGCTGGCCTCGGCGTTGGCCAAGTCAGCCAGCAGGCGCTGGCAGTCTTCCAGAAAAGCGCTGCCCTCATGCGTGAGGGTGATGCGCCGCGTGGTGCGCACCAGCAGCTTCACGCCCAGCCGCTCCTCCAGGGCATCGAGCCGTCGACCCATGATGGCGGCTGCCACACCTTCGGCCTTGGCTGCGGCCGTCAGACTGCCACGCGCCACCACCGACACAAAGGATTCGAGCTGTTTGAGTTTGCTCATGGCTTGATTATGGATTCCGGCTACAGCCGTAGTATTACATGCATATAAGTCATTAATTACTTACCGTTTATCCTATTAATTATTCCTCTGGTATCAAATAAAGTAGAGCCCATGGAAAAACCAGCCTCCCATTTGCCTTCAGCCATCCGCGCCGTGCTGTTTGACGCCTACGGTACGCTTTTCGATGTGTACAGCGTGGGCCTGGCTGCGGAGCAACTGTTTCCCGGCCACGGCCAAGCGCTCAGTGTGCTGTGGCGCGACAAGCAGATTGAGTACACGGGCCTGGTCACCACCAGCAATAGCGGCGCGCACTATCAGCCTTTTTGGGACCTGACGCGCGCCGGTTTGCGTTATGCCTGCAAGCGGCTGGCGTTGGATCTCACCACCGAGCGCGAGGAAAAGCTGATGAACCAGTACCGGCACCTGTCGGCTTTCCCTGAAAACCTGGAAGTGCTGCAGGCGCTCAAAGCGCGCGGCATCGTCACCGGCATATTGTCCAACGGCGACCCGGCCATGCTCAATGTAGCCGTCAAATCCGCCGGACTGGAGGGTCTGCTGGACCATCTCCTCAGCGTCGATGGCATTCGCAAATACAAGACTCACCCCGACGCCTACGCGCTGGGCCCGCAGGCCACCGGACTGGAGGCGCGGCAGATTGCGTTTGTCAGCTGCAACAGCTGGGACGCGCTGGCCGCCACCTGGTACGGCTATCAGACGCTGTGGGTCAACCGCTACCAGTTGCCTTTTGAAGAGCTGGGCACGCCACCGGTTTACACCGGCAGTACCCTTCGCGACGTGCTGTCGCTGCCAGGCTTGGGAACGCCCGCATGACGCCCCTTGGCGTGCTGCTGATTGGCGCCGGCGGCTTTGCCGCGGGCGCAGCCAACTCGGTCGCTGGCGGTGGCACGTTTTTTTCATTCCCGGCGCTGCTGGCCGTCGGCGTGCCGCCGGTGATGGCCAATGCCAGCAACTCGGTCGCGCTGTGGCCCGGTAGCCTGGCCGCTGCCTGGGCCTATCGACAGGAACTGGCGCGCTACCAGCGCTACCTGCTGCCCATGGGCGTGGCCTCACTGCTTGGCGGCATTGCGGGCGGCTTGCTGCTGCTGGCAGCCGGTGACGCGCGCTTTGCCACGCTCATCCCATGGCTGCTGGCGTTTGCCACGCTGCTGTTTGCCTTCAGCCCGCAACTTTCGGCCGCGCTCCAACGGCTGCGCCAGCGCAACAACACCGCAGCGCCTGCAGCAGGGCCGAATGAGCAACACAATACGGGCTCGGTTGGCGGCTGGCTGGTGCAGTTGCTGGTATCCATTTATGGCGGTTTTTTTGGCGCCGGCATGGGCATTTTGATGATGGCCAGCCTGGCGATTGGCGGGCATGAAGACGTGCAGCACATCAACGCGCTGAAAAATCTGCTGTCGGCCGTGATTTACAGCGTCACCGTGGTCACGTTTATCGCGGCCGGTGCCGTGAGCTGGCCGCATACGGGGGTAATGCTGCTGACGGCCAGCGCGGGCGGCTACCTGGGCGCGCGGCTGGCGCGCAAGATTCAGGGCCCGTGGCTACGCCGCGTGGTGATTGCCGTGGGCAGCGCGCTGAGCCTTTATTATTTTTTCAAGACGCCGGGTTGATTCAGCCACCAACCCCTATTTCATTTTTCAGTTTATTTTTCAAAGGGAACCAAAACCATGACCGCACTCCAGACAGCACGTACGACCAGCCACCGCCTTCAGGTGGCCACTGAACTCTATCGCTTCATTGAAGACCAGGTGCTGCCAGGCACCGGCGTGGCCAGCAAGACCTTCTGGAGCGGTTTTGACGCCATCGTCGCCGACCTGGCTCCGAAGAACATCGCCCTGCTGGCCGAGCGCGACCGCCTGCAAACCGAGCTGGACCGCTGGCACCAGACCCACCCCGGCCCGATTGCCGACATGCCGACCTACCGCGCCTTCCTGGACCAGATCGGCTATCTGGTGCCACAGCCGGCCAACGTGAAGACTACCACGACAAATGTGGATGCCGAACTCGCCGTGCAGGCCGGCCCGCAACTGGTGGTGCCGATCATGAACGCCCGCTACGCCCTGAACGCCGCCAATGCGCGCTGGGGCTCCCTGTACGACGCGTTGTACGGCACCGACGCCATTGCCGAGACCGGCGGTGCGGAAAAAGGCAAGGGCTACAACCCGGTGCGCGGCGCCAAGGTAATCGAGTTCGCACGCAACGTGCTCGACCAGTCAGTTCCGCTGGTCAGCGGCTCGCACAAGGACGCCACCGGCTACGCCGTGCAGGGCGGCCAGCTGGTCGTCACGCTGAAGAATGGCAGCGCAACCCGCCTGCAGGACCCGGCCCAGTTCGTCGGCTACCAGGGTGAGGCGGCAGCGCCGTCCTCCGTGCTGCTGCGTCGGCACGGCAACCACCTCGACATCCGCATCGATCACCGCACACCGATTGGCGCGAGCGACGCCGCCGGCATCAGCGACCTGGTGCTGGAAGCCGCGCTGTCCACCATCCTGGACCTGGAAGACTCGGTCGCCGCCGTGGACGCCGAGGACAAGGTGCTGGCCTACCGCAACTGGCTCGGCATCCTGAAAGGCACGCTGACCGAGAGCTTCGAGAAGGGCGGCAAGACGCTGACGCGCGGACTGAACCCGGACCGCGTCTACACCGCGCCCAATGGCCAAGATGAGGTGCGCCTGCACAGCCGCTCGCTGATGTTCGTGCGCAACGTAGGCCACCTGATGACCAACCCAGCCGTGCTCTACACCGCCGCCGACGGCAGCGTGAAGGAAATCCCGGAAGGCATCCTGGACGCCATCGTCACCACCACCATCGCCATGCACGACCTGCAGGGCCATGGCGCCAACGGCCTGCGCAACTCGCGCACCGGCAGCGTCTACATCGTCAAGCCCAAGATGCACGGCCCGGCCGAGGTGGCTTTCGCTGCCGAGCTGTTCGGCCGCGTCGAGCAAATGCTCGGCCTGCCCGACAGCACGGTGAAGCTCGGCATCATGGACGAGGAGCGTCGTACCAGCGTCAACCTCAAGGCCTGCATCGCCGCCGCCGCCAGCCGCGTGGCCTTCATCAACACCGGCTTCCTGGACCGCACCGGCGACGAAATGCACACCGCCATGCGCGCCGGCCCGATGATCCGCAAGGGCGACATGAAGGGCAGCGCCTGGATCCAGGCCTACGAGAAGAGCAATGTACTGGTCGGCCTGTCCTGCGGCCTGCGCGGCAAGGCGCAGATCGGCAAAGGCATGTGGGCTGCCCCAGACCTGATGGCCGCCATGCTGGAACAGAAGATCGCCCACCCCAAGGCTGGCGCCAACACCGCCTGGGTGCCGAATCCGACCGGCGCCACGCTGCACGCCCTGCACTACCTGCAGGTCAATGTGGCTGAAGTGCAAAAGGAAATGGAGAAGATCGACGCCAACGCCGAGCGCGAGGCGCTGCTGACCGGCCTGCTGACCATTCCCGTGGCTGCCACGCCAAACTGGAGCGCTGCCGAAAAGCAGGAGGAACTGGACAACAACGCGCAGGGCATCCTCGGCTACGTGGTGCGCTGGATCGACCAGGGCGTGGGCTGCTCCAAGGTGCCCGACATCCACAATATCGGTCTGATGGAAGATCGCGCCACGCTGCGCATCTCCAGCCAGCACATGGCCAACTGGCTGCTGCACGGCGTAGCCACTGCGGCCCAAGTCAGGGCAACGTTTGAGCGCATGGCGGCGGTGGTTGACAAGCAGAACGCGGGCGACCCGCTGTACAAGAACATGGCCGGCCACTTTGACACCAGCGCGGCATACAAGGCGGCGTGTGACCTGGTGTTCAAAGGGCTGGCACAACCGAGCGGCTACACCGAGCCGCTGCTGCACGCCTGGCGCCTGAAAGTGAAGGCTGGCACTGCCTGATACAGGCCGGTAATTTGCTATTTGTTAAATAGCTGTTTATGCCCGTTGTAGATGGGCCAGAGACTGATTCTTCTCAAAAAATCAGCAAAACCCACATCAGAACGGAATGTCGTCGTCCATGTCGTCAAAGCCGCTGGTGGGCTTGGCGGGTGTGGGCGCTGTCCGGGGTGGCGCGGCGGCGGGCGCGGCAGACTGGCGCGGGGCGTCATAGCCGCCGCCGTCTTCGGCTGCGGGGCCGCCCATGCCCTGACGGCTGCCGAGCATCTGCATCTGGTCGGCGCGGATCTCGGTGGAGTATTTTTCCACGCCGTCCTTGTCGGTCCATTTGCGAGTGCGCAGGCTGCCTTCGACATAGACCTGCGAGCCCTTGCGCAGGTACTGGCCGACAATTTCAGCCAGCCGTCCGTTGAACACCACGCGGTGCCATTCGGTGTGTTCCTTCGCTTCTCCGGTCTGCTTGTCCTTCCACTTGTCGGTGGTGGCAATGGTGACGTTGGCCACCTGGTCGCCGCTGGGAAAGCTGCGCATTTCGGGGTCGCGGCCCAGATTGCCAACGATGATGACTTTGTTGACGGATGCCATGGCGTGTTCTCCTGAGGTCTGATCTTCAGCGGTAAGCGTCAGAGTTTAACTGGCCGGCCGGCCATCGGCTCAGCGGCTGAAACGGCCTTGGGCACCGTGCGCCCCGGTGCCTTCATGGGCCAGGCAACCAGCAGCCACAGCAGCATCAGACCGCCGGACGCCACGAAAAGGCCCTCGGCACCGTGCGCCTTGACAATCCAGCCGCCGATCGCGCCACCGGCAAAAAGGCCCAGCGACTGCAAGGTGTTGTAGACCCCGAGCGCCGCGCCGCGCGCGTGCGCCGGCGCGGCGCGCGAGGCCAGGCTGGGCTGGCTGGCCTCCAGCACATTGAAGCCGCAAAAAAACAAAAACAGCAAAGTGCCAAGCAAGCCCAGGCCATAGGCTGGCGACGCCGTGTGGGATGCCGCCCAGAGCAGCCCCAACTGCACCAGAAAAATCAGGCCCACGGCCCCCAGGAACACGGCTCTCAGGTAGCCGCGCCTTTCAAGCGGAAAGAGTGTCACCGCCATCACCACGAGCGAAGCCAGCAGCGCCGGCAGGTAAAGTTCCCAGTGCAGTGCCTTGTCCAGTCCGGCACCGACCAGCAGTGCGGGAATCGCCATCCACATTGAGAGCTGCACCGCATGCAGCACAAACACCCCAAAGTTCAGCCGTAACAGGGCAGGAATTTTCAGCACCTCGCTCACCCGGCCGCGTGGCTGGCTGACATGCACCCGCGGCTCGGGCGGCGTCCACCACAGCACCACGGCAATGCCCGCCAGGGCCAGCAAGCCAGTCAGGGCAAAAATGCCGCTCAGGCCGATGTAGCTGGCCAGCACCGGGGCGGCCACCAGCGAGATGGCAAACATCAGCGCAATACTGCCACCGATCAGCGCCATCGCCTTGGTGCGCACCTCGTCCCGGGTGGTGTCGGTCAGCAACGCGGTGACCGCCGCCGAAATGGCGCCAGCGCCTTGCAGCGCACGACCGGCGATCAGCCAATTCAGGTCAGGCGCCCAGACGGCGACAAAGCTGCCCAGCGCAAACACCAGCAGCCCCATAATAATCACGCGCTTGCGGCCCCAATGGTCGGACGCGATGCCAAAAGGAATTTGCAGGAAGCCCTGGGTCAGCCCGTAAATTCCCATGGCCATGCCGATCCGGGTCGGGTTGTTTCCTCCTGGGTATCTGGCGGCTTCACGGGCAAACACCGGCAGCACCAGAAAGAGGCCCAGCATGCGCAAGGCGAAAATCGAAGCCAGGGAAAAGCTGGCGCGCCGCTCGGTGCCGGTCATGGCAGTGGACGGGGCGGACCTGGAAGGGGGGGCAGAAGATACAGTCACGTGTAAAAAGCGCCAGCGGCGAGTCAAGTCAGTCAGATGAGAAAGGTCAGATTGTCTCTTATCTGGCATCATGGCGCATTATGAAGCAGCTTTTTTCAGCCTTTCTGCTGCTGGCCTGCACTGCCGCCTCGGCCACCCTGTGCGAAACCGGCCGACGCCAATCGCCCATTGGCATTGCGGCCACTTCCCGGCAAATCCTGCCGCCGCTTGAGTTCAACTACCACCCAGCGGCGCTGAAGCTCGCCAACGACGGCCATACGCTGCGCGTGCGTTTTGACAAAGGCAGCAGCCTGCGCATCGGCAAGGAGCAGTTCATGTTGCAGCAGTTTCACTTTCACACCCCCGGCGGCGACCAGATTGACGGTGAAGCCTTCCCGATGGCAGCGCACCTGCTGCATAAAAGTCCGTCCGGGCAATTGCTGGCCGTGGTGGTGCTGTTTCGCGTCGGCGTTGAAAACCCGCTGCTCGGCACATTGCTGCCACTGATTCCCCTGCGCGCCGACNNGCCGACAATATGCGTCCGGCGCAGCCGCTGCATCAGCGCGTGGTGCTGGAAAGCCGGTAGGCATCCGATACAAAGCCACGCAATCTTGCGGCAGGTCAAGGCGCGCCTGCGGCGGGTGCCGAACAATGGGGACTTTGCTGCTTCGGCACCCGCCCCGGTATTCCAAGGAATCGACCATGCACCAACCTACCCGTTCGCCCATCGCCCGGCTGAGCCTGACCGCACTGCCACTGCTGGCCGGTCTGGTTTTGCCAGTCTCCGCCCAGCCGGTCAAGGCGGTCAAACCGGCTGGCATCGAAGTCACCGTCACGCCCGACATGACTGGCGCCGGCATCGTCTCCAGCGGCGTCAAACTGCCCCCCATCCCGCCGGTCACCGGCAGCCGTACCCAGCGGGTGCCGTCCTGGGGCAAGCCGCTGCCCTACCCGATCGTGATTGCCGACCGGCGCAACAACCGCCTGATCGAGATCGCGCCGGACAAAAGCATCGTCTGGGAATTCCCCTCGCCCAGCCTGAAGGTCTATCGCGGCAATGAAGATGTCAATTTTTCGCCCGACGGCAAGCTGTTGGCGGTCAGCGAGGAAGACAACTTTGATATCCACCTCGTCGATTACGAAAAACACGCGCTGAGCTGGACCTATGGCACGCCCGACACACGCGGCAGTGGCCCGAACCTGTTGAACTACCCCGACGATGCCCATCTGCTGGCCGATGGCCAGGTCATTGCCGCCGACATCCGCAACTGCCGCATCGTGATCATCAACCCTAAAACCGGCGCCATCACGACCCAGTGGGGGGCGCCCGGCCCGTGCAAGCACAACCCGCCCAGCCAACTGGCTCACCCCAACGGGGCCACGCCAATGGCCAATGGCGACATCCTGGTCACCGAGATCAGCGACGCCTGGATTTCCCGCATCACGCGCGCGGGCAAGGTGGTGTGGAGCGTCAAGGCACCCAACATCCGCTACCCATCGGACGCTTTCCCCACGGTGGATGGCAAACAGGTCATCGTGGCCGACTTCTGGAAACCCGGCCGGGTGGTGATTTTCGACCCGGCCACACGCAAGGTCACCTGGGAATATTTCGTCAAGGACGGCGAAGGCATGCTCGACCACTCCTCGATCGCGCGTGAACTGCCCGATACCGGCGACATCCTGGTGGTCGATGACCTGCATGACCGCGTCATCGTGATTGACCGCAAGACCAAGGCCATCATCTGGCAGTATGGCGAGCTGGGCAAAAAGGGGCACAGCCCCGGCCTGCTGAACTACCCCGACGGGGTCGATCTGGACGTGTTTCGCGACTGGAAGACAGCGCTGCGCAAATAGGTGCCAGCACCGCCCGGCAATGGCAGGTTGAGGGGCCGCCAACCCGGGCGGCGAACTTTGACTATCATTGAGGGTTTTCCCGAACTCACGCCACTTTGACCAACTCCGCCGACGCCAGCCACCCCGCAGCCCCCAAAGACGGCCAATACCTTGGCCATGCACTGCAACTGCAGCGCATCAGCATTCGCGGTGCGCGCACCCACAACCTGAAAAATATCGACCTCGATATTCCGCGCAACCAGCTGGTGGTCATCACCGGCCTGAGCGGCTCGGGAAAATCATCGCTGGCCTTTGACACGCTGTATGCCGAAGGGCAGCGCCGCTATGTGGAAAGCCTGTCCACCTATGCGCGGCAGTTCCTGCAGCTGATGGACAAGCCCGACGTGGATATGATCGAAGGCCTGTCGCCGGCCATTTCAATCGAGCAGAAAGCCACCTCGCACAATCCGCGCTCCACCGTCGGCACGGTGACTGAAATTCACGACTACCTGCGCCTGCTGTTTGCGCGCGCCGGCACGCCTTATTGCCCCGAGCATGATTTGCCGCTGCAGGCGCAAAGCGTCAGCGAGATGGTGGACGCCGTGCTGGCGCTGCCCGAGGACACCCGGCTGATGATCCTGGCGCCCGTGGCGCGCGAGCGCAAGGGCGAGTTCGAGGGCGTGTTTGCCGAGATGCAGGCGCAGGGCTATGTGCGCTTTCGCGTCGATGGCGGCACCTATGAATTTGACGATCTGCCCAAACTCAAGAAAACCGAGAAGCACAACATCGACGTGGTGATCGACCGCCTCAAGGTGCGGCCTGACATGCAGCAACGTCTGGCGGAGAGCTTCGAGGCGGCGCTGCGGCTGGCCGACGGCAAGGCGATTGCGCTGGAGATGGACACCGCCAGGGAGCACCTGTTCAGCGCCAAATTTGCCTGCCCGGTCTGCAGTTACTCGCTTAGCGAGATGGAACCGCGGCTGTTTTCCTTCAACTCGCCGGTGGGGGCCTGCCCCGGTTGTGACGGCCTGGGGCATAGGGAATTTTTTGACCCGACGCGGGTGGTGGCGTTTCCCTCATTAAGTCTGGCCAGCGGTGCCGTCAAGGGCTGGGACCGGCGCAATGCCTATTACTTTTCCATGCTGGAAAGCCTGGCCAGTCATTACAAGTTCGACATCGACTGCGCCTTTGAAGACCTGCCCGACCACGTGCAGCAGGTGGTGCTGTACGGCTCGGGTGAAGAAGAGATCAAGTTCAGCTATGTGATGGATTCCGGCAAATCGGCCGGAAGAAAGGTCAGCAAGAGTCATCCGTTTGAAGGCGTGATGACCAACTTTGAACGCCGCTACCGCGAGACCGATTCGGCCGTGGTGCGCGAAGACCTCGCGCGCTACCGCAGCGTTCAGGTCTGCCCCGACTGCGGCGGCACGCGCCTGCGCCAGGAAGCACGCCATGTCTATCTGGTCGGCACCACGGAAGGCGAAAGTAGCGCGGGCCCTGTCAATACCCGCCAGGCCATTTACGAAATCAGCCGCGCCACGCTGCGCGAGAGTCTTCACTACTTCAGCACGCTGAAAATGGCGGGTGCCAAGGCCGAAATTGCCGCCAAGGTGGTGCGCGAGATTGGCCTGCGCCTGAAATTCCTCAACGACGTCGGCCTGAATTACCTGAGCCTGGACCGCAGCGCCGAAACGCTGTCGGGTGGCGAGTCGCAGCGCATCCGGCTGGCCTCGCAAATCGGCTCGGGCCTGACCGGCGTGATGTATGTGCTCGATGAACCCAGCATCGGCCTGCACCAGCGCGACAACGAGCGCCTGATCGGCACCCTCAAACACCTGCGCGACATCGGCAACAGCGTGCTGGTGGTAGAGCACGATGAAGACATGATCCGCGCCGCCGACCATGTGATCGACATGGGGCCGGGGGCTGGCATTCATGGCGGCCGCGTGATGGCGCAAGGCACGTTTGAAGAAGTGCAGGCCAACCCGGCGTCGCTGACCGGGCAATACCTGGCGCGTACGCTGAAGATTGCCGTGCCGAAGCACCGCACGCCCTGGCTGCCCACCGTGAAGCCGATAGAAGCCGCCGAGAAGAAAAAAATATCGCGCTTTCCGCAGAGCCCGGCAGCGGCCCGCCGCGCCGAGCGTGAAGCCGTGCACCAGGCCACCCTGGGCGACATGCAGGCGCTGCGGGTCGTCAACGCCACCGGACACAACCTCAAGGGCGTGAGCGTGGAGTTTCCCGTGGGCCTGCTGACCTGCGTGACCGGCGTGTCCGGCTCGGGTAAATCGACGCTGGTCAACGACACGCTGTATACGGCCGTGGCGCGCACGCTGTACCGCGCGCATGAAGAGCCCGCGCCCCATGAAAGCATTGAAGGCATTGAGCACTTCGACAAGGTCATCAATGTGGACCAGTCGCCGATTGGCCGCACGCCGCGCAGCAACCCGGCCACCTACACCGGGCTGTTCACGCCGATCCGCGAACTGATGGCCGAAATGAACACCGCGCGTGAGCGCGGCTATGGCGCCGGGCGCTTTTCCTTCAACGTCGCCGGCGGCCGCTGCGAAGCCTGCCAGGGCGACGGCGTGGTGAAAGTGGAAATGCACTTTTTGCCCGATGTGTACGTGCCGTGTGACGTCTGCAAAGGCCAGCGCTACAACCGCGAAACTCTTGAGGTGCAGTACAAGGGCAAAAACATCGCGCAGGTTCTGGACCTCACGGTCGAGACCGCCGCAGAATTCTTCAAGGCGGTTCCAACCATTGCCCGCAAGCTGCACACGCTGCTGGATGTCGGCCTGTCTTATATCCAGCTCGGCCAGGCTGCCACCACGCTTTCAGGCGGCGAGGCGCAGCGTGTAAAACTTGCGCTGGAGCTGAGCAAGCGCGACACCGGCCGCACGCTGTATATTCTGGACGAACCCACCACCGGACTGCACTTTGCCGACATTGACCTGCTGCTCAAGGTCTTGCACCAGTTGCGCGACGCGGGCAATACCATCGTGGTGATCGAGCACAACCTGGATGTCATCAAGACCGCCGATTGGATCATCGACATGGGTCCCGAAGGTGGTGCCGGCGGCGGCAACGTGGTGGGCGTGGGCACACCGGAAGCCATTGCCGCCAATCCAGCCAGCTACACCGGTCGGTATCTGCAGCGTTTATTGCCTGTAGCCCAAGTGGAATAACCATTCATAGGGGTGACCTGTCATGAACTGGCTGGCTTGTCATCCAGTGCGTGTTGCAACATATCAATAAACGCACGCGTCTTGATTGGCATGAGGCGGCGCCCGGCAAACACGGCCCAGGCGGTGTGAGATGGCAGACACCAGTCCGGCAATACACGCCGAAGTTCTCCCGCTCGAAGGTAGGGATGGGCAAATCGATCGGGAGCGGCGACTATGCCGCAGCCGGCGCACGCCATTCGGACCAGGAGCCCCGGCGAATTGGCTGAAAATTGACCCGGCGGCGTGCCCTCCCAGCGCTGCTCCCCCTTGATCAGGGTCCACCCCACAATTTCACTGTTGCGACCTGACAGGTGTACTGCCTTATGCTGTTTCAAACCATCGGGTGAAGCGGGTTCGCCGTGTTCAATCAAGTACGACGGGGCCGCGTAAAGACCATTGGACATATCAGCCAGACGGCGTGCCGCCAGCATGGCGTCATCTGGCAATTCACCGATGCGCAAGGCAATGTCGAAACCCTCCGTCAGCAGATCCACGCGCCGCGGTCACAGATCAAGTTCCAGCGACACCGCCGGATGCATGGAAACAAAGGCGGCCAGCATGTCCTGCAATATCAGGACGGCGATTTCACTCGGCATGGAGACACGCAGACGACCGGTGGGTTGCGCCTGGCGGTAGTCACTTAAAGCCGTCACGGCATCAACCCCCGCCGCAACCTGACGCGCATGTTCGAGCAACTACACACCAAACTCGGTGAACGTCGGAATTGCAATGCCCAACAGCGTCACTGGCCATGCCGTCTATTCCTGGGAGCCGCCTCTTGTTACGGATTCCGAGCACCTTCATGACCTTGCCCGTGCGGTGAGCGTTGACCTGCACCTGGACCTTGCCCGTGCGGTAGACGTTGGCCCCCACCCGGACTCTGACTCTGAGGTGGCCGCTGACCACCGCCCGGCCGTTGAACCGGCGGTGGTCGTTGACCTGCACCCGGCCTGAATCCCGGATTCAGCGGCAGACGATGGCCACCTGGCCTGAACGCTGGCTGCGGCCGGTCGATCCAGCGCTGTCGCTGCGGGTACCAGGAGCTGGCACGGTAGTGCTCATCCCAATAGTTGCCAATACTGAACGCGATGATGCCGATGCCGATCATGGAGCCATACGTGAGCACAGGAACAGTGGAGCCTTGGTACGGATAGACGATGTTTCCCGCATACACCCAGCCCCGGTTGGACCCAGCTATGACATCACACCATCGGTAGTCGCTCAAACAGCCCTCGACCGATATGGAGACATTGGCCGGAAGTATGGCAACAACGGGGTAATCTGTAGACGGCCCGGCCCGAAGGTTGACGTCTTTCGACGTATACGCCAACTGCTGAGAATATGAAGTCGCAGGCATTGCAGCCAATGCCGCCGTCAAAAAACCTAGAGCTGTGACATATTTCATTTCATGCCTCATTCAGTTAGAGGAAGGTCTGATGCGTTTGTCTTCCGGGAATCAAAAAGCGCCGCGAAACCTCGTTGACGTTTCAGCCAGAGGTCCCGCTTACTCGCGCAGGTATTTCACCCCACTGGCCCGGTTGGCATTGCCCGACGATACGTCAGCACCCGCTTGATGCTCGGCGATCATTATTAGCCTACGGGATGTGGGTGACACTTGACAAATGTCAACCCATCGTGAATCAGCCGGACCACCGGAATCCGGTTCCGTACAGGACCGCGCCACCCCATCAACGACCTATCAAAAGTTGTGCCCAAGCCGGCCGAGGCTGCGTAAAATGAAATTTCCGATGCGCCCGAGTTATCCACCGCATCGGTCGGTTCGTCGCTAGCGACCACCGCTGCCGTGGAAAGCTCTGCGTCTTTGGCAATCCGCCTGGAGTCCGCCTAAAACTCGAGGGAAAGTTGTTCAAACAGTTGGAGCCACTTCTCGTAACAAAAGGAACATCATGGAAAAGACTTGGGTTTTAATTGCGAATGCCGAGCGTGCACGTTGCTTCGAGCGTCATGCCACGGATCACTCACTCACTGAACTAATCGACTTTGTTCATCCACATGCCAGCCTCGTCGGCAAGGCCAGTGGGGGCGACCTGACAGGCGCTGCTGGCAAGGGACATGGTCGCACTGGACACGCTGGCACGCAGTTTGAACCACGCACTGAAGCCCACGCGAAAGAGCGTGCCAGCTTTGCCCGACAACTTGCAGATTACATCAACGAAGGCGTGGCTGGGCAACGCTGCAATGCGTTGGTGCTGATCGCTACCAGCCCGATGCTGGGCGAACTCAGACCCTGCTTGAGCAGTGTTTCTGACAAGTTGGTACGGAGCTGCGTTACCGGCGATCTGACCCACTATCAGGGTCCTGAGTTGAAGCAGCGCGTTAATGACGCCTTGCGATTGCCCGATTGAAGGATGTAAGCGGGGGTTTAGTTCCAGAGATATAGGTGATGTCCCCCGTGTCCACACCTGATTGGGTGAAGGTCGATGTTGCATGCCTGGTAGCACTGGCCACCCAAAGCCAGCCCAAAGCAGCCACGCAGTGGAGCACCCGTACGATGGCTGCGGAGCTCGGGGTTGTCCGCGTTCAATGGATGCGGTTAGGACTCTGCAACACGTGTTCTCCAGGACTTGAAAGCTGCACGACCGAGCATGACGGCGGCGATCGCCAACAGGACAACAAGGCCGACCATTCGCACCTGTTCGGCTGCGGCACCAGTTTCAATAAAGCCTATTCTGTCTTGCGGGATCGTATACGGCCAAGGCCACCCGTGCTTGAGAGTTCCGAAGTGCAGATACGGTGGGATGCACCGAGGAACGGCTAAAACCAGCAGCAGATATGACCAACTTTGAATTCGCGTCGAGCTTGTTGTGGCAAAAAACAGCACCAAACCGGCGAGAACTGAGAGCCCAATCGTAAAAGGATGCGGGAAGTAGGCTGAATCGAAGTCCAGTCCAAAGATGCAAGCCGCAATCACCAAGCTCGCAAGAACCTTGAGGGGTGGAATCAGGTAGCGGAACATGGAATATCCCTCAATATAAGGAAACAGGGTTTTGTCTCCTTAACATGGCGTTTGTCGCCCTAACATCGGAACAAAAGAACCAGCAAAGCCCCATGAAACATGGGTTTCCGAAGTTTTTCTTTCAACATCGATAGTTATAACTGTTCCAGAAACACCAGCATGCTGGCTGGTTGAATATAGCCTACTCAGAGACAACAACGAAGAATGCCTTTCGCTGCACAACCGATGTCCAGCAGCAAGTCTTGCCCGACTGGATAGGGTTGATTAAAAAATCAGCGCTAACTCAATTGTCGGTCACCGCTGATTTCGCGAACCACGCTACTGACATCGAGGTTTTCCATATCCTTTGGCACCGCTGGTCGGCTAGGCAGTCTTTGCACTCACTTTTTTCTCAGCGATAGCCTGCAGGATGCGTTCCGCAGTCATCGGCAAACGGAACAGGCGCGCGCCAGTCGCATCAAATACTGCATTGGCAATCACCGCTCCCGTGGTGGTGATCGATGGTTCTCCGCCACCTTGCGGTGCCAGTTCGTCGTTTTTCACAAGCACCGTTTCAATGCGTGGCACCCAGGAAAATTGCGGGATCCGGTAGCTGTCGAAATTGCGGTCGAGAATGTCACCCCCACGGAAACGAATTTCCTCGGTTAAGGTGTATCCTAGGCCCATCGTAAGCCCTCCTTCAATTTGCATCTTCGCGCCATCCGGATTTACGACAATCCCCATGTCTTGCGCGCAGACCATCCGCAACACTTTAACTTTCCCGCTGGCAATATCCACCTTCACCTCGGCCATGGTGGCGACACAAGTCCCGGCGTCGGCGCTACACGCCAACCCGACCCCTCTACCGCTCGGCGCAACAGCCGCCGTGTAGCCAAAAGCATCGGCTACCGCCTGCAGAACTCTGCGCATTCTGGCGTCACTGAGGTTTTTCAGACGAAACGCCAGTGGATCCATCCCCGCCGCGCAAGCCATTAGGTCGATTTGCGACTCAACCGCAAACACGTTCATGTTGGCGCCAGGTGCGCGCCATGGCCCGACTGCAAAGGGATGAACGCTTGGTCCAGCGCTCGTTGGATCGTAGGTCGTGCGCCCTGCCGAGCGAATACGTACGTTCGGAATTGCATAAAACGAGTCGGCCCCGCGCTCTCCGGCAGCGTAGACCGAGTAATCCCAGAGCGAAATTTTTCCGTTTTGATCAAGGCCAGAAATGATCTTGACGACCGCCGCAGGATCGAAAGTGTCGTTGAAAAATTCTTCTGGGCGGGTCCATGCCACCTGCACAGGTTTTCCCGTGATCTGTGCCAATCGCGCTGCTTCGACAGCCTGAGCGTCTGCACTCTTGCCGCCGAACCCGCCGCCAAGGAACGGCGTGATCACGCGGACGTTTTTTGGATCAAGCTCAAGTATTTTTGCAATCCGATCGCGTGTCGGGAAGGGTGTCTGTGTCGAGGCCCAAATAGTTGCTTTGCCATTCTTGATTTCGGCCACCGCCGCGTGTGGCTCGATGGCCGCATGTGCTACATACCCTTTGTAATAGCTGGATTCGAACAGGCGTGTTGCGCCTTTGTGCGCGGCCGCAAGATTGCCTCGGTTGGATACATTCTTGGGTTCACCCGAGTTTCTGACGATGTGCTGATAGATGCTTTCGGAGTCCACCATCGCCTCTGGCATGCTCCAGTTTGCCTTGATACGTTTCATGGCGAGCGCAGCAACTTCCGGGTCGGCGTGCAACACAGCCACCAGGTCAGAGTGCTTGACCAGTGTGATTCCTTGAAGCATCTCGGCGTCCGATGTGTCCAGAAGGGTCAATGTGGCGCCGTGCATGGGCGCGCGCAGGATGCACCCATAAAGCATTCCTGGGAGTCTGATGTCGGCTGCGTATTTCGCGGCACCCGTGACTTTTTCCACGGCATCAAGGCGCTTGGGCGAAGTCCCCATCACCCGAAATTCGGAAGCCGACCGTAAAACCGCTTTTTCGTCTACCACCGTCGTGATTCGCGCCCCCCTGGAAAGCTCGCCATAGCCAACTTTTCGGTTGGGCTGACCGGTAATGGAAATGACGCCATTCCTGACCACCAGTTTTGCAACGGGTACATCCAACTCCTTAGAGCCAAGAGTGAGCAGCACCTTGCGGGCCTGAGCTGCCGCAGCACGCAGCGCTGGCCCAAACATGCGTGTAGTCAGTGATCCGAAGGTTCCCATGTCCCAAGGGCACTTGTCGGTGTCGCCCAGAACCATGTCAATCGACGCGAGATCAACACTCAACTCCTCGGCTACCATTTGCGCCTGTGAGGTCAGAACTCCCTGACCCATTTCAATTTTTCCAGAAAAAACAGTCACTCGACCGTTTTCTCCGATCACAAGATAGGCATTGAAATCTTCTGGGTAGATCCGCTTGGCATCTTGTGCACGAGTTGCAAAAGGTCCCAAGCCGATAAAAACAACAATTCCGCCACCCACTACTTTGAACAGGCTACGGCGGGTTATGCCGACAGAGGTACTCACGATGCACCTCCCTTTTGACTGGCTGCAGATTCGATGGCTTCGACCACCCGTTGATGAGCACCGCAGCGGCACAGGTGACGCTCCATGTGGGAGATAATTTCTTGACGTGAGGGCGTTGGATGCTCGCGCAGGAACACAGATGCGCCCATCAGCATCCCGGATGTGCAATAACCACATTGAAACGCGCCGTGATCAATAAATGCCTGCTGCAGTGGATGCAGTTTCCCGTCACGGGCCAGCCCCTCAATGGTGACGACATCCTTTCCAGCTACATTCTTCAGCGTTGTCATGCAAGAATGCACAGCCTTTCCACCAACAATCACTGTACAAGCGCCGCAGAGTCCCTCACCGCACCCATACTTTGTTCCGGTGAGTTCCAGATCAGTCCGCAGGACCCACAGGAGCATGCGCTCACCGTCGGCATCCAGGGTGACAGGATGGCCATTGAGAATAAAGTGAATTGTCTTTTCCATTTTGATTACCACCATGCGACGACTTGTGGCTCTTTGCGCACGCTGGGCACCGCTTCGCCGCGTGGCTTTCCCACGATGATTGGTGCCACGGCAATCGCCTCGGGAGGGATGCCAAACTCTTGCTTCACGGCGAGCATATTGAGTGCTGTTGCCGCCGAGCCGATGACGCACGTCCCCAGACCCATTGCGTGCGCCGATAGCATCAAGTTCTCCGCTGCCAGCCAGCAGTCGGCTTGCACAAAGTGCCCTGCCGCCTTGGCGTAAATAATGACCAGGGTTCCGGCGTCGTAAAAGACGTTGAAATCGGACTGGGAAAAAATGTCACTGCTGTTGCGATCGGGGTGCAGATGAGTGGCATCAGTTGCTAAAGTCGCTTTGACGCGATCTGACAAACGCCGTAGCGCATTAGTGTCCTGAACGATGACAAATTGCCAAGGCTCGGTGTGCATTGCGGTTGGCGCACGCACTGCTGCTACCAATAGTGCCCGTAGAGTCGACTTGTCAATTTTCTCGGGGGCATAGGCACGGACTGAGTAGCGCCCATTAATTGCATTCCTCAAAGTCATCGTATCGATAGGTTGAACCATATCTGTTCCTATTGAGATTGCGATCCGTCAGAACAAAAAACTGAGATACCTGTCCCATCTGGTCAATGTATTCCCACGCTGGCCTAGCGCCTTGATCCTGATCAATGAAGCACAAAGTCGCAAACGGGAAGTTTCAGCGTCGAGGCCACTCACACTGTTGACACCCGCGCCTTCCGAATTTCGCCGACCACTTTCCTGCTTTCAGCGCTCCAGACTTGTATCCGATCACCGTGAGACCACGAGAATCAACAATTGGTTTGGCAAAGCGGCTGTCAAAAAACCAATTTTCGATCACGCCATGCAGGGTGCTTTTTGAAAAACGAATTTTGCATGGCCGACTAATTCCGGCTGGTGCCTGGCTTAAGAGGTGACGGTCCGAAGACTTTTCCGGGCGGACTGCCGACGCGTGAGGCGAATCACGAATCCGTCTGAATGCACTCCCGTGAATTCAGGGCTGGCTCGCCATAGCCTTGCACGCAGACACGCAGCACGGCCTTCAGCAGCGCCACATCACCCGCCTGCGCCGCAGCGTGCAGGGCTTTCAGGTGTGTTTCAAGTTCGGGCCAATCGACGTATTTTTCATGCGCCTTCATGACGCGCGGATGGCTGGTCGGAGCCGGGTTGTCACCAATCAGCAATTCTTCGTACAGTTTTTCACCAGGGCGCAAGCCCGTGACCGAAATGGCAATATCACCCTCGGGATGTGCGGCATCGCGCACGCTCAGCCCCGACAGTTCCACCATGCGATGGGCCATATCCAGAATTTTGACCGGCTCACCCATGTCGAGCACAAACACCTCGCCCCCTGCCGCCATCGCCCCCGCCTGCAGCACCAGTTGTGCGGCCTCGGAGATAGTCATGAAATAGCGGGTGACCTCGGCATGAGTGACCGTGAGCGGCCCACCGGCAGCGATCTGGCGGCGAAACAGCGGCACCACACTGCCGCTGGAGCCCAGCACATTGCCAAACCGGACCATGCTGAAACAGGTGCCCTGCCCTGGCTGTGCCGCCAGCGCCTGCAAAATCAGCTCGGCCATGCGCTTGCTGGCCCCCATGATGTTGGCGGGGCGAACCGCCTTGTCGGTGGACACCAGCACGAACCGGGCGACGCCGTTGTCCAGGGCAGTCTGCGCCAGGTTGAGCGTGCCAAATACGTTGTTGAAAATGCCCTCGGCCGGGTTGGACTCCACGATCGGCACATGCTTGTAGGCCGCAGCGTGATAGACCGTGTCGGGGCGATGGGCCCGGAAAATTTCCTGCAGCCGCACGGAATTGACAACACTGCCCAGCAGCGGCACCAGTTCCACGGGCCAGCCCCTGGACGCGCACAGACCCTGCAGATCCTGATGCACGCTGTACAGATTGAACTCGCTGTGGTCCAACAACAGAAGCTGACGCGGCTGCTGCGCCAGAATCTGCCGACACAGCTCGCTGCCAATACTGCCGCCAGCCCCGGTAACCAACACCGACTTGCCCGCCAGATTGCGCTTCAGCAATTCTGCCGTGGGCGACACCGGCTCGCGTCCCAGCAGGTCCTCAATATCGAGTTCCTTGAAGTCGTGGACGGTCACCCGGCCACTGGCCAGATCAGACAGGCCCGGCAGTGTGCGAATATGCACGGGCAACGAGCGCAGGCTTTCAATCATGCCGTTGCGCCGCTCCCTGGACACGCTGGGCAAGGCCAGCAAAATGTCCGTCACTCCTTGATTCTTCACCAGGCCTGGCACATCGCCACGCGAATAGACCCGAACTCCATTGATGCTGCGGCCAATTTTGTCTGTGTCATCGTCCACGAAGCCAAGCAACCTGAACTGACTCGAAACGCCCAGCGCCGAAGCGGTTTGAACCCCCGCGGTGCCCGCTCCAAAAATAAGCAGTCGCCCTTTGGCGTGACCGCCGGACTCGTTCACGTCGGCCAGCCAGAATCGCGCAAACGTCCGGCTTGCGCCCACCAGCAGAAAAAATATCAACGGCTGCAATACGCCCAGACTGCGCGGCACACCCGGCCAGGCTTGCCAGAGCAACACCGCAAGCAACAAAGCGCCATACACCGCAACCGCCTGCGCCGTTGCCAGCAAAGCGGCCTGCCCGGTATAGCGAAAAATGGCCCGGTACAAACCGAACCGGATGAAAATGGGCAAGAACAACACCGCGGTCAGCCCATATACCCCCCATTGGGCACCGACAGGCCAATTCGGTGTGTCCAGCCTCAATGTAAACGCCAGCCATGTGGAAATCAATGCCAACCCGACATCCAGCGCAATCACGACCACGCGCTTTACCGCCCGCGGCCACCCCAGAATACTGCTCTGCATTTAGCTCCCTGGCTTGCCTCAGTTCTTGATCGCGAAATCTTCCTTTGTCTGCCCTTGCGCCAGCAGCGCCTTCAGCCAGCGCGGCATCAAGCCGCGACCGCTCCAGGTTTCACCATTCGGCCCGCGGTATTTGGCCGCAACGGCTACCCCACTTTTTTTCCCTTTTGGAGCCGAAACTTTTGCCCGAACCGGGGCTGCATCCTTGCCGCGCCTCTTACGACCGCCCGCCGCCGATTGCAAATCCTTGGCGGTAATGCCAAAAGCCTGCATCTTGACCAGAATATCCTGGACGGTTTTATCAAACTCCCGAACCTTGATTTCGGACGCCTGTTTCTGCAGTTTTTGAATCTGAATCTGGAGATCAATCAAATTGCTCATAAAAGTACCCCGGAATTGAAAAAGTTAATGTGCCACGCCACTTCGCATGATAACCCGCATGGCGGTCATAAGTATAATTTTGATATCCAGCAGTGCCGACTGACACTGCAGATACTCCACATCCAGAGCCACCTTTTGCGGTATCGTCAATTCATCACGCCCATTGATTTGCGCCCATCCGGTTAATCCAGGCATCAGTTCATGCACCCCGTATTGCGTGCGCAGGGCAATCAGGTCATTCTGGTTGAATAATGCGGGGCGCGGGCCGACAAAACTCATATCTCCCTTGATGATGCTCCAGAGCTGCGGCAACTCGTCCAGGCTGCTTTTGCGCAACAAACTGCCAACAGGCGTGAGATAAGTGTCCGGATCGTTCAGCAGGTGAGTAGCCACCGCAGGCGTACCCACCTGCATGCTGCGGAACTTGGGCATTTTAAAAATGGCATTGTGCCGACCGACCCGATCAGACCAATACAGAATCGAACCCCGGGATGTCAACCTGATCAGCGCCACCACAACGAGGCCTGGCAGCGCAAAAATCATGACTGCAAACACCACAAGAAACAGATCCAGCACACGTTTCATCATAAAGAAGCCAACCGCGAACTTATCTGGCCTGACTTTGCAAATACCAGTCGGCCGTAGCCTGCAAGCCCTGCTGCAAGGTATAGGGAGGGGTCCAATCCAGTTCACGGCACACCCTGCTGCCATCTACCCGCAGCGAACTGAGCAGCCGCTCAAACTCCGCCGTACGGCCCGTTATATTTCCGGCCATTTGCAGCAAATACGGTGGTACCCGAAACAAGCGTGACGGAACCCCCAGCGCCTGTGCCAGAGTTCGCAACAACTCATCCGTTGAAACAGGTGCGCCATCGCTGACCAGATAGGTTTTCCCGGCAGCGGCCGGATGAGCCGCGCAAACGAGCAGGTTATCCACCAGATTCCCGACATACAGCAAATCACGCTGGTTTTGCGTCAGGGCAAGAGGCAGGGGTATACCGCTTTTCACCGCGCCCAGCAGGCGCAAGAAATTACCCCCAACGCCCGGGCCATAAATCAGCGGCGGCCGCACCGTCACAATTTTCAGTTTGCCGCTCTCCTGGATATCCTGCAACGCCAGCTCCGCCTCCCACTTGGACACGGAATAGGGATTATGCGGGTTGGGCACGTTCTGATCAGAGAATATCCGATCGCCACGGGTACTCACGCCATTGACCCCCACCGAGCTGACGTTGACCAGTCGCCGAACACCCGCCATGGCGGCACAGCGGGCCAGATGCACAGTGCCCACCGTATTGACCCGCCGGTATTCGGTGAGCGGGTCTTTCGAGCGGTCGCGCATCACATGCACGCGCGCCGCAAGGTGAATCACCACGTCACAGCCAGCCAGTGCATCCGCCCATGCTGGTGAACCGTCGATATTTCCGACCGCCACGCCCTGAACCCCGTCTGGCAGGTTGCCGGGCAAACGCGTGATACCACGCACAGCCATGCCACGCCGGACCGCTTCGGCGCACAAGGCACGCCCAACGAATCCGTTCGCGCCAGTAACCGCCAATAGCTCGGCCATCGTCAATTCCACCCAATTAAAGCCAGCGCAATACAGGACAGTGCAAACCAGACCCTGTCACGCGGTCTGCGCCGGCACTGCGCAGACTGCAAGGCCAACGCCAACAGACCCAACCTGCTGCCACACCGCCATCGCCGGACAAAGGAATCATCCCCTTTGCCGACCAGCCCGGCAATGAGCCGGGCCTGGCTCAGCCCCCAGCCGTTTAATACACGGCGCGCACGCCAGGCAAAAGCGCCAAAACCGGCATTCACCCCCACCTGGTTGTCGCCATGCTGGCGATACCGCATGCTGGCGTAGTCATCAATCACCCATTTATAGCCATGGGCACGCGCCCAGGCATAGACAAACCAGTCATGCAAGCCGACATCCGCCATCTTTTGCGGGCTTTGTCGAAGGTAGGCCTGCAAATCTGTTGCCAGCTTGTGGTTGATAACAAAAGTGCAGCCCGGACCCGCCGACTCAAAGAGATAGTCCCAGCGCCGTTGCGGGTAAGATTTTTTGATGTAGCAGGAACGCCCGGACTCCCAGAAGGCAAGAATATCGCTTGAATAGCCGTCCATATTCAGCAGAGTGATTTGCTCAATAGCCCGTTTCAGCTTGCCCGGAAGCCAGATGTCATCCTGGTCAGCGAAAGCCACATAGTCGAAATTGGCAAAATTGGCTTCTCTCAGCAAACGGAAAAAATTGCTTGCCGCGCCGCCGAATTTCTCACCGAACGGCAGCAGCACAATCCGATCATCTTTCGATGCCAAACGGCCAAACCAGGCTTCCGTTCCATCCGTGGAACGATCGACGCTGACAAAAACTGTTATTGCAACACCAGCTTGCCCCAGAATTGAATCCATCTGCTCCTGCAGATGGCGCATTCCATTGTAGGCAGCCAGACAGACCGCGACAGACGGCAAGGAAGCAGATTTTGAAACCATATGATTCAAGGCCGCCGAATCAAGTAAACAACTATTAATCGTTTCACAAATTTGGCAACTGAATAGCAGCATAAAGCCATAAACTGCCCGTAAGGAATCTTTCCCTGATCATGAAAGTACCGGTAGTTGGCGATTTCCGCTTTTTCCATGCTCCACAGGTCGGCACTAAGGCCTGAAGCGCCATATACAGGCTTATATACAGCAGCCAGCTCAATATCCAGTCTGACAGCCAGCATCGGTGTGCCTATGATTTCGAGCCACAACCGATGGTCCTCCATGTAGCGGTTTCCTTCAGAGAAACGAAATCTGATTTCCTTTTTAAGCATTACCGAGGGAGTGACGAATTGATGCCTGAGCAGAAGTCCTGCCCACGTTACCGTTCGTACGCCTTTCGGATCTATCGCCCACTGCGGAGTATCCGTTGCGCCTTCCGGCAACTGGCGACAAAGATGCCCACTGAGCATGACACCGGGGTTGTCGCGCATGTATTCATATTGAGTTTCGATCTTGCGCGGGTGCCATGCATCATCAGCATCGAGAAAAGCAATATAGGGCTGAGTTGCCACATCCCAGCCAGCGTTGCGGGCGGATGCTGCCCCGACATTGAATGGCAAATCAACGATATGGATCCAGTCATCATATCTATTCTTAATTGCTTTTAGCACACCTAATGTTTCATCACCACTCGCATCATTCACCAATATTAGTTCAGCCGGGCGATGGGTTTGCCGGGCAATCGACGAAACGGCTCGTTCAATCGTTGCCGAACATTTGTAACAGGGAACTATGACGCTGACCGGCGCATTCCTCGCCATACCACAAAGCTCAGCGGTCATTTTCCGCCACTCGCATCTGCTGTCGTCCAATGCGTCTGCCATTCTTGAGCACACGCAGTATGAAAAACGCAAAGTGCAGCGGCCAGGCTCCCCGGACCTCCACATTGGCGCGAAACGACTCGCTCAGCGCGCCCAACACATCAGAGCCGGACACACCCCCCGTGCCGAAGCTACCAGCAGGTTGATCAATATAGGAAAACCGCTTCCCAGCACGCAATGCCCTGAGCAAAAAAAGGGTATCGGCAGCAATCGGATACTGTCTGGAATAAGGGCCAAGTTCACGATGTAAATCCTTGCGAATCAAGGCGCCCACACTGTGCCCGGATACCAGAGGTGGCCCGCTACGCAACCAAGACGGGGGCCGGCGCGGCACCATCAAACGCCGGTCCGCCCAAACCGGCGCCGAAATAATATCCGCCTGCGTGGTAGCGGCTGCCTGCCGGTAGCGCTCAATCGCCCCCGGGTCGAGCACATCATCCGACCCCACCACCAGATAGTAGTCGCCATGGGCAAGCGCCAGGCCCTTGTTGAGCGCGTGATAGATGCCAAAGTCGGGCTCGCTGATCCAGTGGATGACCAGGTCATAAGCGCTTTTGAGCAGGTCCACGGTACCGTCCGTAGAAGCCCCGTCCACCACAATCCACTCGAAATCCCGGTCAGTCTGTGAGCGCAGACTTTCTATCAAATGGGGAAGCTGGGCCGCCGCGTTATAGGTAGCAGTGAGGACACTAATTGTCATGCGCCTGTCACCCGTTTAATAGCCCCGGCGGCCTCGCACATTTTCTTGATCATGCCCTCAACACTTGTCTGGGGCACCCATCCGAGGACTTCTCTGGCTTTACCGGGATTTGCGCTGCTTACACGAATATCCGATGGGCGAAACAATGCTTTATCAACTCGCACATGGTCCTCCCAATTCAAGCCATAAAAAGCAAAGGCCTGAGAGACAAAGGATTCCAGCGATATAGTGCGGCCGGTAGCAATCACGAAATCGTCGGGCTGCTTCTGTTGGAGCATCCGCCACATTGCATCCACATAGTCTGGCGACCAGCCCCAATCGCGCCAGATATCGATATTCCCCAGTTGAAGTGTTTCCCTACTTCCGTGTTGAATTCGCGCAGCGGCACGAACAATTTTTTGGGTGACAAAGCGCTCTGGCCTGAGTACGGATTCATGGTTGAACAGTATCCCCGTGCACGCAAAAAGGCCATAGGATTCACGGTAATTGCGCACCAGCCAATGCGCGGAAGCTTTTGCAACAGCATACGGGCTCCGAGGCTGAAACGCTGTCGACTCGGTTGCTGAAACATTGCCCGTATCACCGAAACACTCGCTTGATCCGGCGTTGTAGAAGCGGATGGGTCGGTCAACAAAGCGGATCACCTCCAGCATGTTGAGAGTCCCCTGCGCAATGCTCTCTATCGCCTCCACCGGCTGATCAAAAGACAGCCCAACGGATGTCTGCCCGGCCAGGTTGTAAATTTCGTCAGGTTGAAATTTCTGGACCACAGTCAACACGCTACGAAAGTCGTTGATCGCCATTGATGTGGTTTGCACATCCCTGCGAATACCCAACTGATCGAGGTTAGCGAACGAGGCAACCATGGCATCACGCGAAGTGCCTACAACTTCATAGCCCTTCTTGAGCAGCAGGTCCGCTAGATAGCTGCCATCCTGACCAGCAACACCACAAATAAGAGCCCTCATGTCAGGAGACTCCGATAGACATCAAGGGTTTGTTCAGCGCAGCGTTCCCAGGAAAACAGCTTGATGCGTTCACGCCCGCGCGCAACCAATGCCTGACGCAGGGGCCTATCGTTCAAAACGCGCTCAATGGCATGCCCTATCGATTCAATTGAATCAGGATCGAAAAACTCCGCCGCATCGCCAACAACCTCAGGGATTGAACTTGTATTGCTGCAAGCGACAGGGCAATCAAAGCTCATGGCTTCAAGGGGTGGAATGCCGAAACCTTCATATCTGGACGGATAAACAAACAAGGTGGCTCTGCTGTACAGGCCGGACAAGACCGAATCGTCTCCCGAGAGGTGCCGCACTCGTTCACGGGGAATATCAAGCTCGTCCAAAAGTGCCTTCTCCCTAGCATTTAGCGAACCGCCACCGAAGGCAAGCAGATCATAGTCATGCTGCAGCGCCGGGTTAGCGGCATAGGCACCAAGGAGCGATTCAAAATTCTTGTAGCCGCCACGGCTGCCGACGTACAACACATACGGCCGCTCACTCGCCAACCTGGAATCCGCTGGCTGTTTGGTCAGGGAAAAACCAAGATGAACCACGGAAGTCTTTGCTCGATCCACCCCCAGCAGTTCGATCAGATCCGCGCGGGTCTGCTCCGAGATGCAAATCACATGATCAGCGCGTTCCACGGCCTTCGCCTTTTCCTTGGAGGTCCGATCCCGGGTTGCAAAGTCTTCAGGGAATCGCTCGTGGATCATATCGAATACGCTCAACACAACTTTGCTGTCAACGGGAGTTTTGCTCTTTTGTGAATAATAAGTCTGATGCACTATGTCCGGGTGAAAGCGCTCCATCATGGACGGCACAAACATCTGGTTAATGGTTCGATAAAGACGCCCCGAGCGACGTATTGCCGGCATTTTCATCCCTCTTACCTGTAGCTGACGCGATGCCGCTGCAAGGTAAGAGTTGGTATAAAGAGGACTGAAGATCGCCACCTCAGCGGCGTTGGCTTTGGCAATGTTGTCGGCAAGTTCAAAGAAATAGCGGGAAACTCCGCCATATTCCTGCATGGCGAAGATCTGATCATCGTAAGCAATGCGCATTACTAATCCAGATGAAATAACGTACGGACTTTATAATTCCGGCCATCATCTAGATTTACAAGGGGCATGTCTGACAACAGGTTTAATCGCTCAGTAAATGACAAGAAAGTTAATCGACCAGATCTATCCCTAGATTCACTAAATTGAGATTGAATCCAAGCTTCATTAGGCGTAACCACTTTCATCCCGCCAAGGAGGTCATTGCGCACAAAGAAAATATTGACCCCTGTCGTATTCGAGCCGACTAGCGAATATCCCTTTGTTTCGGCTAGTTTTGTCAGAGCAACAATTGAAGCGCCGAAATATAAGTTTGAATAATGAGCATTTGTTCTAACAAATAATGGATCATACGGTATGCTGATAGAAAGGCTGTCACCCCAGAGGCTATTGTATTCACAAACAACAATGCGAGGGCTAACTACATTTATAGCTTCCCAGATAAAATAGTCATTACCATCAATGTCAATCGATAGTAAGCCTATATCGCCCGATATCCCATTCTTTTTGATTAATGAATTTATGTTATCCCTGTCGATAAACGAACATTCAGCCTTTATATTATACTTCCAGTAAATGGAATCATTTTTGATATATTTAATATTTTGATATGATCCATCGATAACCAAACCGGCCCAGTTGTTATTTGTCAGCAAAAATCGAGTATTAGACTCTGTATATTTTTCAACACCAAATTCAATGAATATTGGAGTCTTGATTTTAACTTTATTGACAAGATACTGAATTAATCCATCCTCACCCCATTGAGAATAAACCTGAAATTCATAATCTCTAAAATTAGTAGGTTGATGCGTCGCAAGTTGCCTACCTTCAATCCTACCAAGTGCGGTCCGGATTTTAGTTAATTCATCAGCAATTGAATTTACCGACTTATAAACATTCATCAATTTTTTCAAGATATTCAATTATTTATCTCCAGCGTCACTATTTTTTCGTTACGTCAAGAGCCGCACTTACGCATATTATTTTCCCATTTCACCGATAATTTGAAATTGTCATGAATGATTTTATTTCTGGATAAAAAACAAAGCCATAAAAACAGATATGCGTCATGGCATATATCACTGCCGTTACCAGCGGTATGGCTATCAAGCCAATCTGTTCTATCCCTATTATTTTCAAAGGCAGCGCTAAAATACAAAATACAACAACCACGATGACTTGCTGCCTGATCACCTGTACGCCATTCAGAAACATCGCAAAGGCCACGCCGCAGCATTCAAGTACGGTCCAAAGTGCAACCATGCCCAGCAACAGGGTGGATACCTCCAAATTGCTGTGCGTCCAATAATTTATTAGCCATCCACTATTGGCGAAAAGAATCATTACGCCAAGCAAAGAAGCCCCAAAAGTCAGCAGTATGCTCGCCTTCAATGTGCGCCGTATAAAGGCACCATCACCTTTGGCGTGAGCATCAGCATATGCGCCCCACAGTGGCGTATTGACCACCGCAAGGGGTTGGCTCACAAACTGGAATAGCCGCTGCGCAACGATATACACCGCTACCTGTGCAGGCCCAAGTGCACTGGAAATAATCAAAGAGTCAGCACCCCATCCGATCATGGTGCCTATCTGTATTACGAAAAACAAGCCGCCAATTCGGAACAACCCAGAGGTTTCCTGTTCAACCGCCTTCCTGATTTCCCTTAAAGAAAACAGACCGCGCCTCAACAATAATCCAAACAGTAACAATATTGACAGAGACTGAACGCCCAAGGTAGCAGTGAGCAGTGTAGGTATCCCGGCCTGCGCTCGTGCGGCTATCAAGAGCGCCCCCAGCGAGATAAGAGAACCTAACGCAGACACCAGATACACTTCAAAGGTGCGCTGTAAACCTGCAAATACGCTTTGAATACCAGTGGTAAAAAGGTTAAGCCCGAACAACACAGCGAATAATTGTGCAGCTTTCTTTGCCTCAAACAGAAGCATAGTATCTTCGACCTTGATAAATCTTGCCCATGGCAACCAGCTGGCCAGCAAGTACAAACCCGCCCCCACTACCAACCCAATCATCAACAAGAGCCCAAGCCCCCCGCTGATGGCCTGACACAAAAGAGCTGGGTTGCATTGCGCAGAACGGCGTGCTACGTGGTTTGTCAGCGCATTGCCGACACCCAAACCCAGAAACGAAAGCATGCCCGCAAAACTTGCCACCGTCATCCAGATACCAAACCGCTGGGTACCAAGGTAAGGAATAGTCAGACTGACACTAAGCACCATGACCGCCATGGCGCCGCCCTTGCTGGCAGCGTTTGCAAGACTGGCCCAAGCTGCAAGTCGGTAGCGCTCGGCGGCTCGGCCCATTTCCGTTGATGTATCAAACGGTTGGAACCGCAGGTACCGGTGCCATTTCATGCGTTTGAGACTTGTTTCTGGAAGTCCAAATAGGCCAGTGTCAGTCCCTCTTCCAGCCCCACTCGGGCTTGCCAACCTAAGCTATTCAGTCGAGTAGTGTCCATGAGTTTTCGCGACGAGCCATCCGGTTTGGTAGCGTCAAAAGCAATTTCACCTTGATAACCGACCACCGATGCCACCGTGCGAGCCAATTCGGCAATGGTCATATCGCTGCCAAAGCCGATGTTGATGTGGCTTTGCATGGGCAGTGTGTGGGCCTGGTAGGTAGCCATGGACAGTTGCATGACAAACACGCAGGCAGCAGCCACGTCGTCAACGTACAAAAATTCTCTTCGAGGGGTCCCGGTGCCCCAGATGACGACCTCTGGTGCGCTGTTGAGCTTGGCTTCATGAAAACGGCGGATGAGCGCTGGGATGACGTGGCTGTTTTCAGGGTGGTAGTTGTCTCCGGAGCCGTATAGGTTGGTGGGCATGACACTGCGGTAATCGCGCCCAAACTGCCGGTTGTAGCTCTCACACAGCTTGATGCCGGCTATTTTGGCAATGGCGTAGGGCTCGTTGGTGGGTTCCAGCGGGCCAGTGAGCAAAGCGTCTTCACGCATGGGCTGCGGGGCCAGGCGGGGATAGATGCAGCTGCTGCCCAAAAATAGTAGTTCTTGCACGTCGCGGGTGTGCGCGGCATGGATGACGTTGGCCTGCACCATCAGGTTTTGGTAGATAAAGTCTGCCGGATAAGTATTGTTGGCTTGAATGCCGCCGACCTTGGCGGCCGCCAGAAACACGTATTCCGGCTTTTCCCGGGCGAAGAAGTCTTGTACTGCCGACTGATTGGTCAGATCGAGTTCAGCGTGCGTGCGGGTGACCAGGTGACGGTAACCGCGCGCACGCAGTTGCCGCATCAGCGCGGAGCCGACCAGGCCACGATGACCAGCGACGTAAATTTTGCTATCCGGATTCATGTCGAGTCCAGCTCATTCGTTGTGATCCATGGTTGGGTAACCATGCTTTTTGATCAGTTCGTCGCGCTCGGCATCCTTGAGGTCTTCGCGCACCATCTCGGCCACCAGTTCCCTGAATGTGATTCTGGGTACCCAGCCTAGTTTTTCGCGGGCTTTGGTGGGGTCCCCCTGCAGCGTCGCCACTTCGGTAGGGCGGAAGTAGCGCGGATCAACGGCGACGATGAGACGCTCCCCCACGCCGCCCTCTTTCGCGAGAGGGAAAGGGGTAAGCCAGTAGCCTTTTTCCTCAAGGCCTTCGCCGGCCCAACGGATTTGCATGCCCAGCTCCCGGGCGGCCGCATCAACAAATTGGCGCACGCTGTACTGCACGCCAGTGGCGATGACGAAGTCTTCCGGCTTGTCCTGTTGCAGCATCAGCCATTGCATCTCGATGTAGTCGCGGGCATGGCCCCAGTCACGCAAGGCATCAAGGTTGCCGAGATACAGGCAGTCTTGCAGCCCGAGTTTGATGCGAGTCAGGGCGCGGGTGATCTTGCGCGTCACAAAAGTTTCACCCCGGCGCGGGCTTTCGTGGTTAAACAAAATGCCGTTGCAGGCATACAGGCCGTAGGCCTCGCGGTAATTCACGGTGATCCAGTAAGCGTAGAGCTTGGCCACGGCATACGGGCTGCGCGGGTAGAACGGCGTGGTTTCCTTTTGCGGGGTTTCCTGCACCAGGCCATAGAGCTCGCTGGTACTGGCCTGGTAAAAGCGGGTTTTTTTCTCCAGCCCCAGAATGCGGATGGCTTCTAGAAGGCGCAGGGTGCCCATGCCGTCTATGTCGGTGGTGTATTCGGGGCTTTCAAAGCTCACGGCAACATGGCTTTGCGCGCCAAGGTTGTAGATTTCATCAGGCTGGGTTTGCTGGATGATGCGCACCAGATTGCTGGTATCGCTCAGGTCGCCGTAGTGCAGATTGAAGCGGGTGTTTCCAATATGCGGGTCTTGGTAGATGTGGTCAACACGGTCGGTGTTAAAGCTGGACGCACGGCGCTTGATGCCATGCACGACATAACCCTTTTCAAGCAGAAATTCCGCCAGATAGGAGCCGTCCTGCCCGGTAACGCCCGTGATCAGTGCTGTCTTCATGGCTTATGCCCTGCCGTAGTTGTCGGTAAACCGCACCATGTCGTCCTCGCCCAGGTAGCCGCCCGACTGGGCCTCAATCGCCTCCAGGCCGGTTTTGCCAATGAAAATATAGTCAGCCACCAGGAATCCATGCTCTTTGCCTGAACCACAAGTCACGCAAACACCTCGGCACCGGCCAAAGGCTGGCCCTGCATGTCTTTGGCGGAAAGCTGCGGCTCGATCCCCAGCGGCCATTCAATCCCGATGGCTGGATCGTTCCACGCAATGCAACGCTCATACTGCGGCGCGTAGTAGTCGGTGGTCTTGTACAGGAAATCTGCCGACTCGCTGGTCACCACAAAGCCATGCGCAAAACCGGGTGGCAGCCAGAGCTGCTTGTGATTGTCTTCGGTCAGCTCAACGCCGACCCATTGGCCGAAGGTGGGCGAGCGCTTGCGAATGTCCACTGCCACATCAAACACCGCGCCGCGCACTACGCGCACCAGCTTGCCCTGCGGTTGCTGGATTTGATAATGCAGGCCGCGCAGCACACTCTTGGTACTGCGGCTGTGGTTGTCCTGCACAAAGTTCAGGGTCAGGCCGATGGCCTCGTTAAAAGCTTTCTGGTTGAAACTTTCATAAAAGAAACCGCGCGCATCGCCGAACACCTTGGGTTCGATCACGAGCACGTCGGGGATGGCGGTGGGCGTGGCCTTCATCGCTGGGCCCCTTCCCGCAGCAAATGCAGCAGGTACTGGCCGTAGCCGCTCTTGGCCAAAGGCCCGGCCAGCACTTCGAGCTGTTCGCTGGTGATAAACCCGTTGCGCCAGGCAATTTCTTCCAGGCAGGCGATCTTCAGGCCCTGCCGGTGTTCCAGCGTGGCAATAAACTGGCCGGCCTCCAGCAGGCTGTCATGCGTGCCGGTGTCAAGCCAGGCGTAGCCGCGTTGCATGATTTGCACGTTGAGCTGGCTGTGCTCAAGGTAGGCCTGGTTCACTGCCGTAATTTCCAGCTCGCCGCGGGCGCTGGGCTTCACGGCCTTGGCAATATCTACCACCTGTGTGTCATAAAAATAAAGGCCGGTGACCGCATAGTTGCTTTTGGGCTGGGCGGGCTTTTCTTCAATGCTGCTGGCCTTTCCAGCCTTGTCAAAAGCCACCACGCCATAGCGCTCGGGATCTTGCACGTGGTAGGCAAATACCGTGGCGCCGCTGGCTTGGCCATCCGCTTTTGTAAGCAATTGCACAAAATCATGGCCGTAAAACAGGTTGTCGCCCAGTACCAGCGCGCTCGGAGCATTGCCTACAAACTGGTCGCCAATGATGAAGGCCTGCGCCAGTCCTTCGGGGTTGGGCTGCACGGCATATTGCAGATTCATGCCCCACTGGCTGCCGTCGCCCAGCAGTTGGGTAAAGCGTGGCGTGTCTTGCGGAGTGCTGATGATGAGTATGTCCCTGATGCCGGCCAGCATCAATGTGCTGAGCGGGTAATAGATCATGGGCTTGTCGTACACCGGCAGCAGTTGCTTGCTGATGGCCAGTGTGGCCGGGTGCAGCCGGGTGCCGGAGCCACCGGCGAGGATGATGCCTTTGCGTTGGGTCATGCTGGAGTGCCTGGTTCAGTATTGTGTTTTTCGGTGGTTTGTTTCTGTTGAAACGGCTCGGTCAGGTTTGAAGCGGTAAATCTTCACCCTGCCCCCCGGCTTCGGGGACGGGATATTGCGCCTCGTTTTGCAGTGCCTCAATTTCCGCGCGCAGTTCGGCGTATTCATGCATCTTGCGTTTGAGGAAGCGGGCAGTGAGCGCCGTTTTTTCCGTCACACCCGCGGGCGTGAGCAGATAGGCATAGCCCAGTTTGTTTTTGCTGCTGCTGAAACTTTGCACCTTGACCCAGCCCTTTTCCATCAGGGCCTGCAGGCAGTAGTTGACACCGCCCAAACTCAGGCCCAGTGCCTTGGCCAACTGGCGCTGGCTGATGTCGGGTTGCGCCTGCACCATCTTCATCACGCGGAAGTAGGTGTCTTCTTGCGCTCGGGCCTGGCGACTGGTCATCTGAGGTGGACGGATGCTTTGTTGTACGAAGTTGAACGCATATATTAACAGACGTCCCGCGCAGGCCATGGAGGCTTAACTGGATTCCGACCCCAATTATTCCTCACGCTTGGGGGCCGCGGGCCAGGATTCTTCGTAGAGCGGGGGCCGCAGCTTTCTAGAAGCAGGCGCCTAAACACCGGAGCACCGAACGTTTATATTTTTGGGTATGCGCGGCACAGGGCTGCGCAAACCAATCCACAACATTCCACAATCCCAACCTGCCTGGAGTCCATCATGGTCAAGAAACTGCAAAAAACGAGCGCTGAAAAGAAAACGGTTCCGCATCTGTCGGGCGCCGTCAAGGAGTCTGCCCAGCAAATCTGGCTGGCTGGCCTGGGGGCCTTCTCCAAGGCGCAGGAAGAAGGCGGCAAGGTGTTTGAGACACTGGTGAAGGAAGGCCTGTCGATCCAGCGCAAGACGCAATCGGCCGCCGAGGAAAAGATCTCCGAGGCCACCAGCAAGATGGCCAACATGGCCACCAACATCCAGTCCAAGGCGGGTCATCAGTGGGACAAGCTGGAAAACATCTTTGAAGAGCGTGTGGCCAAAGCGCTAAAAAAACTCGGCGTCCCTTCCGCCAGGGACGTGGACACCCTGACTGCGCGCATTGATGAGCTCAACCAAAGCCTGCACAAAATGAATGGCAAAGCGCCAGCCACCAGAACCGCCGCCAAAGCCACGGTAAAACCGGCGGCCAAAAAGGCAGGCAGCCCCGCGGCCAAGCGGCCAGCCGCCCGCAAATCAGCCTGAGCCCCGGCGCGCACCGATGGTGCGCTGTGCGTTTTAAAAAAGGGACAGCTGGTCCCTTTTTTTCTTTTTGGGGCCATGAGAGCATTCCCGGGTTCCTCGCCCGGCGGCGCTGGGTTAGAGTAGCGAAGGGGATGTGAAGAACAACAAGGTAAATAACCATGGCGAAAAAAGCGCCGCGCCGCACTGCAGAGCGCATTCTGGAGGTCACGCTTGAGCTGTTCAACCGCTTTGGCGAGCCCAACGTCTCCACCACACTGATCTCGGCCGAACTCAGCATCAGCCCCGGCAACCTCTATTACCACTACCCAGCCAAGGACGAGCTGATCAATTCGCTGTTTGACCACTACGAAAAAGCACTGAACGAACTGCTGAACGCCAGCGACGACGTGCGCAACGTCGAAGACGCCTGGTTTTTCATGCACACGCTGTTTGAGCTAATCTGGCAATACCGCTTTCTGTACCGCGACCTGAACGACCTGCTGAGCAAAAACCGCCGGCTGGAAACGCACTTCCAGTCAGTGCTCAAAAACAAGACGCGGGCCGTACGGGCTCTCCTCGACGGCATGAGCCGCGCTGGTGCCGTGACGATTGATTCGCGCGAGATGGTGGCTACGGCCACCAGCATGGTGGTGGTGCTGACTTATTGGCTGAGCTTTGAATACGTGCGTGACCCGCGCAACGCGCTGGAACCCGGCAACGCGCAGGCTGCACTGCTGCGGGGAGCGCACCATGTTCTCAATCTGCTGATCCCCTATCTCGAACAAGGCCAGCGCGCGCATTTGCAGGCGCTGGTGATGGCCTACAGCAGTCCCGCAGCGCAGCCGGTCTGATCCTCAGCTGCGCCCATTCATCAGCGGTGCCCATCATTTACAAAAAAAGTTTGAGGAGGCAACAATATGGCCCAATGGACTGCTTTCCCTCACCCTGGCGACTATGCCTTTGATGCCGCCAGCCTGAAAAATAACTGGGCTCGCCTGCACCAGGGCGACTGCGAACCTCTACCCAGAGAGGCCGCCGTGCTGCAAGCCTGGGTGCTGTTTCATAACGGCGAATTCCAGAAGGCAGTCGAGGCTGGCATCCAGGCCGGTGGCGACGGCATCACGGTAGCCAACAAGGCCACCAGCATTTATGCCAATTACCTCGAAAGCAGGGAAAAAGCCAAACTGGAGCTGTTCATGGATGTCGCCGCACGCGCCGAAACACAACAGGCGGCGGACCCAAAAAACGCCAATGCATGGTACTGGCAGGCTTATGCACTCGGGCGCTACAGCCAGGGGATCAGCGTGGCCAAGGCGCTGGCGCGGGGCTTGAGCACCAAGGTGAAAAAAGCGCTGGAGCAGACCATCCAGCTGCAGCCGAAACACGCGGATGCGCATATCGCGCTGGCCGCTTTCCATGCCGAGATGATTGACAAGGTCGGCGCGCTGATTGGCAGCATGACCTACGGCGCCAAAAAAGGCACTGGCCTGGCCCTGTTCAAGGATGCCCTGAAGTTGAACCCCGGCTCTGCCATCGCCATGATCGAGTATGCCAATGGCATGGTGATGCTCGAGAGCGACGAAAAAATGGAGGAAGCTACCCGTCTCTATAAGCAGGCGGCTGCCAGCCAGCCGCTGGATGCCATGGAACGGCTGGATGTGAACATGGCCAAGGCCGAGCTGGAAGACTGAGTTTTTCGGCACCGTACACCTTCTGACGCCTTTTCCTGAACCGGTCCAGAATAGGGGCATGATTTCAGCACCTCCATCCTCACTGCCCGCCTTCGAGGCGGTCTCCGCGCGCGCCCTGCGCCTCATTCAGACACTGGTGCAAATGAACACCGTCAGCCACCACTCGAACCTGGCGCTGATTCATTTTGTGCGCGACGAGCTGAAAAACTTCGGCGTAGCCAGCCGCATCACGATCAACGCCGAACGCACCAAGGCCAACCTGTTTGCCACGCTGGGCGAAGGCAAGACGGCCGGCATCATTTTGTCGGGGCATACCGACACCGTGCCATGGGACGGGCAGGACTGGACACTGGAGCCGCTGTCAGCCACCGTGCGCGACGGCAAACTCTACGGCCGCGGCAGTTGCGACATGAAAGGGTTTATCGGCATGGCGCTGGCCCACGCCGGTGATTTCCTGAACAGCGCCGCGCCCTTTGCGGTGCACCTGGCCCTGAGCTACGACGAAGAAGTCGGCTGCATGGGCGTGCGGGAGCTGATTGCCGACATGAAAGACGCCGGCATTGCGCCGCTGGCCTGCATCGTGGGCGAGCCCACCAGCATGGTTCCCGCCACTGCGCACAAGGGCGTGTACCGCTACAGATGCTGTGTGCGCGGCAAGGAGGCACATTCGTCGCTCACACCACAATCAGTCAACGCCATCGAAATGGCAGCACGCGTGGTGTGCAAGCTGCGCGACATGGCCGAGGGGTTTGAGGCCAATGAGCCCCGCTACGAGGGCTTTGACGTGCCTTTCAGCACCGCCAGCGTGGGCCAGTTTCACGGCGGCATTGCCGACAACGTGGTGCCGCGCGACGCCGAATTTCGCTACGAATTTCGCAACCTGCCCAACGCTGATGCCATTTCAATGCAAAAAGAGGTGCTAGCCTTTGCAGCACGTGAACAACCAGCTATGCAAAAAATAGCGCCCGAGGCCGGCTTCAACTTTGAAACGATTTGCGAAGTGCCCGCCTTCCTGGGCTCGGCCCATGATGCCGTGACCCGGCTGGCCCAACGCCTGGCAGGCGAAGACCGCACCACGCTGGTCGCGTTTGGCACCGAAGCCGGTTTATTCAAAAGCGCGGGCATCCCCACCGTGGTGTGCGGCCCGGGCAGCATCACCCAGGCGCACCAGCCCGATGAGTTTGTGAGCCTGGACCAACTGGCGCGTTGCCAAGCCTTCATGCGCGGGCTGGTTGCAACCAAAACTATCGCCTGATCGGGTCAGACGTTTTTTGCGGTCAACCCGCTATGGCCGATCGTTACGGCAGATCAGGTGCGTACGCGACCATCGCCGGTCAGCATGGAAAGCTCCACGAAGTGCGAGGCCACATGGTCGCTCGGCGAGAACGACACGAGAAAGCCGCCCAGCGACTGGCTGCCGATGCTCTCAAGGCCGGTAATCAGCGACTCGCGGTTCGCCTTGGCACCGGCCCGCCGCAGTCCCTCCACAAACAGCTTGGCCGCCACATAGCCTTCCATGCTGGAGAAGTTGGCTTGGGCATCCTTGCCGGCGGCTTTGACAGCTTCCACAAATTCGCGCGCAATCGGCCGTGCCGCGCTGTAAGGGGACGGCATGACTTGCGAAACCACTACGCCCGCCCCTTCTTTGCCGAGCTCGTCGGCCAGCGCTTGTGTACCGACAAAAGACACGTTGTAGTAAGTACCGCCATAACCGGATTTTTTGGCTTCACGAATGAAAGCGGCGCAGGATTTGTAGGCGCTGATCTGGACAATGGCGTCGGGCCCTGCGGCCACCAGCGTCTTGACGGCATTGGCCACGTCCACGGAATTGCGCTCCACCGTGGCTTGCGCCACGGGCTTCAGGCCAAGGCCGGTGAGGGCCAGCGTCACGCCATCAAGTCCGGCCTTGCCGTAGGCGTCATTTTGGTAAAACACCGCGATTTTTTTCAACCCCAGGTTGGTCAGCTGCTTGACGATGAGCGCGGTTTCGTCGTTGTACGACGCCCGGACATGAAAGGCGTATTTGTTGAACGGGTCACGCAGCGCCATGGCCCCGGTGAAGGGTGCGATAAAGGGTACTTTTGCCTTGATCGCCTGAGGCAAAGCCACCACACTGGTCGGCGTGCCAATGTAACCAAACAACGCGAAAACGTCGTCTGCAATCAGCTTGCGGGTGTTTTCGGCGCAACGGTCGGGCTCATAGCCATCATCCAGATTACGGATCTCGATCAAGCGCTTTCCCACGCCGCCTTGGGCGTTGACCTGATCAAAATAAACTTTCGCGCCTTTGTAAAACTGGATACCCAACTGCGCGGCAGGGCCGGTAAACGCGGCCGACTGACCCAGGATGATTTTTCCTTCAGACTGGGCGCGGGCAATATTGAAACCGGCCAGCATGGCTGCACCGGTGGTGATGGAGAATTTTCTGCGGTTAAGAATCATGGTCATATTTTTCACAACATAATTTACAGGAGCTTAAAGCGGCAACGTAACAAACGAAACATGAGCCCCCTTGCCAGCGCTACTTTAGTCGTAATCCCTCAAAATTTCGGGGGGCATACCCCTATAAGCCATCGGTTATTTGCCAGCTTCAGGCCTTGGCACCTCTCGTCCGCGCGCTTGGCGGTTCAAGTCACTCAGGCTGAGCTCGACCCGTCAGGAACCCTTGGGGTGCCCGCCAAAATCAACCCGGAACCTTCCCAGGCTCAGCCCCTGCAGTGTGTCTCCAGCACCTTGCCCAGCCTGGCCCGAGCGGGCGGTGCACACCCTCGCGCCGATTTACAAGGAGGCTCCGGGCTTGCCTTTCGATATAAAGTTGCACCATGAGCACCACTATGAGCATCTTCTCTGCCGCCGACACCGCGAAACCCGCCTCCCAGCCCGTGCAGGTGCGCGGCGCCTGCCCGCATGACTGCCCCGACACCTGCGCCCTGCTGACCACGGTGGAGGGCGGCGTGGCCACCAGGGTGCAGGGCAACCCCGACCACCCGCAGACGGGCGGCGTGCTGTGCAACAAGGTGTCACGTTACACCGAGCGCACCTACCATCCAGAACGCCTGCTGCAGCCGCTCAGACGCTGTGGGCCCAAGGGCTCCGGCCAGTTTGAGCCGGTGAGCTGGGCCACCGCGCTGAGCGACATTGCGGCGCGCCTGAAAGCGATTGCGGCGCGCAATCCCGAGGCTATCCTTCCCTACAGCTATGCAGGCACCATGGGCCAGGTTCAGGGCGAAAGCATGGCCGGGCGCTTTTTCAACCGGCTGGGCGCCTCCTTGCTGGACCGCACCATCTGCTCGACGGCGGGAGGCGAAGGCTTGACGCACACGCTGGGCGGCAAGGTCGGCATGCGGGTGGAGTTTTTTGCGGAATCCAGACTCATCATCATCTGGGGCAGCAATTCAATTGGCAGCAACCTGCACTTCTGGCGCTATGCGCAGCAGGCCAAACGCGATGGTGCCAAACTCGTGTGCATTGACCCGCGCAAGAGCGAAACCGCCGAGAAATGCCACGAGCACATTGCGCTGCTGCCGGGCACCGATGCCGCGCTGGCCCTGGCGCTGATGCACGAGCTGATTACCCATGACTGGCTGGACCACGACTACATCGCCCGCCATACGCTGGGCTGGCAGGCGTTGCGCGAACGGGCATTGCAATGGAGCCCTGAACGCGCCGCCAGCCTCTGCGGTGTGCCGGTGGAGCAGATCAAATCGTTGGCCCGCGACTACGGCCAGTGTCTGGTCGACCAGCAGCCTGCGGCGATTCGCCTGAACTACGGCATGCAGCGCGTGCACGGCGGCGGCAACGCGGTGCGCGCCGTGGCCTGCCTGCCCGCGCTGATTGGTGCCTGGCGGCACCGCGCCGGCGGCGTGCTGCTCAGCAGTTCAAGCCTGTTTCCCGTGGACAAGGCGGCGCTGCAGCGGCCCGAGCTGCTGGCCGGACGCACACCGCGCACGATCAACATGGTCACCATCGGCGACGACCTGCTGCGTGAAACTTCGCCCAAGTTCGGACCGAAAGTCGAGGCACTGATCGTCTACAACAGCAACCCGGTGGCGGTCGCGCCGGAGTCGGGCAAGGTGGTGCAGGGCTTTGCCCGCGAAGACCTGTTTACCGTGGTGCTGGAGCATTTCCAGACCGATACCGCCGACTACGCCGACTTTGTTTTGCCGGCCACCACGCAGCTGGAGCACTGGGATGTGCACAGCGCCTACGGCCATACCGACGCCCTGCTTAACCGCCCGGCCATTGCGCCGCTGGGGCAGGCTAAACCCAATACCCAGATATTTCGGGAACTGGCGGCCCACATGGGTTTCACTGAGACCTGCTTTGCCGACAGCGACGAGACGCTGTGCCGTGCGGTCTATGGCGACAAAATCGACTTCACCGAGTTGCTGGACAAAGGCTTTGCCACCCTGAAGTTGCCTGATGCACCGTTTGCTGACGGCCATTTCCCTACACCCTCGGGCCGCTGTGAATTTTTCAGCGAGCGGCTGGCCGCACAGGGACTGGACGGGCTGCCCGACCATGTGCCCAACTACGAAACGCCGGGCTCCTCGAAAGAGTTTCCGCTGGCCATGATCTCGCCGCCCGCCCGCAATTTTTTAAACTCCAGCTTCGTCAACGTGAAAAGCCTGCGCGACATCGAGGGCGAACCGCTGCTGGAAATGCACGCGCTGGATGCCGCAGCGCGCGGCATCACCCCCGGCGCCGTCGTCAGGGTGTTCAACCCGCGTGGCGAGTATCTCGTCAAAGCCGAAGTGTCCCCGCGCGCGCGGCCCGGCGTCGTCAACGGCCTGGGTGTCTGGTGGCGCAAGCTGGGGCTTGGCGGCAGCAATGTGAACCAGCTCACCAGCCAGCGCCTGACCGACCTGGGCCATGGGCCGGTGTTCTACGACTGCCTGGTGGAGGTGCAATTGAGCGCGCCGCAGCCAGCGCTGCGGACGGCATGAAACGGGCCCTGACCGTGACCTTGACGCGCCTTGGCAGCGTCCTGAGCACAGGCGTGGCCGCGCTCTTTCTCACGGGCTGCGCCGATCTGGGCTACTACTGGCAATCGGTCAGCAGCCATCTCCAAATGATGTATGCCGCGGGTCCGGTGGAAGACTGGCTGGCCGATGCGCACACCCCGGCGCAACTGAAAAGCCGGCTCGCGCTGGCGCAGCGTATCCGCAGCTTTGCCGTGACCGAATTGAAGCTGCCCGACAACGCCAGCTATCACCGCTACGCCAATTTGCACCGCAAATCCGCCGTGTGGAACGTGGCGGCGGCACCCGAATTTTCGCTCACGCTCAAGACCTGGTGTTTCCCGGTGGCTGGTTGCGTTGGCTACCGCGGTTACTTTGATGAGGCCAAGGCGCGTACCGAGGCGGCACAGCTTGCAGCGCAGGGTTTTGAGGTCAGCGTTTATGGCGTTCCGGCCTATTCCACCCTGGGCTGGATGAACTGGGCTGGCGGCGACCCGTTGCTGAGCACCTTCATCGACTACCCAGATGGGGAACTGGCGCGCCTGATTTTTCACGAGCTGGCGCACCAGGTGGTGTATGCCAGGGACGACACGATGTTCAACGAGTCATTTGCCACTGCCGTGGAGCGCATGGGCAGCCAGCGCTGGCTGGCCAGCCAGGGCAGCAGCGAAGCCCGCAAAGCCTATGCCGTGTTTGACGGGCGCCGCCAGCAGTTCCGCGCGCTGACCCTCGCCACACGCCGCGAGCTGGCTGATATTTATGAGGAAAATGCGCTACCCACCCAGCCGTCACCTGCACAAGAAGCTCGCAAAATGATAGTGATGCAGCACTTTCGAGAGGCCTACGCCCGGCTCAAAACCTCCTGGGGCGGCTATGCCGGCTATGACCGCTGGATGGCGCAGGCCAACAATGCCGCGTTTGGCGCGCTGGCCGCCTATGATGAGTTGGTGCCCGGCTTTGAGGCGCTGTTCGAACGCGAAGGGCGCAACTGGCAGCGGTTTTATGATGCCGTCAAACGACTGGCAAAGCTTTCCAGGGACGAGCGGCACAAGGCCCTGGCGACAGACACCGCCAACACGACAGAGACCCCGAATGGCTGATATCCAGATCCACCGTGAACACGGCCTCGGCCTGTCCCAGGCGCGCAAGATCGCTTTTACCTGGGCCGGGCAGGCCGAGGAACAGTTCGACATGACCTGCACCTACAAGGAAGGCGAAACTGCAGACCTGGTGAGCTTCAGCCGCTCGGGCGTCAATGGCACGCTGACGGTCACGCGGGAACACTTTGAACTGAACGCCAAACTCGGTTTTCTGCTCGGCGTCTTCAAGGAAAAGATTGAGGGCGAGATCGTGAAGAACCTGGACGCGCTGATTGCAAAAAAACCCGCGCTCAAAAAGCCCGCAGCCAACAAGAAATCAGTGGGTCACTAAGTCCATGAGCGGTGCCGCAACTCCAGCTTCCGGTCGATCGGGTCCGCTGGCCGGCCTGAAAGTGGTGGAACTCGGCCAGTTGATTGCCGGGCCGTTCGCCGCCAAAACCCTGGCCGATTTCGGGGCCGAAGTCATCAAGATTGAACCGCCTGGTGCAGGCGACCCGCTGCGCAAATGGCGCTTGCTGAAAGACGGCACCTCGGTCTGGTGGCAGGTGCAGTCACGCAACAAACGCTCGGTCGCCCTCGATTTACGGCAGCCGCAGGCCCAGGAGATTGTGCGCAAACTGGCGCGGGAAGCCGACGTGCTGATTGAAAACTTCCGCCCCGGCGCGATGGAGGACTGGGAATTGGGGCCCGACGCGCTGCTGGCAGTCAATCCGCGCCTCATCATGCTGCGCATCAGCGGCTATGGGCAAACCGGCCCCTACCGCGACCGGCCCGGTTTTGGCGTGGTGGCCGAAGCCATGGGCGGACTGCGCCATCTGACGGGTGAACCAGGACGCGTGCCGGTGCGGGTAGGTGTGAGCATCGGCGACACGCTGGCCGCGCTGCATGGCGTGATCGGCATCCTGATGGCACTGCACCACCGCAACCAGCATGGTGCGGGCCAGGTGATCGACGTGGCGCTGTATGAAGCCGTGTTCAACTGCATGGAAAGCCTGCTGCCCGAATACAGCGCGTTTGGCGCGGTGCGCGGTCCGGCCGGCAGCGCCCTGCCCGGCATTGCGCCGAGCAATGCCTATCGCTGCAAGAACAGCGATGAGAGCATAGGGGCACCGGCCGCCAGCGCCGTGCCACCCAAAGCAAGGCCAGCCCCCTCGGGGGGCAGCGAACCCCGCGAAGCGGGGAGCGTGGGGGCGTATATCCTGATTGCCGGCAACGGCGACAGCATTTTCAGGCGGCTGATGCAGTGCATTGGCCGCGCCGACCTGGCCGTTGACCCGGACTTGGCCGACAACACCGGGCGGGTGGCGCGGGTTGCCGAAATCGACCAGGCCATTGGGCAATGGGCCGGTAACCTGACCGTGGCCGAGGCACTGGCAGCGCTCGAACGCGCCGAAGTGCCAGCAGGAAAAATTTACACCGTTACCGACATTGCCAGCGACCCGCACTACGCGGCGCGCGGCATGCTTGAGCAGATTCGCATGACGGACGGCACTACGCTGACCGTACCAGGTTTTGTGCCCAAGCTGTCGGTCACGCCAGGCGGCCACCGGCGCAACGCGCCCACCCTGGGCCAGGACACCGACGCGGTGCTGCGCGAGGTGGGGTTGTCAGAAACGCAAATTGCCGAGCTGCGCCAGCGCGGCGTGGTGGCTTGACGACGCGCCCTGGCTGTTGCCCCTCTCCCCAGGCGGGCGGGGGAGTCAGCCGCGGCGATCAGATCAGCTCAGATCGGCGATCAGGTCAATGTACTGCCGCATGGCGTCGTCTGAAGACATGCCCTTGAGGTTGTTCCAGGCGTCCCACTTGGCTCTGGCCACCATGTCGCTGAAGCCGGGTTTTTTCTCGGTGTTGTCGCCCACGCTGCCCTGCTTGTATAGGGCGTAAATTTTGAGCAGCGTCGCGTTGTCCGGGCGCTCGCTCAGGTTTTTTGAGTCCAGCATGGCTTTGTCAAAAGCGGCGTTCAGGTCTGACATGGGGGTGCTCCGTTTTTAAAATTTTCAGCTTGCAAGGCGACGGGCGGCAATCTCCAGCAGGCCGTCAAAAATCAGGCTGTCCACCAGCTCGAAACCAACCGACAGACTGGGTGCCATCTTCCAGCCGGCACCGCCCGTCATGATGCACTCGGGTGCCTCACCGCAATGGCGCATCAGGTTTTCCATCATGCGCTGCACTGCGCCGGCAATCGCAAAGGTACCGCCACTGGTCAGCGCGTCACTGGTGTTGGTGGGGAAATCGCGCACTTCGCCAGTTGGCACATGCAGGCCGGCAGTGCCCGATTCGAGTGCGCGCAGCATGATGCCATGGCCCGGCAAAATGATGCCGCCCAGAAATTTTCCCGAGGCGTCAATGGCGTCCACTGTCACCGCCGTGCCCACCATGACCACCACGCAGGGCTTGCGGATGCCGCGCGTCAGCAGCCGGTGGTGCGCGCCAATCATGGCGACCCAGCGGTCAGCGCCAAGGCGCGCGGGATGGTCATAACCATTGGTCAAGCCGGCTTCTTGCCGGCTTGACACCACCCAGCGCGGGACTGCGTCCCAAAGTTCCATCTGCTCGGCCACGCGGCGCTTGATGGCGTCGCTGGCCACGATACAACCGAGCATCTGCGCGGGCGGGGATATGGCCTTCCATTCGCCCTCGGCAAGCTTGTCGATGTTTTCCAGAAATACCGCGCCTTGGGCCAGCAGTTTGGCCGCCGCCACTGGCGCGTCATACTGGGCCCATTTCAGGCGGGTGTTACCCACATCTAGCGCTAAAAAGGTCATTGGGCTGCATTATGAACAGGTTTGGCGCATGTCCGCCAACCGGCGGCTAGAGATTTCCCAATCAGCACGCCACCGGTCAGCCTCGGCATCAAAACTGAGAGGTCCTGCATGCGCGCGTTCAATAGGGAACAAGCACAATACAGCCAACGATCAAATGCATCGTCATCTTGACAACCTCAATCCCAGGATGAAAGACCTGCGCACCATGTCTCTTGCACTCTATCGCCGACCGGGCGGCGTGATTTTCCTCGACGATGACCAGGACTACCTGGAAATGCTGGCCGAGGTCATGCCGCCTGACTGGTATGTCCGGCTGTTCCTGCGCCCGGCGACCTGCATCGAGCTGCTGTTGCAGGAGCCGCCGCGCCGGGAGGCCGACGCCTGGGCCCAGCAGGAAATCATCAATCGCTGGCGCGAAGGGGCCGCACTGATCCCACAAATCCTGCGCTATTGGCGCGAAGACGGCACGGCGCGCTTTGCCCTGACCCGGGTCTGCGTGGTGGACTACTCGATGCCGGCCATGAGCGGGCTGCGGGTATTGAGCGAATTGGCGGACTGGTCGGGATCGCGCATTTTGCTCACCGGCCGTGCCGACGAACAGCTCGCCATATCGGCCTTCAACCGCGGGCTGATCGAGCAGTTTATTCCCAAGCAGTCCACCGACCTTCGGCTGCGCCTGAGCGACGCGATTCAGAGCATGCGGCAACTTCCCGACGCGCGCCATCAACAGATCTGGCGCGCCACACTGTCACACGCGCAGCATGCGCTGCTGCGTGACCCGGTGATCGCGCAAGCGCTGGAAAACCTGATCCTGAGGCAGGGCTGGATCGAGTACATGGTAATAGGCGCACCCTTCGGCGTGCTCGCGCTGGACCCCAAGGGCGGCGTGAGCTGGCTGCAGCTCGAACCTGTGGAAAATCTGCCGGAGCTCGCCGACATGGCCGCCACCCAAGGCTGGGATGCGGCCACGGTACAGGACATTCGCGCCGGAACAAAGCTCATTGATCTGGAGCTGCAACTGGCGCTGGGCACCCGGAATAAAGCTCAGCCACGCCAGGCTCACGCCCTGGTGAATAACCCGGCACGTCTGTATACCGCCCTTTTTGCGGTCCATGACGACCACAGCCCGGGATTCATGCGCAGCTACGAGCGATTCATCGCAACCAGCGGCGTGCGGCAATTGATGGATGGTTGACATTCCCTCCCGCCTGAAGGCAGGGAACTCCTGCGGTGTCAGGCATGAGTAGCCTCACACAGGGTCGGATATGAGAATTTTTGCACATATAACTTTGCCGTCGGGCTTATCCCTGCTTCCAGGGTAGTCCCCAAAAGCGCCAGCCGCCGCGCTGGCCGCGCTGGCCCTGAGCGTTGGCATCGCCTTCAAACCCTTCCAGAATGTTGTAGGCCTCAATCCCCAGTTCATTCGCCCGCCTGGCCGCAGCGGCCGAACGCACGCCGCTGCGGCACAGCATCACCGCTTTTATACCCTGCGGCACCGCACCCTTCAGGCCTTCATCAAAGCCAGGGTTCATGACCATGCCGGGCCACTGCTTCCAGGCCAGCGCAATGGCACCCGGCACGTAGCCAACCCATTCGCGTTCGGCGTCGGTGCGCACATCCACCAGCACCGCCTCGCCCGACTGCAGCCAGGCAAAGGCCAGCTGCACCGTCACATCACCGGCATAGCCTGACGCGGGCTGAATCAGCAATGAAGCGGCGGTATCTGGTGGGGCGGCGGTTTTCATGGCAAGGGTCTGTCGTGTTTTCAAGTTGAAGAATGCTTGCAGCGCTGATGCGCGGGCGGCATGGCTAAAAGTGTATTCTTTCACCGCCTGCCGTGCGCACGGCGGGGCGACATGCAAGAATCAGACAACCCTCAATCCGCTGCAGGAGACCCTGATGCCATCGACCCATGCTGAAAAATCCTTTTCACCGACTGCCTCCCTCGGCAAGGCCGAACTCAAGTCGCAGGCCGAATTGCTGGCCCGATGGCAGCCGCCCCAAACCGGCACCACCCAAGACCATGACAAAAAGAAAAAGAAACGCGACGCTTGCAAGCTGGCTGACTTCGATCCTGATGCCAAGCCTTTTTCCAGCGGGGACAAAGAGCGCGACAAGATGGAGGTCGAAGCGCTGGCCAACGAGCTCGATGAACTGCAAAACCTGTTTTACGCGGACAAACGCTACAAACTGCTGGTCATCCTGCAGGGCACCGACACCGCCGGCAAGGACGGCACGCTACGCGGCGTCTTCAGCCACATCAGCCCTCTGGGGGTGCGCACGGTGGGCTGGAAAGCCCCGATCGAAGACGAACGCGCACACGACTTCCTGTGGCGCATTCACCAGGTCGTGCCCGGCGCGGGCGAGCTGATGATTTTCAACCGCAGCCATTACGAAGACGTGCTGGTGCCGCCCGTCAATGGCTGGATCACGCCAGACCAGACGGCGCAGCGCTATCAACACATCAATGACTTTGAGCGTATGCTCAGCGAAACCGGTACCGTGATCCTGAAGTTCATGCTGCATATCAGCCTGGACGAGCAACGCGAGCGGCTACAAGCCCGGCTGGATGACCCCACCAAACGCTGGAAATTCAGCATGGGCGATCTGGAGGTGCGCAAGCAGTGGCCACAATACCAGAAAGCGTATGAAAACCTGCTGAACGCCACCAGCACGCCCTGGGCGCCCTGGACCGTGGTGCCTGCGAACTCCAAGACCCACCGCGACCTGATGATTGCCAGGATAGTGCGCAGCACGCTGCTGCAGCTCGATTTGCATTTCCCGCCGGGAGACCCTGGGCTCAAAGGCATCAAGGTCACCTGATCGGCGGGCCACCCGCAGCAGGAAAGCGTCAGTGCCCGCCGCCCAGGTAGGCCGCTTTCACCGCCGGGTCGTTGCGCAAGCTGGCCGCCTCACCGTGCACCGTGATACGGCCGTTTTCCAGCACATAGCCGTAATCGGCCACCTTCAGGGCCGCTGCGGCAAACTGCTCAACCAGCAGCATGGTGACGCCCCTCGCCTTCAGATCCGCAATGATGCGGAACACCTCTTCCACCAGAATGGGGGCCAGGCCCATGGAGGGCTCGTCCAGCAGGACGATTTCCGGGTTCAGCATGACCGCGCGGGCCATGGCCAGCATCTGTTGCTCGCCCCCCGACAGCGTTCCGGCCAATTGGGCGCTGCGCTCCTTGAGACGCGGGAACAACTCCATGGCCCGCTCCAGATCGCCCTCGACATCACCCTTTGGGCGGCTGCCCGTCAAGCGCGGAAAGGCGCCCAGCAGCAGGTTGTCGGTCACTGTCATGGTGGCAAACACGCGTCGGCCCTCGGGCGAGTGAGCCAGGCCCTGCTTGGCAATGGTGTAGGACTCCAGGCCATCCACGCGCTTGCCGCGCAGGATGATTTCGCCAGCTGTGGGCTTGATCATGCCGGATATGGCGCGCATGGTGGTCGTCTTGCCGGCACCATTGGAGCCAATCAGCGTCACCACCTTGCCTTTGGGAACTTCCATTGAAATGCCGTGCAAGACCCGTACCTTGCCGTAACCAGCCTCTAAATTTTTGATGCTCAACATGGTGAATTCTTCTTTCCTTATACGGTCGAACCACCGAGATAAGCCTCGATCACTTTTTCATTGGCCTGCACATCGGCAGGCTTGCCTTCGGCAATCTTCTGGCCAAAGTCCAGCACGGAAACCGAGTCGCAGATGCCCATCACCACATCCATGTGGTGCTCGATCAGGATGACCGTGATGCCATGGTCACGAATCTTGCGGATGATGGCCACCAGTTCCTTGATGTCGGGCGCGGTCAGTCCGGCAGCGGGCTCGTCGAGCAGCAGCAATTGCGGATCGAGTGCCAGTGCGCGCGCGATTTCCAGCAGGCGCTGCTTGCCGTAGGGCAGGTTGCGCGCTTCTTCGGTGGCCAAATCAGCCAGCCCCACAAAGCGCAGCAACCCCAGACCGCGCTCAACGGTGGCCTTTTCTTCGCGCTTGTAGCGCGGCGTATGCAGGGCTACATCGACGATGTTGCTGTCAAAGGTGTGGTGCAAGCCCACCTGCACGTTTTGCAGCGCGGTCATTTCACCGAACAGCTGCACGTTCTGGAAAGTGCGTGCAATACCCGAAAGTGCGATGTCCGACGATGTGCGGCCCACCACCGATCGTCCCGCAAAATCAATGCTGCCTGCGGTCGGCACATAAATGCCGGTCAATACATTCATCATGGTGCTCTTGCCCGAACCGTTCGGGCCGATCAGGCCGTGAATGGTGCCGCGCTTGATGCGCAAGTCGACCTGGTTGATGGCCTTGAGGCCGCCAAATTGCATCAGCACGCCCTGTGCGACCAGCAGATCACTGCCGGCCTCGCTGGCACCGGCGCTGGCCGCCACCATCACCGCGTCCTTGTCGGCGTCAGCCGACGCCATGCCCCTGGCATCCAGGCCCACCACTTTGCGCACATGGAACAGGCTGCGGACAAAGCCCACAATTCCGTCCTGCAGGTAATACACGACGAAGAGAATCATCAAGCCGAAAATACTTAGCCGCCAGTCGGTGATCGTGTCCAGCCAGAACGAAAAGCCAGCCAGTGCAATCGTTCCTGCCACCGGGATCGCCATGGCCTTGGGAGTGGTGATCTTTTTGACCACGCCCACCACCGCGCCCACGGCGATCAGTGCTGCCAGCACCGAGGCCACGATGCGGAACATGTCCAGATCGTCCAGAAGGCTGGGCAAGATCACGATGATGGCCGCGCCCAGCAAAGCGCCGGACCGGGTCTTGCGTCCGCCCATGATGACCGCCAGCAAAAACAGCACCGTCAACTCGAAGTTGTAGGTGTTGGGCGAGATGTACTGTTCTGAATAGCCATAGAGACAGCCGGCCAGCCCGGCAAAGCCAGCGCTGATCACGAAGGCATAGACCTTGTAGCGGTAAACCGAAACGCCCATGCAATCTGACGCCACGGGGCTGCCACGCAAGGCCTCAAACGCGCGACCTAGCTGCGAACGCAAAATGCGGTCCACCACCACCAGCGAAATTACCATCAGCGTGAACACCATCCAGTAAAAACCGCGCTCATCGAGCTGATACCCGGCAATCGATGGCTTGGGAATCTTGATGCCAAGCGGGCCTTCGGTCAGAAAGGTCATCTCATTGATCAGTATCTGGATGATGGTGCCAAATGCCAGCGTCACCATGGCCAGATAAGGCCCGGTCACCCGCAGCGCCGGCAAGGCCAGCACGGCGCCAAAGCCTGCGGTCACGCCGATACTGGCTGGCACGATCACCCACAGCGGCGCGCCCAGCTTCATCATCAGCACACCCGCCGTGTAGGAACCGACACCAAACAGCCCAGCGTGACCCAGCGATACCTGGCCGGTGTAACCGACCACGATGTCCAGGCCGAACAGCAGGATCGCATAGATCATGATGGTCCCGACCATGTGGATGTAATACGAGTTGCTGGTAAATAACGGTACGGCGCCCAGCAAGGCCAGGCCAATCACCGCTGCAATAAGGGTCTTGCGGTTCATCTTCAAACTTTCTTGATCGCGTTTTTACCAAACAGGCCTGCAGGCTTGATGGCCAGCACCAGCAGCAGCAGGACCAGCCCGGGAACGTCCTTGTAGCCGGTGGAAATGTAAAAACCGGTGGTGGTCTCAGCCACCCCCAGGATGATGCCGCCCACAATAATGCCCATGCCACTGGTCAGGCCGCCAATGATGGCAACCGCAAAAGCCTTCAGCCCGAGCACCGCGCCCATGGTAGCGCCGGTCAGTGTCAGCGGCGCAATCAGCACGCCGGCAAACGCGGCCGTGGCGGACGACAGCGCATAAGAGAACGTAATGACCAGACCGGTGTTGATGCCCATCAGCTTGGCGGCATCGCGGTCATTGAAAGTGGCAACAACCGCCTTGCCGTAAATGGTTTTGCGGTTGAAAAATTCCACGGCGAGCATCATCAGCACGGCGCCCACCACCACCAGAATTTCCATGGGCAGCACATTGGCGCCAAGTATCTTGAGGGGGGACTCGGGCAGCGGCGAAGGAAACTTCAGGTCGTCGCGCCCCCAGACATTTTCAGCCACGTTCTTGAAAATGATACCCAGCGCAATGGTTGACATGATCCAGCCGAACTCGCTCTTGATCTTGATGGCGGGGCGCACGGCTACCCACTCGACCAGGCTACCCTGCAACATGCCGAAGACAATCACCAGCGGAATCATCAACCAGTAATTCACGCCCAGATTAACCAGCGTCAAGCCGACCATGGCACCCAGCATGAGCGCATCGCCCTGACCGAAATTGAGCGTATCCGAGGTCTGAAAGGTCAGCTGGTAACCGAATGCAATGACCGCGTAGATCATGCCCAGCGCAACGCCGCTGTAGACAAGTTGAAGCAGGATGTCCATAAATACAGTTCCACGAAAATATCCGAAGGCGGCCTGCCTGCTTCTCAGCTACAGACAGGCGCCCGGGTGTTCAACGACATAAAAAAGCACCGCGAAGACCATCTCGGCCCGCGCGGTGCCTGTCTCTCAGCGCCGCAGCGCGATGACTACTCGGCCTTGAGGCTTTTACTTTGTCTGCGTGGCGCGCACCACGCGACTATTCTTGACCTCACCCATCACTGGAATGCTGGCGCCAATCGCTTCGTGATTGGTCTTGCTGAACGGCTTGTCATAAGTCATCACCACGCCTTCGACCTTGGTGTTGAGGCTTTCCAGTGCCTCACGGATCTTCGGTCCTTCGGTGCTTTTTGCCTGTTTGATGGCCGCTGCCAGCAGGTAGATGGAGTCATAGCCCTGGGCCGCCGAAACCGGTGAATCGATGCGGTTATTTTTCGGCTTGAAGGTCTTCAGGTAGTCGTCGATGAAGACCTTGCGCTTGGGGTTGCTGGGCTCCTGGATGAAGGTTTGCGGCATGCGGGCGCCTTCACCACCAGAGCCGGCGTTGTCGATGAAGTTGGCCATCGACAGGGTCCAACTGCCGATCATGGGTACTTTCCAGCCCAGCTTGGTCATGCCATTGGCAATCTGTGCCAGTTCAGGGCCAATGCCATAGGTCAATATGGCTTGTGCGCCGGCTTCCTTGGCCTTGAGCAGCTGCGCGGTCATGTCCACATCCTTGATGTTGAACTTTTCTTCAGCAACCGGGGTAACGCCCTTGGCTTTCAGTGCTTTTTCAAGATCTTCGCGTCCCAGCTGACCGTAGTTGGTGGAGTCGGCCAGGATGGCGACCTTTTTGAAGCCGCGGTGGGTAATCGCGTCTTCCACGATCATCGGCGCCTGAATATTGTCAGCGGCCGCGTTGCGGAAGACGTAGTTGTCGGGATCTTTCGGGAACTGGTTCGTGACGATCGAGCCGGTGGCCACGTTGTTCATCACAGGAATCTTGGCGTCCTGGAAGAAGCGCTGCGATGCTAGCGACACGCCAGTGTTGATGTAGCCAACGACTGCAGTGACTTTTTCCTTGTTGATCAGCTCCTGGGCGATCTGCACGCCGCGCTCATTTTTGGCCTCGTCGTCACGCTCGATGAGTTGCAGCTTGCGGCCCAGCACACCGCCGGACTTGTTGATTTCGTCGACGGCGAGTCTGACGCCGTCACGCATGCTCACGCCCATCGAAGAAGAGCCGCCAGTGAAGGGGCCATCGACACCGATCTTGATCGGGTCGGCCGCAGCGGCAATGCCGGCGATGCTCAAAACAGCTGATGCAACGGCAAGTTTTACGAAACGAGTAGTCATTTAATCTCCATAATGGTAAATAAATTCGGTGTACACGTTGATTAACGCAACAACGCCACTTTGGCTCTTGCAAGTCATGGGTGAAGGTGTAATTTATCCGACTTGCCTTTATGTTGCATTAGTACTTTCCTTAAATTGGCAGAAAAGGGCCTCAAAAAGTGATGAATTTTTTTAATTTTCGTCAAAAATATTTCACGCGTGCTTGCAGGGTGCTCCAGAGCATAAAAAAATCCAAGGGTTAACCCGAGATGAAAGTCTTTAAAAAAGGCAAAGCAGTTGATCCCAGCTTTAATTGACGTTTACGTAAACGTAATATCATGCTGATCTGGCATCCTATCGGTGCCCATTGCCACAGCCGGGAAAATTCATGACCGATCTATCCGCAGAATACCAAGCGCTCGCCAGTTACCGCCCCACCCACAAGGTGCGCTTCATCACCGCGGCCAGCCTGTTTGATGGTCACGACGCCGCCATCAACATCATGCGGCGCATTTTGCAGGGCATGGGCGCCGAAGTCATTCACCTGGGCCACAACCGCAGCGTCGATGAAGTGGTGACGGCCGCCTTGCAGGAAGACGCGCAGGGCATTGCCATCAGCTCCTACCAGGGCGGCCATGTGGAGTATTTCAAATACATGGTCGATTTGCTCAAAAGCCGCGGCGGCGAGCACATCCAGGTGTTTGGCGGCGGCGGCGGCGTGATCGTGCCGCCGGAAATCCGCGAGTTGCAGGCCTACGGCGTGGCACGCATCTTCAGCCCTGAAGACGGCCAGAAAATGGGCCTGGCCGGAATGATTGGCGAGATGGTGATGCGCTGCGACAAGGATCTGACCGGCTTTGCGCCCAAAGACATCGCTGCCGTTGAAGGCCATGGCGAAATGAACTGGCGAGCGCTGGCGCAGCTCATCACCGCGCTTGAAAACAACCAGGCCAACAAGGCGCTGGTCCAGGCCATGCGGGCCCAGGCTGCCACTAGAAAGATACCCGTTTTGGGCATCACCGGGACTGGCGGGGCGGGCAAGTCATCCCTCACCGACGAGCTGATCCGCCGCCTGCGGCTTGACCAGGGTGACCGGCTGCGCATCGCACTGATCAGCATCGACCCGTCACGCCGCAAGAGCGGCGGCGCGCTGCTGGGCGACCGCATCCGCATGAATGCAATCAGTCCCTGGAATTCACAGGCCCCCACGCTTGTCGCTTCGCGTACTGCGCTGCCCCCCGAGGGGGCTGAACTTGCTTGGGGCGGCCCGGCGCTGCGTTCGCTGGTCTCCGGCGGTCAACGTGTTTTCATGCGATCACTGGCAACGCGTGACTTTGGCTCGGAAATCAGCAAGGCGCTTCCGGATGTGATTGCCGCCTGCAAGTGCGCGGGATTTGACCTGATCATCGTGGAAACCTCCGGCATTGGTCAGGGCGATGCCGCCATCGTGCCGCTGGTGGACATTCCAATGTATGTCATGACACCCGAATTCGGTGCCGCCAGCCAGCTGGAAAAAATCGACATGCTGGACTTTGCCGAGTTCATTGCCATCAACAAGTTTGACCGCAAGGGCTCACTCGACGCGCTCCGCGATGTGTCCAAGCAGGTACAGCGCAACCGGGAGGCTTGGGGCACGGCGGCTGACCAGATGCCGGTGTTCGGCACGATGGCCGCGCGTTTCAACGACGATGGCGTCACGGCGCTGTACCAGGCGCTAAAACCACGTCTGGCGGCGCTCGGCCTGCCGCTGTCGGGGGGTTCCCTGCCCGTGGTCACGGTGCGCCACAGCACCAACCAGACGCCGGTGGTGCCCGCCGCCCGCACGCGTTACCTGGCCGAAATTGCCGCCACCGTGCGCGCCTATAAAAAAACGGCGCGTGCACAAGCCAGTCTGGCGCGCGAGATTCAGCAGCTGCATGAAACCGCCCGCATGCTGCACGACGACGACGCGACCCGCGACGGCGCAAAAACCACCGTCCTGCGCCTGGCCCAGGAACGCGTGCAGCAGCAGGAGCAGGCCGCCAAAAAGCTGTTGGCCCAGTGGCCTGCCATGCAAAAAGCCTACGCCGGTGACGAATACGTGGTGAAAATCCGCGACCGGGAAATTCGCACGGTACTAACCACCAAATCGCTCTCGGGCACCACCATCCGTAAAGTGGCGCTGCCGCAATATGTTGACCACGGCGAAATCCTCCAGTGGCTGATGCTGGACAACGTGCCGGGCAGCTACCCCTACACCGCCGGCACCTTCGCCTTCAAGCGCGAGGGCGAAGACCCGACCCGCATGTTTGCCGGCGAAGGCGATCCGTTTCGCACCAACACGCGCTTCAAGTTGCTCAGCGAAGGCATGGCGGCCAAGCGTCTGTCCACGGCATTTGACTCGGTCACCCTGTACGGCAACGACCCGGATCCGCGCCCCGATATTTATGGCAAGGTCGGCAACAGCGGCGTTTCCATTGCCACGCTGGACGACATGAAGGTGCTCTATGGCGGCTTTGACTTGTGCAGCCCCAGCACGTCCGTGTCGATGACCATCAACGGCCCGGCGCCCACCATTCTGGCCATGTTCATGAACACCGCCATCGACCAGAATCTGGCCAAGTTCAAGCTTGACAATGACCGCGAACCCACAGCCACCGAAGCCGAAAAAATCCGCGAATGGGTGCAGGAAAACGTGCGCGGCACGGTGCAGGCCGACATCCTGAAAGAAGACCAGGGCCAGAACACCTGCATCTTCTCGACCGAGTTCAGCCTGAAGGTGATGGGCGACATTGCCGAGTACTTTGTGCACAACCGGGTGCGCAATTTCTACAGCGTCTCGATCAGCGGCTACCACATCGCCGAGGCCGGCGCCAACCCGATTTCGCAGCTCGCCTTCACGCTGTCCAACGGCTTTACTTTCGTTGAAGCCTATCTGGCGCGCGGCATGCATATTGACGACTTCGCGCCCAACCTCTCGTTCTTCTTCAGCAACGGCATGGACCCGGAATACACCGTGATGGGCCGCGTTGCGCGCCGCATCTGGGCTGTGGCCATGAAGGAAAAATACGGCGCCAACGAGCGCAGCCAGAAGCTCAAATACCACATCCAGACCAGCGGGCGCAGCCTGCACGCGCAGGAAATCCAGTTCAATGACATTCGCACCACGCTGCAGGCGCTGATTGCCATTTACGACAACTGCAACAGCCTGCACACCAACGCCTTTGACGAGGCCATCACCACGCCCACCGAAGAGTCGGTGCGCCGCGCCATGGCAATTCAGCTCATCATCAACCGCGAGTGGGGGCTGGCCAAAAACGAAAACCCGTCACAGGGTGCCTTCATCATTGAAGAGCTGACCGAGCTGCTGGAAGAGGCGGTGCTGCTCGAGTTCGAGCGCATCGCCGAGCGCGGCGGCGTGCTCGGCGCCATGGAAACCGGTTATCAGCGCGGGCGGATTCAGGACGAATCCATGCACTATGAAATGCTCAAACACACCGGCGAACTGCCCATCATCGGTGTCAACACCTTCCGCAATCCACATGGCGACGCCGTGCCGGACAAGCTGGAACTGGCCCGTTCGACCGACGAGGAAAAGCAGAGCCAGCTCAAGCGGCTGGCCGACTTTCATGCGCTGCACGCGAATGAGTCACCCGCCATGCTGAAACGTCTGCAGCAAGCCGTGATCGAGAACCAGAACGTGTTTGAGGTGCTGATGGACGCCGTGCGCGTCTGCTCCTTGGGCCAGATCAGCAATGCCCTGTTTGAGGTGGGCGGACAGTACCGGCGTAATATGTAAGGAAACACTTCTGCCATGACCTAAAATACCCCTTTCAATATAGGGATAATGGCCATGACAAAGCGGATTCCGATGGCACTGGCGACCGTGCTGGTTTCGATGTTCGTCGCTTTCCCGGCCATCGGCCAGACCAGTAACCCGCCTGCTACGGCCGCAGTGGATTTGAACGCGCGACTCAAGACAGCGGAAGAAAATCCACGCCAGCTTGAGCTGGATATCAAGGCGGGCAGCAAGACCGCGACCTTTTGCGCCAACTGCCATGGCAATGGTGGCAACAGCGTGAAGCCCGATGTTCCCAATCTGGCAGGGCAGAACGCCACCTATCTTCTGGAGCAGATGCGTCAATTCAGCGATGGACAGCGTATCAGCAGTGACTTCAAGAAGAGATTGATCAACGTCCTCACCCCGGACGAGAAGGTCAGCCTCATCGTCTTCTATTCACGCCAGGATGTCATCCATAAGCCTTCGGCGGATCCCGCGCTGGTCATGAAGGGCAAGGCGCTATACCGGGATACTTGCGCAGATTGCCATGAAGACAATGGTCGTGGCACTGAAAAGTATGCACGAGTTGCCGGGCAACAAACCGGATACCTGACGCGGACGCTCAAGGGCTACCGGGATGGCTCACACGCACGGATCAACCGCCAGATGGCAGTCAGTGTCCGGGGGATGACAGACGCGGATATCACAGCGACCGTGGCCTACGTTTCGTCCATGAAATAGGAGCTTCAGCTCACCAACGCACGGTTTGGCGTGGGGGCAGTACCGGCGCAATATGCAAGCGCGGTCATGCCAAAAAAAAACCGAACAATCAAGGCGCGACTCGCCCCCCGGTGTTCGGGTGATCTAACCGGCAGCGCAAAGGCGGCGCCGACCAATGCGGGATTAACCGCCTTTTTTAGGGCGCTTGCCGGGATTCTTCTTGCTGCGGGTCGCCGTGCCGCGTTCCAGGCTGACTTTTTGGCCATGGCCAGAGCTGGCAGTGTGTCCTTTGGGGGGCACGGGCTTGGGGGCGCAGATGTCGGCCTCGACTCTGATCTTTTTTGGCATGGAAGACTCCGGTTAAAAAATGCATTAACCCATAATTTTAAGCTACGCCGCGTTTTATCTCAGACACCTGAGAGAGCACTTCTTTTCAACCTCTCCGGACGCGCCTGGTCATCCGGTCCACGACAGAATTTACTATTATTTTTATAGCACACCATCAATGTTGAACAATGGTTACTGACATTTTTATTCAGAAGTGAGGCGAACCTCAGGGTACAGCCGTGCCACATCGGCCTGGCTGCAAAGCCCGGTTCCCGCCGAGAGCAGTGAAGCCGAGCCCGCCGCCACACCGTAGCGAAACGCTTCAGCCAGACCGGCCTGATGGCTCAATGCCCAGACTATGGCACCGACAAAACTGTCGCCCGCGCCGGTGGCGCTGAGCACTGGCACCCGCAAGGCGGACGCACGCCAACTGATCCCGGCCGCCACGAGCAGGGCACCCTGCTCGCCAAGCGACAGCACGACCACCTGGGCCTGTCCGCTGGCGACCATTCGCTGCGCGACGTCACGCCATTGGGCTTCGTCAGTCAGCGGTCTGGCGCTGAACTCGCGCAATTCGCGCAGGCTGGGCTTGACCAGATAGACGCCGACGTTCAGCGCTTCAGCCAGTGCCGGTCCGGAGGTATCGAGCACCACCTGGGTGCCGCGCACGCGCGCCAGGCGGACCAGACGGGCATAAAAATCGGTCGGCACGCCTGGCGGCAGACTGCCGCTGGCCACCAGATAGCGGGGTGGCGGATCGAGTGCGGCAAAGCGATCCAGGCAGGCCTGCCATTCCTGCGGCGTCAGCGTGGGGCCCGGCAGCACAAAGCGAAATTCGCGGCCGCTGGAGCTTTCGGTGACCGAGAAGCTCTCGCGTGTTTCTTCGCCGATCTCGATGCAACTGCTGCGCACCTGCTCCTGCTCAAGCAGTTGCCGCAGATGCTGCCCCGGCGCCCCGCCAGCGGGGTACAGCGCGATGCAGTCAGCGCCAAGGCGCTGTGCAACACGCGCCACGTTGATCCCGCCGCCGCCCGGGAAGCGCCGCGGAGCGCTGCAGCGCAGCTTGTGGGTGCCAGTCACCGTATCGGTGGATGTAGCCACGTCCAGCGCCGGATTCATGGTGAGGGTCAGGATGTCGGTCATTGTCAAAAGAGTGTGATGAGGTGTTGCATCATGGCACTCACATCGAGGAAGCCAGTGGCAAGTTGATCAGCAGGTTTTGCGGTTTAAGCCTGACCACGTTGCCAGCGCATAGCTGTCACGGGCATCGGCATCGTGCAGAGCCTGCAGTTCGCCAGGTGTGACAGGCCTTGACGGGGCATCCACCAGCGCCGCATGCAGGGCCAATTCGGCCTTGCAGGACTCGGGCACCAGCGTCAGTTCGGGATGGGCCAGAAAAAGCCGCAAGTAGTCGTCAGTCGGCTTGAGCCAGCCGCGTTCGTTGCGCTGAAGCAATCGAAAGCCGCTGGAGGCCAAAAAATTTTTCATGGAAGCCATCGTCTCATATTAAACGGGCATTCCGTGGTGCCCTTCAATTAGCTTTTGTTTTGATAG
>DHWX01000093.1 GCA_002413395.1 Polaromonas sp. UBA5171 | reverse complement strand
TAAATCTCTGTGGCTGACAGGCTGCTAGGTGGGATGGGTGACCAGTCTCGTCAGACCAGTCGGGCTGTTATTAACGCGGCTGAGTGGGATACCGCTTTGGGGTAGGATGAAGCCTCAAATGCTTTTCGGCGCGCAGTGCGCTGATTAAGCGCATACATTGGATACAAGGAGAAAGCGCCATGCAGGTTCAAGTCAATACCGACAAAAATATCGTGGGCGGTGAGCGCCTGACCCAGTTTGTCACGACCACAATTGATGCGAAGTTGCACCGTTTTGGCGGACAGATCACTCGCGTGGAAGCTCACCTCAGTGACGAAAATGGCCACAAATCCCACGGCAACGACAAAAAATGTGTGCTGGAGGCCCGGCCTGCCGGGCTGCAACCTATTGCCGTGACACACTTGGCGGCGACGCTTGATCAGGCCATTCATGGGGCAGTCGAAAAGCTGGAGCGGCTGCTTGAGAGCACCTTTGGACACCTCAACCATCCGAAGGGCGCGATGCCGCCGCCGGACATCGTCTGACTGAGACCAGAACCGGTGCCCCATGGCAATCAGTCTGGCAGATCTGGCCGGCCTCTTGTCCGCGACTTGGAGCAGCAGCGAACCCTGTTGCGGTCCCAAGCCGGTCGAGGCCCTATTACTGATGCATTCACGAGCAGTGCAAGGTTTTTGAAGTCTGTAATTCGGGGCAGGCGGCCAAAGTGCTGGCGGCCGACATGCGCCTGAACATGGCGCTGCCGTGCCGGATCTCGGTATTCACGGAGAAAGGCAAAACCAAGATTGGCCTGATTGTGCCCGTGAAAATGCTCTCCGCGCTGTCTCGGGATCCGGTTTTGGTTCAGGTTGCCAAAGAGGTTGAGGCGCAGACTATCCGGATGGTTGACGAGGCGAAATAAAGACCTGCTCATATCGCTCTGCCGTGATTCGGGGCTCAGAAAAATGAGATGCGTCTGATTTTCCGCTTGCTGGAGTTTTCCCTGTTTTTTGAAATAGGGCTTCAGCTCAATGAATAAGGAAAATATAAGCTATCGATAATGTAGCACTATGTCGGGGCAGCGTTGCCCCGGTCGGTATGCCTGAACGGGTTGCGTCGTTCCAGTTCCTGTATGTAGCTGCTGATGCCTTCGCCTTCATGCGCCAGGAAGCGCTCCACTGCGTCGGCAAAGGCCGGGTGCGCCAGCCAGTGGGCACTGGTGGTCTTGACTGGCAGTAGCGCTCGCGCCATTTTGTGCTCGCCCTGTGCACCGCCTTCAAAACGCTGGTAGCCGTGCTCAATGCACCACTGCAGTGGCTGGTAATAGCAGGCTTCAAAGTGCAAGCAATCCACGCGGGCCAGGGAGCCCCAGTAGCGGCCATAGGCGGTTTTAGCTGTTGCCAAAGAGAAAAGTTCGCCATCAGCCCCCGCAGAATATGACGTTACAGCTATTAAACTTGCAGCAATTGGCGCGCTGTCGCGCTCTGCCACAAAAAGCAGCCAGTTCTCGGGCATGGTGCTGGCCATGCGATGGAAAAAGTCGCGACTCAAGTAGGGCGGGTTGCCGTGCTCGTAATACGTTTGCTCGTAGCATTGATAGAAAAAATCCCAGTCGGAGCTGGCGATGTCCTGGCCCAGCGACCAGCGAAAGCGGACACTGGCGTCAAGAACCTTGCGGCGCTCCTGACGGATTTTTTTGCGCTTTTCATGGCTGAGTGACATCAAAAAATCGTCGAAGCTGTTGAAACGCCTGCCTTTCGGGGCCAGTTTTTCTGCCGATCCGCCCCAAGGCGAAGCAGCTCCCTCGGGGGGCAACGAAGCACACGCAGTGGTGAGCGTGGGGGCACTGTTATTCCAGTGAAATTGCACGGTGTGGCGCAGCATCAATCCGGCTTGTTCACAGGCCACCGCGTCTTCAGCGCTAGCAAACAGCAGATGCAGCGACGAGAGTTTTTCGTCTTTGCACCACGCTACCAGCGATCTGGCCAGCAGCGTTCGCTCGGTGGCATTGCGCGCCAGCAAGCGGGCACCGGGTACTGGGGTAAACGGCACGGCAACCACGGCTTTGGGGTAGTAGTGCAGGCCGTGCTGCCGGTAGGCGTTGGCCCAGGCATGGTCAAACACGTATTCGCCGTAGGAATGATCCTTGAGGTAAAGGGGGCAGGCCGCTGCCAATTCGCAGCCCTGCCAAAGCGTGACGAAACGCGGTGTCCAGCCGGTCGCGGGTGTGGCGCTGCCGCTGGTTTCCAGGGCGGCCAGGTATTCGTGGCGCATGAAGGGATTGATACTGCCGTCCGGGCTTTGTGTGGCCAGCAAGGCGTTCCAGGCAGCGGCGTTTACCTGCAGCGGAGAATTCAGCACGCGGATGACATAATTGTTTGAGTTGTTTTTCACGCGTCGTACAGTGTTTTTTCAGGGTTCAATTTTTTCATGCCACTCAAAATCTGCGTTGCCCAATTGAACTATTGCGTCGGCGATATGCCGGGTAATGCGCAAAAGATTATCGACGCGGCCCGCACGGCCTATCAGGAGGGTGTGCGGCTGGTTTTGACGCCCGAGCTGGCGATTTGTGGCTATGCGGCTGAAGACCTGTTTTTGCGTCCCTCGTTCATCCAGGCCTGCGATGATGCCGTGAATCACGTAGCCCGCGCATTGGCCGGGTTAAAAGGCCTGAGCGTGGTGGTGGGTACACCCACGCACGGCGACAGCGGCTTGGGTCTGCGCACCAAAAGCGTGGAGGTGCAGCAGCGGCACAACGCCGCCAGGGTGCTGCGCGAAGGCCGCATCGTTGAAACTTACGCTAAGCGCGAGTTGCCCAATTACCAGGTGTTTGACGAGCGCCGCTATTTCACGCCGGGACAGGGCACCTGCGTATTTCAGGCGGGCGAAGGCATTGATGCCATTAGCATCGGCCTGCTGATCTGCGAAGATGCATGGTTTGAAGAACCGGCCCGGCTGGCCAAAGAGGCGGGTGCCGAGCTACTCGTGGTCATCAACGCGTCGCCTTTTCATGTGGGCAAAGGCGACGAACGTGAGCAGATGATGCGCAAGCGCGTGCTGGCCACGGGGCTGCCGCTGGTTTATGCGCACTTGGTGGGCGGGCAGGACGAGATTGTTTTTGAAGGCCGTTCGTTTGCGTTGCAGGCTGATGGCACGTTGGCGGGCCGAGCCGAATCTTTCAAGGAAAATATGCTTTTGGCCCAGCTGCAGAGAGGGCAAGCGGCTATAAAAATAGTGGCGGATACGATTTTGGAGCAGAGTAGCGAGGCCGATCTGTGGGATGCGCTGGTGCTGGGAGTGCGCGACTACCTTGGGAAAAATGGTTTTCCTGGCGCGATTTTGGGTTTGTCCGGCGGCATTGATTCGGCCCTTGTGCTGGCGATTGCGGTTGATGCGCTGGGGGCCGACAAGGTGCGCGCGGTGATGATGCCTTCGCCCTACACGGCTGACATTTCATGCATTGACGCGCGCGAAATGGCTGGGCGCATGAAGGTGCACTATGACGAGATTTCCATCGTGCCAGAATTCGAGGCTTTCAAGATGTCTCTGGCTGGTGAGTTTAAGGGGCTCGCGGACGATGCCACCGAGGAAAACATCCAGGCGCGTATTCGCGGCGTGTTTTTAATGGCGCTGTCCAACAAGTTTGGCTCCATCGTGTTGACCACCGGTAACAAGAGCGAGATGGCCACCGGCTACTGCACGCTGTATGGCGACATGGCAGGCGGCTTCGCGGTGATCAAGGACCTGCTGAAAACCACGGTGTTCCGACTGGCACGCTGGCGTAATGAAAACAACCCCTACGGCATGTGCGCCAGCCCGATTCCGGAGCGCATCATTACCCGGCCGCCGAGCGCCGAACTGCGCGCCGATCAGTTTGACCAGGACAGCCTGCCGCCCTACGAGGTGCTCGATGCCATTTTGGAGCGCTACATGGAAAACGACCAGAGCGTTGAACACATTGTGGCCGCCGGGTTTGAGCGCGCGGTGGTCGAACGCGTGGCGCGGCTGATCCGGCTCAACGAATACAAGCGTCGCCAGGCGCCAGTAGGCATTCGGGTCACCCATCGCAGCTTTGGCAAGGATTGGCGCTATCCTATTACCAGTAAATTCCGTGCCTGAATTTATGCGTGACAATATTTAAAAACCAACGGAGTCGCCCAGTGAAACTAATTACCGCCATTCTCAAACCTTTCAAGCTCGAAGAAGTCCGCGAGGCGCTGGCTGAATGTGGCGTGACCGGCCTGACCGTGACAGAAGTCAAAGGCTTTGGCCGCCAGAAGGGTCACACCGAGTTGTACCGCGGTGCCGAGTACGTGGTTGACTTTTTACCCAAGGTCAAGGTTGAGGTGGTGGTCAAGACCGATGATGTGGAGCGCTGCATAGAAGCCATCGTGCGGGCTGCCCGCACCGGGAAAATCGGTGACGGAAAGATTTTTATCACCAGCGTGGAGCGAGCGGTGCGCATCCGTACCGGCGAAGAAGATGAAGCGGCGGTTTGAATTGGCCCCTCACGCTCGGCTCGGCGGTATAACCCGCTTTTAGCATTAAATCTGGTCAAGCCTGACGGTCGGGGCCGTCAGGCCAGCCGCCTGCACCAGCGCTTCCAGAAGAAGCTCCGCATCGTTGCCGATGCGAATCAGCTTCATCTGCCAGTCGCTCATGAAACCCTGCTTCACGGCCGAGGCCAGAAAAGTCAGCAGACTGTCGTAGTAGCCATGGAGGTTGAGCAGGCCGACCGGCTTGTCGTGGTAGCCCAGCTGGTACCAGGTCCAGACCTCAAAAAATTCCTCCAGCGTGCCAATCCCGCCGGGCAGGGCCAAGAATGCGTCGGCATGCTCGGCCATGATGCGTTTGCGCTCATGCATGTTCTCCACGATGTGCAATTCGGTGCAGCCGCTGTGGGCCCATTCCTTTTCCACCAGTGCCTTGGGGATCACGCCGACGACCCGGCCGCCTGCGGTCAGAGCGGCATCGGCCATGATGCCCATCAGTCCATTGTGGCCGCCGCCAAACACCAGTTGACCGCCGTGCGTGCCTATCCAGGTGCCAACATCGCGCGCCATCATTGCAAATTCTGGTGTATTGCCTGGGCGCGAGCCGCAGTACACACAGACTGAAAAGGAGGGTTTGCCCGGTTTTGTGGGAGGGGTCAATTGGGAAATCATGCTGCAAACCGTTGAAATAGTGCCATAGCCCAAGTGCCCGCGCAAAGCACCAGGCTGAGCAGTACGGCGGCACTGCCCATGTCCTTGGCACGCTTGGAGAGGTCGTGCCACTCGGGGCTGATGCGGTCAATGGCGGTTTCCAGGCCGGTGTTGAGCAGCTCGACAATCATGACAAGGACGGCCGTGCCTGCCAGCAAAACGATTTCAACCCAGCTGTGTCCCAGCCAGAACGCGGCGGGAACAAGCACGGCAGAGGCAATGGCTTCCTGGCGGAAAGCTGTTTCACCCCAACCGGCACGCAAGCCTGCCATGGAGTAGCCCGTGGCGTGCCAGGCGTGGCTCAGTCCGACGCGGTGTTTCTGGGGATTGACCCCTTGAGCCATTGCCTCATCGGTGGGTTGGTGATGGTTGGCGGAGGGTGGCGTGGAAGCTGAAACCGGGGCTTGTTCGGACATGAGGGGGATTGTCGCGCAGCTTTGCGGCTGGATGCAGTCAGGGATGACCGGGCTGATCTGGCGCTTCTGCGATCTTTTTTGCGTTACCGGTCTTTTTGTTGGCCTTGGCTGGCGCTACCCAGGTGACCAGCCGTGTGCCGGCCAGGGCATCGTGCCAGAACTGCTGTTGCGGATGAAAGCGTGCCAGAGTTGCCCAAACGGCTACCCAGGCCAGCGTCAGTACTGCGCCTGCCATGGCAGGCAAGCTGAGCAACCAGCTTATGCCCAGTGGTGGCAGAAACCACAGCCAACTTAGCAGGTAGCGCAGCAGGGCGCGTTGTTGGGTGATCGTAGCGCCGTGGGTATCCACCACGCGAATATTCCACGTTTTCATCGCCAGCGTTTGCCCATTGGCCCAAAACCAGACGAAATAAATGCCGAAAATCACAAACACAAAGGCCTGCAAGGCATGGCGGTTATCCAGGGCATTACGGGTCTGGCTTAGGGTGCCAAACAGGTAGCCGGCAATGAAGACGACGCCAAACATCAGCATGCCTTCGTACATCCAACTGGCCATGCGCCTTGGAATTGAAGGTGTTTGAAGATTGAGTGCTATCAAGTTTGTAGCTATAAGTATTCTCTGCGCGGAGGCCGCAGCACCAGTTGATTCATAAATCCGGCGAGCTTGCAGATTGGTGCAGTTCAGTGCTGGGGTACAGTGCCAACTCCGCCGGTAGCAGATTCGTCCACACGCTGCATCACCAGAGGGATCGCTGCCGCTGCCGCTGGAGGTGAGGTGATGATTTTAGTCGCAGTCCTGGTGCCTGGTTTGGTGGCATGGGAGTGGATCGCCGCCAGCTTCTGTGGTGCCACGGGTTTGACCGCTGGTGCAGCGCCAACCGGTTTGGGGCTGGCCTTTGCAAGCTTCTGTTTTTCTTCAGCGCTCAGGGCTTGGTAAGCCTGCCATTTGGTTTTTTTCTCTTCGGGGGTCAATTGTTTGGACAGCTCTTTGGTTTTTCCAAAGTTAAGCCGTGCCTGGACGCGTTGCTGGGGAGTGAGGTTGACCCATTCATTCATACGGCTATAGAGGATTGCCTGTTCTTGCGGTGGCAGCGACGGGAAATTTTTCGAAATACTCAGCCACTTGCGCTTTTGCGCCTCACTCATGCCGGTGTTCCAGCTTGAGGCCAGGGGCATGAGTGCTTGTTGCTGCCTCGGGGTGAGTTCGGTCCAGGATTTTCCGGAAGTAGCTGTCTTCGCGGGCGTTGTTGTCGACAGTTTGCCGATTCCGGCCCCGACTGCGGGTTTTGTTGCTTGCGCGTCACTGAGGGCTGGCAACGTCAGCAGGCCAGCCAGAATCAGGCCAAACGACAACTGTTGCAAGCTCATCAAAGTCCAAGCGCCCGTCGCGTTGTGCCTGAACCGCCATTGGTGGTCAAGGTGCAGTTGCGCACGGGCAAGGGCGGCTCGCATGATCATTGGATGTTCGAAGCCTGGCGTGTCATCTTGAGAAACTGGACAAAACCTGGGTCTGCAAAAGCGGCGGGGGGCAATTCATCGGTCAGCAGCGCCACATCGACCTCGGCGACCTCTTGGGCGCGGTTGTCGTTCTGAATTGAATTGATGGCCATCAGGCCCGCCACCAGTGCAATGAGTGGTACCACCGAGCCAATCCGGGCCCACCAACTCAGTCCGTCATCGGAGCCCCAGGTATGGACAGCGGTACCGCCAGCGTTGATGATGCTGCCTGCGGTTTGAATTTTTTCAGCTTTGCGTTTTGCAATTGTCTGAACCCGTGCGGCACGCAGGCGCTCCGAGATGTCGTAAGGCAGATCTGCCGCACCGGCGGACAGGTATGACGCGATTTTCAGACCGAAACGGTCTTGCAGGATGTTTGCATTTTTCTGCTGGGATTGGGTCATAGTTTTATACCTTTGGCACTCAGGGCTTTGCTCAGGGTGTGAACTGCGCGGGAACAGTGCGTTTTGACGCTGCCTTCCGAGCAGCCCATGGCCGCAGCTGTTTCAGACACATCCATTTCCTCCCAATAACGCATCAGAAACGCTTCCCGTTGACGCCCGGGCAACTCCGCTATCTCGAGTTCGATCTCATGCAACAGTTGAGCCCTTTCTGTGGCATCTTGGGGGCTTTCAGTTCCTTCAGAGTGGGTCAGGGTCTCCAAAGTTTCCAAAAGATCAAAATCTCCGTCTTCTCCGGGCGATGTAAAGTCGCTCATATTGGAAAAAATGGCGTTTCGGGTCTTGCGTCGGCGAAACCAGTCCAGCGTGGTATTAGACAAAATCCGCTGAAACAGCATGGGTAACTCGGCCGTGGGCTTGTCACCGTAGTGCTGCGCCAGTTTCATCATGCTGTCTTGAACGATGTCGAGGGCCGCTTCTTCATCCCGTACGTGATAAATGCTGCGCTTGAAAGCCCGTTTTTCAACGCTTTTCAGGAAGTCGGAGAGCTCTTGTTCAGTTGCCAACGGTTTTGGTTTCCAAGTTTGTGCCGCGCCCAATCAGGGGTGGTGTGTGGCGACCATGTTTCATGAACATCCCGTGCGCCTGCAGAGACAAAATTATCGCATCAAGGCTGCTGTGGTCTCGCGATTTTCCAGCCCGCACACCATTGTGCAACGCTAAATGTCATAATATGTCTTGCAATTCAAAAGGCAAACGGGTCATGACTCGGCGGATTATGTTTCTGCTTATGGTTTTGGCCTCAAGTCTTGACGCGGCTTCACAAGAGCAGGCGAAGAGGCACCCAAGGTATTTCGTTAGAGAAATTCACAAAGGTTGATCATGGAAATTTCACAGGCGGAAATTACTTCCGCATCAGCCGCATCGGCACACACCAATTCCCAGGAACTGCGGGGCGCTGAAATCCTCGTGAAGGCACTGCAGGCCGAAGGTGTCAAGTACATCTGGGGTTATCCGGGTGGCGCAGTCCTTCATATTTACGACGCTTTTTACAAGCAGGACTCGATTCAGCACATTCTGGTGCGTCACGAACAGGCTGCGGTACACGCAGCCGACGGGTATGCACGGGCAACCGGTGATGTCGGTGTTGCATTGGTGACTTCCGGGCCGGGCGTGACCAACGCGGTGACCGGTATCGCGACGGCCTACATGGACAGCATCCCGATGGTCATCATTACCGGTCAGGTGTCCACCCACGCGATTGGTATGGACGCGTTCCAGGAGTGTGACACCGTGGGTATTACCCGCCCCATCGTCAAGCACAACTTTTTGGTGAAGGATGTGCGCCAGATGGCTGACATCCTCAAAAAGGCGTTTCACATTGCCAGGTCGGGTCGACCCGGTCCTGTGGTGGTCGATATTCCGAAGGACGTTTCGTTCAACAAGACGCTGTACACAGGCTATCCGCAGCAGATTGCAATGCGCTCGTACAATCCGGTGCGCAAGGGCCACGGTGGACAGATTCGCAAAGCCCTGCAATTGCTGATGTCGGCCAAGCGGCCGTATATTTACACCGGAGGCGGCGTGTTGCTCAGCAATGCCGCGCAGGAACTGCGCACCCTGGTGGACATGCTCGGTTATCCCTGCACCAACACGCTGATGGGCTTGGGCGCGTACCCGGCGAGCGACAGGAAATTTCTTGGCATGCTGGGCATGCATGGCACACTTGAAGCCAACAACGCGATGCAGCACTGTGATGTGCTGCTGGCCGTCGGTGCCCGTTTTGATGATCGCGTAATTGGCAATCCCAAGCATTTTGCACAAAATGAGCGCAAGATCATTCATATTGATATTGACCCATCAAGCATTTCCAAGCGCGTAAGGGTTGATATTCCAATTGTGGGCGACGTGAAAGAGGTACTGACAGAATTGATCGCCATGATCCGGGAATCAGGTCTCCAGCCCGATGCTGGCGCGCTGGGCGGCTGGTGGAATACCATTGAAGGCTGGCGCGCCCGTGATTGCATGAAATACAGCCTTGGCAAGGGCGATGTGATCAAGCCACAGTATGTGGTTGAGACGCTCTGGAACCTCACCAAGGACGCCGACGCCTACATCACGTCTGACGTGGGACAGCACCAGATGTGGGCCGCACAATACTATAAGTTTGACAAACCCCGCCGCTGGATCAATTCGGGCGGGCTGGGCACCATGGGCGTCGGTATTCCTTATGCCATGGGAATCAAGCTGGCCAAACCCGACTCGGAAGTGTTTTGCATTACCGGTGAGGGCTCGGTGCAAATGTGCATCCAGGAACTGTCAACTTGCCTGCAATACAACACGCCGATCAAGATCGTGTCACTCAATAACCGCTATCTGGGCATGGTTCGTCAGTGGCAGGAAGTGGAATATGCCGGGCGCTACAGCAGCAGTTACATGGACGCGTTGCCCAATTTTGTAAAACTGGCTGAAGCCTACGGCCACGTCGGCATGCTGATCGAGAAACCGCAGGATGTGGAGCCGGCGCTGCGCGAAGCCCGCAAGCTCAAGGATCGTACCGTGTTCATGGATTTCCGCACCGATCCGACTGAAAACGTGTTTCCGATGGTGCAGGCCGGCAAGGGCATTACCGAGATGCTGCTCGGCTCTGAAGATCTCTGAACAGTTCCTTTTTTAACCGTCAACTGACGAATCTATTTGCAGCCAAGCCCGTGCGTTACCGCGCAGGGGGGAGGGCTCAGAAAAGAGAAATCCTTTTATGAAACACATCATTGCAGTTTTGCTGGAAAACGAACCAGGAGCCCTTTCCCGCGTGGTTGGCCTGTTTTCGGCCCGGGGCTACAACATTGAAAGTCTGACCGTTGCACCGACTGAAGACCCGAGCCTCTCACGCATGACGATTCAGACCACCGGCTCGGACGATGTGATTGAGCAGATCACAAAGCACCTGAACCGGTTGATTGAAGTGGTCAAGGTTGTTGACCTGACCGAAGGCGCTTACACAGAGCGCGAACTTATGATGGTCAAGGTGCGCTCGGTCGGCAAGGAGCGCGAAGAGATGAAGCGCATGGCTGATATATTTCGCGGGCGGATCATTGATGTGACGGAAAAGAGTTACACCATTGAACTGACAGGCGATCAGTCCAAAAATGATGCGTTTCTGGAGGCTATTGACCGTAGCGCCATCCTTGAAACGGTACGAACCGGTTCAAGCGGTATTGGCCGTGGCGAGCGGATTTTGAGAGTTTGAGATCGCCAATATCCGGGTGCCGGAGTTGGTTGGTTGGTTTATTTTATTTATTGCAGGTACTCAGGAGCGAAAGATGAAAGTTTTTTACGACAAAGATTGTGATTTGAGCCTGATTAAAGGCAAAACGGTTGCCATCATCGGCTACGGTAGCCAAGGTCATGCGCATGCGCAAAATTTGAACGATAGTGGTGTGAAAGTTGTCGTGGGGCTGCGCAAAGGTGGGGCTTCGTGGGCCAAGGTTGAAAAAGCCGGCTTGAAGGTTGCCGAAGTTGCAGATGCGGTCAAAGCCGCTGATGTGGTGATGATTCTGCTGCCTGACGAGCAGATTGGTACTGTTTACAAAAATGACGTCGCACCGCATATCAAGCAAGGCGCGTCGCTGGTGTTCGCGCATGGCTTCAATGTGCATTACGGCTGCGTTATGCCGCGGGCCGATCTGGATGTCTGGATGGTCGCGCCCAAAGCGCCAGGCCATACGGTGCGCAGTACCTACACGCAAGGCGGTGGTGTGCCACACCTGATTGCCGTGCATCAGGACAAAACCGGCAAAGCGCGCGACTTGGCTCTGAGCTACGCCATGGCCAATGGCGGCGGCAAGGCTGGCATCATTGAAACCAGCTTCCGCGAAGAGACCGAAACTGATCTGTTTGGTGAGCAGGCAGTGCTGTGTGGCGGTACCGTTGAACTTATCAAGGCGGGTTTTGAAACCCTGGTGGAAGCCGGTTATGCGCCTGAAATGGCCTATTTTGAATGCCTGCACGAACTCAAGCTGATTGTTGACCTGATTTATGAAGGCGGCATCGCCAACATGAATTATTCCATTTCCAACAACGCCGAGTATGGCGAGTATGTGACTGGGCCGCGCATCATCACGGAAGACACCAAAAACGCGATGCGCGCAACGCTCAAGGACATTCAGACTGGTGAATATGCCAAGAGCTTTCTGCTGGAGAACCAGGTTGGCGCTCCAACGCTGCTCAGCCGCCGGCGTTTGACGTCCGAGCACCAGATTGAGCAAGTGGGCGGGAAGCTGCGTGCCATGATGCCCTGGATCATGAAAAACAAGCTGGTTGACCAGACGCGAAACTGAGCCTCTAATTCAATCAGGCTTTTGCTCCAGGATAAGCCGCGCTTGGTGGTCTGCGCGGCTTTTTTACTGGTGTTCAGTAAGGTTTCAGGAGTATTTTTATGCATGATGGCGAGGAATTCACTTCGGTGACCCGGGAAGCGGTGCCACGCAAGCGTCGCAAAGGCATTTACATCCTGCCCAACCTGTTTACGCTGGCTGCCCTGTTTGGCGGCTTTTACGCCATCGTGATGGCCATGAACGGACGTTTTGATCAGGCCGCCATCGGTGTATTTGCCGCCATGGTGCTCGATAGCCTGGACGGTAGGGTCGCCCGTATGACCAATACCCAGAGCGCCTTTGGTGAACAAATGGATTCCCTGTCCGACATGGTGTCTTTCGGGGCGGCACCCGCACTGATTGCCTACGTTTGGGCCTTGACCAGTCTGGGGCGATGGGGCTGGATCGGGGCCTTTGTCTATTGTGCCTGCGCTGCACTGCGCCTGGCCCGCTTTAACGTCAATGCCGCAGTGGTTGACAAGCGGTTTTTTCAGGGCTTGCCGTCGCCGGCAGCCGCGGCCCTGGTGGCCGGCTTTATCTGGCTCATGACTGAAGCCGGCATCAGCGGCCTGGAAGTGCGTTGGATCACTTTTGGTTTGACGCTATACGCTGGCCTGACAATGGTCACCAATGTGCCGTTCTATAGTTTCAAGGACGTTCAAATGAAGCGTAGCGTCCCATTCGTTGTGATTGTGTTGATTGTCCTGGGAATTGCCATTATCAACATTGATCCGCCGACGGTGATGTTTGCCTTGTTTGTGCTGTATGGCTTGTCGGGGTACGTGCTGTATGGCTGGCGCAAAGCCAAGGGTCAGCAGACCAGCGTTATTTCAACGTCAACCGACGAGCCGGATGAGCGCGGCCTTCACAAATGAATTGTGGTACATTCTTTCCATGAAACGAATTTTGCTAGCACTACTGCTAACTGCCAACGGGCGGAGACGGTAGCGCACGCGTACACCTGATTCAACGGCCCGTTTGCACCAGCAACGGGCCGTTTTTGTTTTGGGTTGCTGGTTTTTGAATCTATTGGAGAACCCATGGCTGACCGACTGATTATTTTTGATACTACCTTGCGCGACGGTGAGCAGTCTCCCGGTGCCTCCATGACGCGGGACGAAAAGCTGCGCATTGCCCGTCAACTGGAACGGCTGAAGGTCGATGTGATTGAAGCGGGTTTTGCAGCTAGTTCCAATGGCGATTTCGAATGCGTCAGGGCTATCGCGGAAATTGTCAAGGGTTCCACAATTTGTTCGCTGGCCCGCGCCAATGACCGCGACATTTCCCGCGCTGCCGAAGCCCTCAAGTCGGCCAACTCCGGACGTCTGCATCTTTTTTTGGCAACCAGTGCGCTGCACATGGAAAAGAAGCTGCGCATGACACCCGAGCAGGTGTTTGAGCAGGCCAGGCTCTCGGTGCGTTTCGCACGCAACCTCATGGCAGATATCGAGTTCAGCCCGGAAGACGGTTACCGCTCCGATCCGGACTTCCTGTGCCGTGTTATTGAAGCGGTGATCAGCGAAGGCGCGACCACCATCAACGTGCCGGATACCGTGGGCTACGCCATCCCTGAGCTCTATGGCAATTTCATCAAAAATTTGCGTGAGCGTATTCCCAACAGTGACAAAGCCATCTGGTCTGTGCACTGCCACAACGATCTCGGCATGGCCGTTGCCAATTCCCTGGCGGGCGTGAAGATCGGCGGTGCCCGGCAGGTAGAGTGCACCATTAACGGATTGGGGGAACGGGCGGGTAATTGTTCGCTTGAAGAGGTGGTGATGGCCGTGAAAACGCGCAGGGACTACTTTGACCTTGACCTCGGCATAGATACGCAGCACATTCTGGCTGCCAGCCGGCTGGTCAGCCAGATCACCGGTTTTGTGGTGCAGCCCAACAAGGCCGTGGTGGGGGCAAACGCCTTTGCCCATGCTTCCGGTATCCACCAGGACGGCGTACTCAAGGCGCGTGACACCTATGAAATTATGCGAGCCGAAGATGTGGGCTGGAGTGCCAACAAGATTGTGATGGGCAAGTTGAGCGGCCGCAATGCCTTCAAACAGCGTTTGCAGGAGCTGGGTGTCGTGATGGAAAGCGAAGCCGACATCAACAATGCGTTCGTCAGGTTCAAGGACCTTGCGGACCGAAAAAGCGATATTTTTGATGAGGATATCCTCGCGCTGGTGAGTGATGAAAGCCTCAGCCATGACCACGAACAATACGGCTTCGTGTCCTTGTCGCAACACAGTGAAACCGGCGAACGTCCTCAAGCGCGTATTGTTTTTACGGTGGATGGCAAGGAAGTCAAAAGTGAATCGGATGGCAACGGACCGGTTGACGCGTCTCTCAAAGCTATCGAATCATATGTCAAGAGCGGTGCGGAGATGGTGCTCTATTCCGTGAATGCCATTAGTGGATCAACAGAAAGCCAGGGGGAAGTAACGGTGCGTCTGCAAAATAGCGGACGTGTTGTGAACGGCGTCGGCGCTGATCCTGACATTGTGGTGGCGTCGGCGAAGGCCTATCTGAGCGCACTGAACAAACTTCAAAGTAAAGCTGATCGCGTTGCGGCGCAGGGATGATGCATGGATCCATTAAAATATTTACTTTGAATTCAATGACTTGAAAGTTTTTAGAGTTCGGATCATGGCGTAAGTGTCAAAAATGCCATGATCTGAGAGCGTTTTTAGGAAAGTCATGCAAGTTTCTGATATTGCGTGACTTTTTCTATTTGTATACACTGCAGTTGTCGTTCGAATTGCAACCTAAAGCAGACCCCTATCCACCATGTCGCATCAGATTTTCAATCGCGCATTACAAATCGTTGGATTCCTGGCTTTATTTACAGCATTGGCTGCGCCGGTGGTCCACGCGGAAACAAGCAAACGCGGGATTGTAAAAAAGCCACATGTTACAAAAACATCGGTATCCAAAAGAGTTGTTTCAACACACAAAAGAGTTCGCTTTTCGGCGCATACCAAACACCGAGCCGTCATTCACGCTGTGGTGCCAGCCCAACCTTCCTTTGGCCAGGTTGCCGGTCTGCACAGCGCGCAGGATCCACTGGATCTGAAGTCCAGCGTAGCACTGGTCATTGACCAGGACACGCATGAAGTGCTGTTCAGAAAAAATGACCACGCGGTGTTGCCCATTGCATCCCTGACCAAATTGATGACCGGGGTTATCATCAGTGGTGCCAAGCTACCCATGGATGAATTGATCACGGTGACGCAGGATGACGTGGATACCGAAAAACACAGCAGTTCGCGGCTGAGGGTGGGCACCACGCTGACGCGCGGAAAATTACTGCATCTTGCCTTGATGTCCAGCGAAAATCGTGCAGCGCATGCATTGGGCCGTACCTATCCCGGTGGCTTGGCAACGTTTGTCAGCCTAATGAACGCCAAGGCAAAGGTGCTTGGCATGAAAGACACCCGTTACGTGGAGCCGACGGGCCTGTCCAGCAGCAATCAGTCCAGTGCCCAGGATCTGGCCACGTTGGTCAATGCGGCGTATAACGACCCGATACTGCGTGAGTTGACTACTTCAACCGGTTTCCAAGTTGCAGTGGGTAACCGCACACTGCAGTTCAACAACACGAACCGCCTGGTGAAGAACCCCGCGTGGGATATCGGCTTGCAAAAAACCGGCTTTATCAATGAAGCTGGTCAATGCATGGTGATGCAGACAAAAATTGCAGGCCGCAAACTGATCATGGTATTTCTGGATTCCGCCGGCAAGTTGAGCCGTTTGGGTGATGCCGAGCGCGTGCGTCACTGGGTGGAGTCCCAACCGTTGGTGGGCACGGTGAAGGTCACCGCTGCGGCCAAACAGGTTGAAGGCTAAGAAGAACCTATCCGTAAATTATATTGACTGTCAATTTTACCTTGCGGAACGCGATGATCGCGGCCGCGGAGGGTGTCCCGAATTTTGTGTAAACGGCGGTTGAGTTAGACGCGCGGCATGCGCTCGTCGAACTGAATGGTAAAGCGATTCAAGGCTGCTTTCCAGTCTCTGACCGGCATAGTCCATTTCTGACTGATGTTGTTAAGCGCCAGATAGAACAGTTTGAACACTGCGTCGTCGGTTGGGAACGACCCTCGGGTCTTGGTGATTTTGCGCAAACTCATGTTGACCGACTCAATGGCGTTGGTCGTGTAAATCACTTTACGGATGTCAGGCGGGTAGTCAAAGAACGGCGTCAGGCGCAACCAGTTGCGCCGCCAGGACTGCCCAATCGGTGCGAAGGCGTCGTTCCATTTGGCTTCGAACTCTGTGAGCTGTCGCTCAGCTTCGGACGCAGTCGGGGCCGTGTAAATCAGCCGCAAATCGGCAGCAACTGCCTTGCGCTGTTTCCAACTCACGAAGTTCAGGCTGTGGCGCACCATGTGTACAAGGCAAAGCTGCACGGCTGTCTTCGGAAACACAGCCTCAATCGCATCGGGGAAGCCCTTCAGGCCATCAACACAGGCGATGAAGATGTCGGCAACACCGCGGTTTTTCAACTCCGTGACCACCTGTAGCCAGAACTTCGCACCTTCGGTCTGGGCCATCCACAGGCCCAGCACCTCCTTGATGCCGTCCAGGTTGACGCCAATGGCAAGGTACAGGGCCTTGACCCTCACAGCGCCGCTGTCGCGCACTTTGACGTGAATGCAGTCCATGTAGACAATGGGGTACAGCGCATCGAGTGGGCGCGATTGCCAGGTTTTGACCTCGTCCATGATGGCATCGGTCACCGATGAGATTAATGTTGGCGAAACTTCGGCCCCGTACATTTCCTGCAGGTGGCTTTGAATCTCGCGCACCGTCATGCCTCGGGCGTAGAGCGAGAGAATCTTGTCGTCAAAGCCGCTCCAGCGGGTCTGGTGCTTGGCGATGAGCTGGGGCTCGAATGTGCCGGCACGGTCACGCGGGATTTCAATGGGTAACTCGCCAAAGTCGCCTTTGAGCGTCTTTTGGCTGCGGCCATTGCGTGTGTTGCCAGCCTCGTTGGCGACCAGCTGGTTCTTGCCGTGACCCAGGTGGTCCGTCATCTCGGCTTGCAGTGCCCGCTCGACCAAGGCCTTGGTCAGCTGCTTCAGGAGGCCGTTCTGGCCTATCAAGTCCTCAGGCTTTTTGTAGTTCGCCAGCAGTGCGTCAATCAGGTCGTTGGGTAAGGGTTTCATTTCTACGGTCATCTTTGCTCCATGCAAGACGGCAGTTTCCTGCCAAAAGACCGTTTACACAAAAATTCTTACACCCTCCGGCCGCGAGGTGGTTAAGCGCGACGAAGCTGCGCTCAAGCTTCTCATATCGCATCAGCAGTTTGCGAAAGCGGTTGAATCAGCTATGGCAAATCTCGACCACCCAGCGCCACGCCTTCCTGGTTGAGCCCCCTGCGCTTTGCACCGGCCTCAGCTCAGTCGGGTCCATAACCGCGTGCGATGCGGCTCAGAGTGAGTAGTATTCTGCTATTTACGGATAAGTTCCAAGTATGATGGCGGCGGGGTTGCATCACGCCCCGCCCGATCCGGGCTTGACTTCAGGCGTCAGCGTTTCTGGAATTGCGTTTTGCCAAAAAGAACGTCTCGTTCTCGGTCGCCGGTAAGCGGCTTGCGCATGTCTGCCAGGACATTGACACCGCGTTGCACGGCGGGTCGTTCACTCACTAGGTCAAACCATTTTTTCAGGTGGGGGTAGTCGACCCAATCAATGCCCTGATTTTCCCAACTGCGCAGCCATGGGAAGATAGCTACATCAGCGAGCGTGTACTGGTTGCAGGCGATGAATTTGCTGGTAGCCAGTTGCCTGTCCATCACGCCGTAAAGCCGCTTGGCCTCGTTGGTATAGCGCTGGATGGCATAGTCGATTTTTTCCGGCGCATAGATGCGGAAATGGTGGGCTTGCCCAAGCATCGGCCCGATACCACCCATCTGAAACATCAGCCACTGCAGCACCTGGAATTTAAGCCGGTCGGTTTTGGGCAGCAGCTTGCCGGTTTTGGCAGCTAGGTAAAGCAGGATGGCGCCCGATTCAAACAGTGCCATTGGCTTGCCGTCAGGACCATTGGGATCGACCAGTGCCGGAATTTTGTTGTTGGGACTGATGGCAAGAAATTCAGGTTTAAACTGGTCACCCGCGCCGATATTAACCGGAAAAACCTCCCAGTCGCGGCCCAGGCGCAGGCCGCATTCCTCCAGCATGATGTGGACCTTGTGGCCGTTGGGCGTGGGCCATGAATAGACCTTGATCATGGGTGCTTCCTTCCGTACCTGGGCGTCTGCTAAAAAGTTAAAAAGTTTTTTTGGCCCATATGAAACGGGCACAAGCAGCTATTTGTTTAAATAGCCTCATAAAAATGGCTGGCTAACCGCTCAGCTGCCGCGCATCACTGGTACTTTTATCTCACCGGATTTCAGCAAATGCTTGGCCAATTCCAGCTTGGCCAGTGAGGCGCGGTGCACTTCGTCCGGGCCGTCGGCCAGTCGCAAGGTGCGCTGGCTAGCGTAGGCGTAAGCCAGCGGAAAGTCGCCTGACACGCCGCCTCCGCCATGGGCCTGAATGGCCCAGTCAATGACCTGGCAGGCCATGCGGGGAGCCACAATCTTGATCATGGCAATTTCGGCCTTGGCAACCTTGTTGCCCACGGTGTCCATCATGTAGGCAGCCTTGAGTGTTAGCAGCCGCGCCTGCTCAATCATGCAACGGGCTTCGGCAATGTGTTCGCGCCACACCGATTGAGTGGCGATGGGTTTGCCGAACGCAACCCGGCTGTTCAGTCGCTGGCACATCAACTCCAGCGCGCGCTCGGCAATGCCGATGCTGCGCATGCAGTGGTGAATGCGTCCGGGGCCAAGTCGGCCCTGGGCAATTTCAAAGCCGCGGCCTTCGCCCAGCAGCAGGTTGCTGGCGGGTACGCGCACATTGGTCAGCCGGACCACCATATGGCCGTGCGGAGCATCGTCATAGCCGAAGACCGAGAGCGGGCGAATGACCTTTACGCCAGGCGTGTTGGAGGGCACCAGAATCATCGATTGCTGTTCGTGGCGACCGGCGTCCGGATTGGTTTTCCCCATCACGATATAGACCGCGCAGCGCGGATCACCAGCACCCGACGACCACCATTTTAGGCCGTTGATCACATAGTCGTCGCCATCGCGCTCAATGCGGCACTGAATGTTGGTGGCATCGGATGATGCAACTTCTGGCTCGGTCATCAGAAAAGCTGAACGAATTTCGCCCTTGAGCAACGGGTCCAACCACTGATCCATGTTGGCTTCAGAACCGTAGCGCGCAATGGTTTCCATGTTGCCAGTGTCGGGCGCCGAACAATTGAACACCTCGGCGGCAAAGGGGACGCGGCCCATGATTTCGCACAAGGGCGCATATTCGAGGTTGGACAGGCCTTCGGGTGCGCGTGGGGAGTGCGGCAAGAACAGGTTCCACAGACCGGCGGCGCGCGCCTTCGGCTTGAGTTCTTCAATGATCGTGGTGGGAATCCAGGCATTGCCCTTGGCACGGTTTTCGGCAATTTCACGAAAAAATCGGGCTTCATTTGGATAAATATGCTCGTCCATGAACTTGAGCAGGTGGGCCTGCAGTTCCTGTACTTTGGGGGTGTAATTAAAGTCCATGAAATCTCCTGTGAGTGCTTTGTTAACGGTTTCTATAAAAAAAACGGTGATCCGCGGTATGACTTCAGGCCTGGCTTTCAAGTGCAAAGTTCCAGGCCATTTTTGCCAGCACGGGTGCGCCGGCCGCTGAACTGACGGCCTGGGCGCTTGAGGCGGTGCCGGCCTCGACCCGTTTGGCGATACCTTGCAAAATGGCAGCAAGGCGAAACAGGTTGTACGCCAGGTAAAAGTTCCAGTCAGCTTTGAGTGCTGCGGGAGTGGTGAGACCGGTGCGCTCGCAATAGCGGCGGATGTACTCAGCTTCGGTGGGAATCCCCAGGCTGGCGACATCAAGCCCGCCAATGCCGCGGAAGGCGCCAGGCGGAATATGCCAGGCCATGCAGTGATAGCTGAAGTCTGCCAGAGGATGACCCAGCGTCGATAGTTCCCAGTCGAGCACCGCTAGAACACGTGGCTCTGTGGCGTGAAAGAGCAGGTTGTCGAGTCGGAAATCACCGTGCACGATGGAGACCAGGCTTTCATCGCGCGCGCTGGCTGGTATGTTAGCGGGCAGCCATTGCATCAGGCTGTCCATTTCGGGGATCGGGTTGGTGATGGAGGCCAGGTACTGCTTGCTCCAGCGACCAATCTGGCGCTCAAAGTAGTTGCCAGGCTTGCCATAATCGGACAGGCCGCGCTCGGCAAACCTGACCTTGTGCAGGGCTGCAATCACGCGATTCATTTCGTCATAAATTTCACTGCGCTGGTGCATCGTCATGCCGGGCAGGGACTGGTCCCAGAGCACACGACCTTCGACAAACTCCATTACATAAAAGGCGCGCCCGATCACTGACTCGTCTTCGCAGAGGCAATACATTTTGGGGACTGGCACATCGGTGCCTTGCAGTCCCCGCATGACCTTGAATTCGCGTTCTACCGCATGGGCGGAGGGCAGCAGTCTGGCGACCGGGCCAGGTTTGGCGCGCATCACGTAAGACATGCCTGGGGTGACCAGCTTGTAGGTTGGGTTGGACTGGCCACCCTTGAAAATTTCAAGCGTCAGCGGACCCTCAAAACCGTCAAGGTGTGTTGTCAGGTAGGCTGTGAGAGCCTTCTGGTCAACAGCCTGCGCGTCGGGAACGGCCCGGGTTCCTGTGAAGTGGTCGAAGTTACTCATGCTTTATTTGTCAATCTCGGCTTCGGAAATACGCATCAGGGTTTCGCGGTTGCGCACCACCAAGCCGCCTGGCTCGATGCGGATGGCGTCCTCGCGTTCCATCGACTTGAGCTCCTGATTGACCCGCTGGCGCGAGGCACCGAGCAACTGGGCCAACTCTTCTTGCGCCAGTTGCAGACCGATGCGCACTTCGCGTCCGTCGGCCAAGCTGGGGATGCCGTAGCTGCGCACAAGGTGCAGCAATTGCTTGGCCAGGCGTGCCCGCAGCGGCAGTGTGTTGAGATCTTCCACCAGGCCGTAGAGTTGCCGTATACGGCGTGCATGGAGGCGCAGCATGGCCTCGTAAAGCTCGACATGCAAAGCCAGAATTTTTTTGAAATCGGCTTTGGCGACACACAAAACAGTTGTTCGACCATGCGCATAGGCATCGTGCGTGCGCCGGTCGCCATCGAAAATGGCCACATCGCCAAACCAGATACCTGGTTCGACATAGGTCAGGGTGATCTGCTTGCCGGAGATCGAGGTTGAACTCACGCGCACGGCGCCCGTGGCACAGGCGATCCATTCCTCGGGTGCTTCTCCCCGGGCTGTGATCAGGTTCGCCGTCCTTGTAACGTTTGACATAAGCGCATCGGAGGATATCGTGTCTCAGTGAGGGTGACAGGGATGAAAACCAGCGGCCGCTATTGATGGCCTCTCTTTCGTCTATCGTAAGAATAGGATCGTCCATGGACTGTCTTTTGGGTGACTAACAAGACGTTCATTGTCGCTTCTGGGACCCACCCCGCACAACCCGGCTGTCGCATGGGTGTCGTGCGTCATGGGGTGACCGGCCGCGTGAAGGCCTGATGCTGCTTGGGCCCCAGGTCATTTAACGGTAATGTGGCGCGCGCTTTTGTAAAAAGGCGTCGATACCTTCGCCAGCATTGGCATGGTGCAGATTACGAACGAAATGACTGCGTTCACTGGCCAGTTGCTGGTCCAGCGTGTTCACAGGCGCTTCGTTAATGAGTTCCTTGATGCTGGACAGCACGTTGGAGGCCCGTGCATTGAGTTTTCCGGCCAGTTCCAGGGCTTGGGCAAGGGCCTCGCCCGCGGCAGTGACACGGTTCACTAGGCCCAGGTCGCACAGCCGCTGGGCGCTGATGCGCTCTCCGCACATGAGCAATTCGCTGGCAAGGGCGCGTGGCAAAGTGCGCGCCAGGCACCAACTGCCGCCGCCATCGGGTGATAGCGCTACCGTGCTGTAAGCCATCAAAAACACGGCATTGTCCGCAGCCACGACAAAATCACAGGACAGCGCCAGTGAAAACCCGGCACCCGCAGCCGCGCCTTCCACCGCGGCGATTACCGGTTTGGGATAGGTGTGAATGGAATCAATCCAGTTGTGTAGGCCGTCGAGGCTTTGCGCCATCACTTCAGGTGCTTCGCGCCGACTGGCTTGCAGTCCGACCAGATTGCCGCCCGCGCAAAATATCGTACCCTCACCGGCAATCACCACACTGCGGATATCAGGATTATTTTCGGCTGCGTTGAGGGCTTCAATGCCTGCGGTATAAATTCCGGACTCCAGCGCGTTCTTTAACCCCGGGTTGCTTAGCGTCAGGATGAGGGTGCCGTCCACGCTGGTGCTTTTCAAGGCGCCTGCCATATCAGCTTTCCTCGTGCATCAGGCTCAGGCCAATGGCGCCGCGGCGCCGCAGCCACGGGGAAGGGCGGTAGCGTGGGTCGCCATAAACAGTTTGCATATTAAAGAGTACCTCCAGCACATTGGTGGGACCATAACGATCGCCCATGGCCAGGGGGCCTAACGGATAGCCAAGTCCAAGCGTCACGGCAGTTTCCAGGTCTTTTGGGCTGCAGATGCCTTGCTGGCAGATGTCACTGGCAATATTGACGATGGTGGCGACGACACGCTGCGTGACAAATCCGCCGCTGTCCCGAATCACGCTGACGGCCTTGCCGTCGCGGGCGAACAGGGCATGAGCCGCGTCGCGCATGTCGGTTCGAGTGGCCGGGTTGGTGGCCAGCACGCGCCGCCGGGTGGCGGCATCATCAATCAGCATGTCAATACCCAGCGTCCGCGCCGGGTCGAGTCGTTCCACCACGGCGACCGTTGTGACGTCAAAGCCGAGCGGCGCGACCAGTACCAGCGCCTGTGGCGAGGCGGATGCGCCTGTTTCGATCTTTGCGCCGAGATCTTTCAAGAGCTGTAGCAACTCCGAGCGCCGGGTAGCCCGCGGAGATACCCATACCGGCGGTATGGTGGCCACCTCGGGAACAGACGTTTCAGCATGAATCTGGCCGATGCCATTGACATACCGGTAAAAACCTTCGCCGGTTTTTCGGCCAAGCATGCCGCCGGCCAGACGCTGCGCGGTGATCACGCTGGGGCGGTAGCGAGCCTCCTCATAATACTGGTGGTAAATCGATTCCATAACAGGATGTGATACATCCAGTGCAGTCAGGTCCATCAGCTCGAACGGGCCAAGCTTGAAGCCCGCCTGGTCGCGCAAGATGCGGTCTATGGTGGCGAAATCGGCAATACCTTCGCCAACGATGCGCAGCGCTTCGGTGCCGTAGCCTCGCCCCGCATGGTTGACGATGAAGCCCGGGGTGTCCTGCGCCAGCACCGGCGTGTGGCCCATCTGACGGGCATAGTGACTCAGGCGGCTGCAGACGGCCGGACTGGTCTTGAGCCCAGCAATGACTTCCACTACCTTCATCAGCGGTACAGGGTTGAAAAAGTGATAGCCGGCCAGGCGCTCGGGGTGCTTGAGTGTCACGGCCATGGCCGTGACAGACAGTGATGAGGTATTGCTCGCCAATACGGTGCGCGTGGAAACAATGGTTTCAAGTTCCGCGAACAGGGCCTTCTTGGTGTCCAACTTCTCCACAATGGCTTCAACGACCAGGTCACTGTCCGCCAGATCGGTTATTGAGTTAGCCAACAGCAGCCGGGCCTTGTGGCTCTTCGCCGCATCGGCTTCCAGGCGGCCTTTCTCGACCAGCTTGTCCCATTGGGCGCAGATCGCGTCGCGCGTCTTTTCGGCCGCTCCGGCCTGCGCGTCCAGCAACTTCACGAGGCTTCCCGCTTGCGCCGCAATTTGCGCAATGCCACGGCCCATGGCTCCGGTACCCACAATTCCAACGGTTGAGTAATTTGGTTCCATTCGTGAATTATGGCTGACCACGGTTTCGTGGTGACGCGGTGGCAAGACGCGGTCAGCAAACCATTGCGAAAATCAGGTGTTTGATCTAACGTCGAACCTGCAGTGCACCCGGGTTGACGATGTTGGTCGGTGTGCCTTTGATGAAGTTGACGACATTGTCAAATGCCGCGCCAAAGTACATCTCGTAGCTGTCCTGCTCGACATAGCCGATGTGTGGCGTGCAGATGCAGTTTTCGAGCCTGAGCAAGGCGTGACCCTGCAAAATTGGTTCTGATTCAAAAACATCAACAGCCGCCAGACCGGGGCGGCCCCGGTTGAGCGCGGCTATCAGTGCTTCTGGTTCCATCAGTTCGGCCCGCGACGTATTGACCAGCAATGCGGTGGTTTTCATGCGCGACAGGTCGTCCAGCGTCACGATGCCGCGAGTTTCCTCGTGCAGGCGCAGGTGCAGGCTGAGAACGTCACTTTGTTCGAAAAATTCTGTTTTACTAGCGGCGATTTCAAAACCATCGGCCTGGGCTCGTTCGCGCGAGGCTTCGCGGCCCCACACCATGACCCGCATGCCAAATGCCCGGCCATAGCCGGCAACGATTTGCCCAATTTTCCCATAGCTCCAGATGCCCAGTGTCTTGCCTTTAAGGACTGAGCCGATGCCGAAATTGGTTGGCATGGAGGCGGCCTTGAGCCCTGCTTGCTGCCAAGCGCCATGTTTCAAATGTGTCACATAGTGGGGAATGCGGCGCATGGCGGCCATCACGAGCGCCCAGGTCAGTTCAGCGGGTGCGATCGGTGACCCGATACCTTCCGCCACCGCAATTCCTCGTTCCGTGCAGGCGGTGATGTCCACATGGCTGCCGATGCGGCCGGTCTGGACAATCAGCTTGAGTTTGGGAAGCTTTTCAATGACCTGCCGATTGAGCTGGGTTCGTTCACGAATCAGTACGATCACATCAGCATCCTTGAGACGCACTGAAAGCTGGCCTATGCCTTTGACGGTATTGGTATAAACCTTGGCAGGGTAGGCATCCAGTTTGGCGGCGCAATCGAGTTTTCGCACGGCATCTTGGTAGTCATCGAGAATCACAATGTTCATGGCAGTATTGTGCCTGCAAGATATTCCTTATCTTGCGCCCAAGTATCCTGACAATCGTCATTTTTTCGCGATGGTAGCAAGCAGCATGATTACTTGGCCGTATGGGGAAAACCTCAATGCACTGCGGTCTCGCGCTGGGCCATGCGATCCAATTCTGCACAAACATCAGCCATGCGACCGGAAATCGCCATGCGGCCTGTGCAAGCAGGGCTGGTGGTTGGGTCAAATTCGCGCACAATCCTGAGACGGCTGAGGGGTGGCGTTTTTGTATCGATTTTCCCGGTGTTGACGAGGAGCAGGCTCGATTGCGTTGATGCAGGAACAAACCAGTTTGTCAAAGTCTGCATCGGTGCGAGAAAAATGGACGCGCGTGAAAGACTGACTAATCCCATGATGAACTCCTGTTTGAGAGAGGTTTTACACAGGCAGGATTTAGGACTGGCTATTGCCAGCAATACCGCTGCATCAGGGTGTTGGCCATTTGTGGCCAAACGCCCGCCACCTGTTGCGCGGCTGCAGTGATGGATTACATCAACATGGTGTTGCGGATCAAACCGACAGCCAGGCCTTCGAGTTCGAAGGGCTCGCCAGGCCCCACCACAATAGTTTTAAAGTCCGGGTTTTCAGGAAGCAGTTCGATCCAGTGCTTGTTGCGGCGAAAGCGCTTGACGGTCACCTCATCGCCAAGCCGCGCCACGACAATCTGTCCGCTCTTCGCTTCCTTGGCCTGTTTGACGGCAAGCAAGTCGCCGTCCATGATGCCGATATCTCGCATGCTCATGCCGCGCACCTTGAGCAGGTAATCTGGCTGCCGCTGAAATAGGCTGCTTTCAAAATAATAGGTCTGCTCGATGTGTTCCTGGGCAAGAATCGGACTACCGGCGGCAACCCGCCCGACCAAAGGCAGGGCAAGCTGGGCCACGCTTTGCAATGGCAAGGAAAATTGTTTGATTCGGGATTCATTCAGGGCACGCAGGGTGTCGCTGCGCAAGCGTATGCCGCGCGAAGTGCCGCTGACCAGTTCAATAACACCCTTGCGGGCGAGGGCCTGCAAATGTTCTTCGGCTGCGTTGGCGGAGCGAAAACCCAGTTCGGTAGCAATTTCGGCACGGGTAGGCGGTGCGCCAGTGCGGGCAATGGCACTCTGGATCAACTCCAGAATTTGTTGCTGGCGCGCTGTCAGCTTGGGGCCTTCAGAAGGCTGGTGCGGAAAATCGCTGAGCGTGCTCATAAGTGAAACTCCTTGGTTGGTACGATCTGAAAAATACCTGTTTTAATGTCCAGTTACTGTATTTTCATCCAGTTTTTATAAAAGTGCAAATTCCTTTCTTATGAACTCTCAAAACATTGTCATTTTGGGTACTGGCGGCACCATTGCCGGCCGAGCCTGCAGCGCCAGCGACAACATTGGTTACACCGCTGCCCAGGTCAGCGTGGCGCAACTGCTTGCGGCGATTCCAGCGATGGTCCAAACCGGGCCTGTGATCGTCGAGCAGGTGGCGCAGATTGACAGCAAAGACATGAGCTTTCCAATCCTGGCCAAGCTGGCGGAGCGTGTCAGCCACTTTCTGGCCCAGCCGGACGTTCGGGGAATTGTCATCACGCATGGCACCGACACGCTGGAGGAAACCGCGTACTTTTTACAAACGGTGTGTCAACCAGCCAAGCCTGTGGTACTGACATGCGCCATGCGTCCTGCGACAGCGCTGGTTCCTGATGGTCCGCAAAACATGCTCGACGCCATGACGGTAGCCCGCCATCCGGGAGCCAGTGGTGTGGTGGCCGTTTGCGCTGGCACCATTCACAGTGCGCTGGATGTGCAGAAGGTGCATCCCTATAAGCTCGATGCGTTCAGCTCGGGCGATGCCGGGCCCCTTGGCTATGTCGAAGAGGGAACTCCAAAATTGTTAAGAAATTGGCCGTCAGCCAATAAAAAAGCTAAAAAAATAGCTATAGAAAAAATAGCAAATTTAAGCAGTCCCGGTGATTGGCCGCGCGTAGAAATCGTCATGAACTACGTCGGCGCCAATGGCGCTGTGGTGGACGCATTGCTGGCCCAAGGTGTGCAGGGGCTGGTGGTCGCTGCAACCGGAAACGGCACTTTGCACCATGCGCTGGAAGCTGCATTGCTCCAGGCACAGGCAGCAGGCGTCAGGGTAGTGCGTGCGACGCGCTGTCTGAATGGCCGGGTGCTGCCCAAGTCAGGCGACATGCTGGTGGATTCAAAGGGATTGAGCCCGGTGAAAGCCAGGGTGGACCTGATTCTTCGCTTGTTGAAATAAATTCAGTCAAGCCCGGTTGCCAGGAGACCTGAGAGGGTCTTAAGCAGACAATGCATCGAAGGCTCTTTCAGTTATTTCGTCCACCCCTCCCATGCCGCTGATGGCGCGGTATTTGGGTGCTGCGTCAGGCTCAGTCCTGGCCCAGGTTGAGTAATACTCCACCAGTGGACGGGTTTGGGCACTGTATACCTCGAGCCGCTTGCGCACGGTCTCTTCCTTGTCGTCGTCGCGCTGAATCAGCGGCTCGCCGGTCACGTCGTCCTTGCCTTCAACCTTGGGGGGGTTGTATTTCATGTGGTAGGTGCGGCCCGAAGCAGTGTGTGAGCGGCGTCCGCTCATGCGCTCAATGATGGCGTCGAAAGGCACATCAATTTCAAGCACATAGTCAATCTTGACGTGCGCTATTTTCATGGCGTTAGCCTGTGGAATGGTGCGCGGGAATCCATCGAACAGAAAACCGTTGGCACAGTCTGGCTGGGCAATGCGGTCCTTGACGAGATTGATGATCAGCTCGTCGCTCACCAGCGCGCCAGAGTCCATGATTTTCTTGGCTTCAATGCCCAGTGGCGTGCCCGCCTTGACGGCTGCACGCAGCATGTCACCGGTGGAAATCTGCGGGATGCCATATTTTTGGCAAATGAAAGTCGCTTGTGTTCCCTTGCCCGCGCCTGGTGGGCCTAACAAAATCAGTCTCATGGTTGTCCTCGGATTTTTATGAATTCAGGAAATAAAGCCAGGAAACGGCGGGCTCACCCCGATCATTCATCAAGCCAGCGTTGCCAACTGTCAGCGAATGATGCAAACCGTACGCTTGTGCTTTTACAAGGATATCACGCACCTCCTTATGAGAGCTTACACAGGAGCTTGCGGGGAACTGTGCCGGTTACGAAAACAGTTTGCGCACCCGTTCCAGGTCTTCGGGCGTGTCCACACCCGGGCCAGGTGCCTGGTCGGTGATGTGCACGGCAATCCGGTAGCCATGCCAAAGGGCTCGCAGTTGTTCCAGCGACTCCAGTTGTTCCAGCGGGGCCTGCGCCAGACCGGGGAACTGCCGCAAAAAACCGACCCGATAAGCATAGATACCGACATGCCGCAGCGGTGCTGGCAGTTGGCTGCCTTCCTGATGACTTTTCCACCACGCCTGGCCTGCAAAATCGCGTGCAGCCGGAATGGGGGAGCGGCTGAAATACAGCGCAGTATGGCGCGCATCGAGCACGACCTTGACCACATTCGGATTGAGAAAATCGGCGAGCTGATCAATGGAATGGGCGGCCGTGCTCATGGTGCAATCCGGGCGCTGACTGAGCAGGCGCGCAACCGCGTCGATCAGGCCAGGGTCTATCTGCGGCTCGTCCCCTTGAACATTCACGACGATGTCATCGTCAGCCAAGCCGAGCAAGCCGCAGGCTTCAGCCAGCCGGTCGCTGCCGCTCGGGTGGTCCGTGCGGGTCAGAACGGCCAAAACCCCGAAGTTGGCGCACTTGTCAACGATCTCAGGGCTGTCGGTGGCCACCACAGTGCGGGCGGCCGTACTTTGCATGGCGCGTTGCGCCACGCGCACGACCATAGGCGTGCCACCAATATCGGCCAGGGGTTTGTTGGGCAGGCGTGTAGAAGCCAGGCGTGCCGGAATGAGAATGGTGAAACTCATGCGGGCAAGATCTGCGGAAGGATCACAGCCCGAGTTCTTCGTCCGTGAGGGTTCTCGCCTCGTTTTCCAGCAGCACCGGCAGCCCGTCCCGCACCGGATAGGCTAGCCGGGCGCTGCGTGAGATGAGCTCCTGTTTTTCGCGGTCGTATTCGAGCGGCCCTTTGGTCACGGGGCAGACCAGCAATTCAAGTAGTTTGGTGTCCATGGATGGATGGTAATTCAGAAAACCTCGAAGAAAGCAGCGGGGCCAGAAGTGTGTCAAGTGCTGTAAAAAAGGCTGGTTCGGGGGAAAACGCCAGAGGCACGGCCAGCAGGCGCAGTTGAGCCAGCTCTGGCAGGGAAAACAATTTCACTGCATCCTTTTCAGTGCACAGCACTGTCCGGCCTGCGCAAGCGGTCAGTTCGTCAGGTTTGAAATCATGATGGTCCGGCAGGGGAACAGTTTTTTCAAGCGTCAGGCCGCGTGCCCTGAGCATGGCAAAAAATATTTCAGGACTGGCTATTCCCGCCAGTGCCACCAGGCGCTGTCCGCGCAAAGCGGTGAGCGCAACCCGGCTGCCATTTGCGGCTACCGCATGATCGGCCAAGTGCCTGCTGGAGGTAAATCCTTCAAATGCGGGCTTTTGCCCGGTATGCAGCACCAGATCAATGCCCTGGCGCTTGCGCGCAGGCCAGGGTTCGCGTAGCGGGCCGGCCGGCAGCAACCAGCCGTTGCCAATCCCGCGGTCATCAAACACGGCGACTTCAATGTCGCGCTGCAAGGCGTAATGCTGCAAGCCGTCGTCGCACACCACCACTGCGGTGCTTGGGTACGCTGCCAGCAGGGCGCGGAGGGCTTCAGTGCGTCGAATCGCTACAAAAACGGGAGCATTGGTTGTCTGTTTGATAAGAACTGGTTCGTCGCCAGACTTGCTGGTCGGCGTTTCCGACGTGACTTCAAGAGTTTCCTGGCTGACTCGCCCATAGCCGCGTGAGACGACGCCAACCTGCCAGCCCTGTGCCTGCAAATGTTTGACCAGCACCATGACCAGCGGTGTTTTGCCTGCGCCACCAGCGACAACATTACCGACCACAATCACGGGCACTCCGAAACGCTCGGACCGGAGGAAGCCACCGCGGTACAGGGCGAGGCGCAGCCGTATGATCAGGCCATAAATCTGCGCCGCGGGCCAGAGCAGGCAGGCCAGCCATCCCCGTGTGAGCCAGGCTTTTGGCAAAAGTTGTTTCACGCGTTTCCTGCCATGGCTCAGGGAATGGACGAATCAATGCTGGAGCGGCGCGTAACGCCTACTTTGCACCAGCCTGCGCGGCTCTTTGTGTGGCAAAGGTGATCTGAGTCAATCCGGTGCGACGGGCAGCCTCCATGACCGTGATTACCGCCTGATGCGTGGCATTTGCGTCGGCGCTGATGATGATGACGCTGTCCTTGCCGGCCGTGGCCGCGTTGGCCAGAGCGGTGCCCAGCGCCTCGACCCCACGACCGTCCACCAGGGTCTTGTTGACCATGTAGCGGCCATCGCTACTCACTGCGACAATCACTTCCTTGGCATGGTCGCGCTGCTGCTCCGCATCTGCAAGTGGCAAATTAATCTGAAGTTCGGTGAACTTGCTGTAGGTGGTCGAGAGCATCAGGAAGATCACGACCACGAGCAGCACATCAATAAACGGGATCAGGTTGATCTCCGGCTCGTCATGCGGGTGAGGGCGGAAATTCATTTTCTAAGCGTATTGAGGTGGCGAACAAAGCGTTCTGCAGCCAGTTCCATGGTCAGCAGATAGCCATCCACGCGGGCACGGAAATAGCGCCAGAAAATCAGCGAGGGTATGGCGATCATCAGGCCAAAAGCTGTGTTGTACAGTGCAATCGAAATGCCATGCGCCAGCTGCGCCGGGTTCCCGCCCGTTGCATGGCCGACACCGCCTGTGCCGACTTGCGAACCAAAAATTTCGATCATGCCGATAACGGTACCCAGCAAGCCCAGTAAGGGTGCGGCGGAGGCAATGGTTGCCAGTGCCGCCAGGTAGCGCTCCAGCTTGTGCGCCGACTCGCGGCCCGCGCCTTCCAGGATGGAGCGCAGGTCGTCTTCGCTGATACGCGGGTTGGTGTTCAGGGCGCGAAAACCGCTGGCCAGCACGGCACCGAGCAGTGAGTTTTGTTCGAGCTGTGACACCACATCGGGCGACGGGATGGCCGCACGCGATATGGTGATCGCTTCGTCAAGCAGTTTTTGGGGTGCGACTTTTCGGATTTTAAGACTGGTAAAACGCTCAATTACCAAGGCCAGAGCCAGGATGGAGCAGGCAACCAGAGGCCAGATGGGCCAGCCTGCGGCTTGTATGATCGAAAACAATGCACATCTCCAGACAGATAACTTGTGTTGAATTATGGCCTACCCAAACCATACCGCCGCGTGTTCTGGCAACGTGCTGAGTATGTTTTTCCGCAGACGTTTTGTAAGACATAGCCCACAGAACTTGTGGATAACTTTGTGAGCAAGTGATGGTGTAAAAGCTGGCAAGCCGCGCCAAATCGTGCATATGACAAAACGATTAAATTTTCAGCAGAATTAAGTGATTTGAAATCAATGAGTTACACGAAGTTATCGGGATGTCCGCATGAAACCACGGGTTTTGCCCATGCCGGGTGGTGCTCTGTGGAGTATTACCCTTGTCAAATCAAGGGGTTTGGCCATGTTTGATGATGCGGCTCGTCGTGAAAAACCGCCGGTTCCAGCGCGCGAAACCGCTGTGCGGGTCTGGCCTGTGGGCGCTCTACTGAGAGCCATCGCGGACAGTCTGGAAGCGCGTTTCAATCCGGTGGCCGTGCTGGGAGAAATCACCGGGTTTTCACGTGCTGTTAGCGGGCACAGTTATTTTTCCCTCAAGGACGAGTCAGGCCAGATTCGCTGCGCCATGTTTCGCCGTGCTGCCGGCTTGCTGGACTTTTCACCTGGTGACGGGCAGCAGGTGGAGTTGCGCGGTCGTCTGGGTGTCTATGAGACGCGCGGTGAATTGCAATTGGTGGTGGAGTCCATGCGGCAAGCCGGGCAGGGCAATTTGTTTGAGCAATTTTTGGCACTCAAGACCAAGCTGGAAGCGCAAGGGCTTTTTGAGACGATGCGCAAGCGGCCTTTGCCGTTTTTGCCGCGCGCGATCGGCGTGGTCACTTCGCTGGGGGCTGCGGCGCTGCATGACGTGATGAGTGTCTTGCAGCGCCGCGCGCCTCACATACCCGTTGTGATTTACCCGGCCAGTGTGCAGGGTAGCCAGGCTGCCGCAGAGTTGCGTGCAGCCTTGCTCCAGGCCTGTGGCAGGCGCGAGGAAGACAAGGTGGACGTTTTGCTGCTGGTTCGCGGAGGCGGCGCGATGGAAGACTTGTGGGCCTTTAATGATGAGCAACTGGCGCGCGTCATCGTGGCCTCACCCATGCCTGTGGTCAGCGGCGTGGGACATGAAACGGATTTCACCATAGCTGATTTCTGTGCTGATGTGCGTGCACCGACACCCACCGCAGCCGCAGAGCTTTGCGCGCAGCCGCAGAGCGTCTGGCTCGGTGCGCTGGGCCTGGTCCGGTCGCGGCTGCAAACCGCCGTGGAGCGGCAAATGCAGTCTTGCAATCAGCGGCTGGACTGGGCCGCGTCCCGTGTCAGTCGGCCCTCGCACCTGGTGACCCGGCAGCAGGCGCGTTTGGCCGGGCTGGCGCAAAGCCTCAAGCAGGCGGTGCGCTCAAGCCTGCAGCTTGAGCGACTGCGGGTGCAGGCATTGAGTGTTGGGTTCCCGAGAGAACTGGCGGGCAACCTGCAGCGCAATCGGCAACTGATTGAGCGTGCGCAGTTACGCCTTGAACTACTCGACCCTAAACTGGTTTTGCAGCGCGGCTATGCCTGGCTGGCCGACTTGCAGGGAAACCCCATCACCCTTGCAAAAGCGACCCATGTGGGGCAGCCGCTGCGCGCTACCCTTGCCGACGGCGAGGTCGATTTGACCGTCTCCGCACCCGGGCTGATTTAGTTTCTACAATGGCCTTGACACCTCATCCGGCAACCCATTAACCACCACGAGGAAAATCATGGAACATAAGCTTCCCCCGCTCCCTTACGCCATCAGTGCATTGGCCCCTTACTACAGCCAGGAAACCCTGGAATACCATCATGGCAAGCACCACAATGCCTATGTGGTGAACCTCAACAATCTGCAAAAAGGCACTGAGTTTGAATCGATGACGCTCGAAGAAATCGTCAAGAAATCCAGTGGCGGCCTGTACAACAACGCGGCTCAAACCTGGAACCACAGCTTTTTCTGGAATTGCATGAAGCCCGCAGGCGGCGGCGAGCCCGGCGGCGCGCTGGCAGCGGCAATCAACGCCAAATTCGGGTCTTACGCGGCGTTCAGGGAAGCGTTTGTCAAGTCCGCTGTTGGTAACTTCGGCTCAGGCTGGACCTGGCTGGTCAAGAAGGCTGACGGTTCAGTAGACATTGTCAACACGGGTGCCGCCGGCACTCCGCTCACGACGGCCGACAAGGCCCTGCTAACGGTGGACGTGTGGGAACACGCCTACTACATTGACTACCGCAACCTGCGTCCGAAATACGTTGAAACGTTCCTAGACAAGCTGGCGAACTGGAGCTTTGCCGAAGCCAACTTTGCCTGAGGTGCGTTGTTGTTCCTTGACAATAAAGTTTTGAACAAAACAATAAAGTTTTGAACTTTTCGGGGTAGCCAGAACAATAAAGTTTTGAACAACTTATCTGTCAAAAAAGGGCCCGAAGACTTGTCTTCGGGCCCTTTTTCAATTGCGGATTGATGCAAAGCTGAAGTTTTTTCGCTTGAAAATGATGCACAAAGCCCGTCTCTATCTCTCGCGCTAAGATCGGGTAGGTCTTCAAGGAACAGCGTCACGTGGCACACTCGATCACAACGCTGCGCTTCTAACTGGGCGTCGCCCTCGCAATCGCCTTGGGACACTGCCCGCATTGCAACTCCGTAAATCTGAATCTACGTTTGTGACACAGTAAGACTAATGAAAAAAGACCCCAAAGTTTCCCTTGGAGTCTTTCATTTTTTCCTGCCTCGGCTTTAAACCACTCAAAAGATCAACAAGATTTCAGAGTGGCTTGCTGTTGCGGTGGCTTTTTTGTTATTTTGCTTCCCGCCATTGCTGATGAGGCGTATGGCGCTAAATTATTATTTCGACTCGAACGGTTTTCCAGAGAGCTTGAAGCCGTCCTTGATGGCTTTTTTGGCGAACCATCCCTGGTTCATTTCCAGCACATAACGAACCGGCTGCTTCGAGCAGTGCGAATCAGTGGTTTGCGGCTTCATGTCGGCCAGATTGACGATGGTGCCATCGTCTGCCACAAAGGCGGCGGTCAGAGACAAAAGGGTGTTTTTCATCCAGAAGCACTGCACGGCTGCTTGTTCAAAGACAAACAACATGCCCTCGGACATCGGCATTTTTTTACGGAACATCAACCCGGTCGACCGTTCCTCAGGCGATGCGGCGACTTGCGTGTCGATCAGATACATGCCCGCCGAGAGCTTGATACGCGGCAGATCCATCTGCGGCGAGTTTTGTGCGTGGCTTAAGTTGCCCAGCGTGGCTGCCAACCCGAGGAGTGCAATTGCAATATGCTTCATGGCTCGATTTTGACGCAACTATCAAAGGAATTCAGAAATAAAAGAATGCCCGCTTGAGCGGGCATTCTGGATCAGTTCGTCAGGAATTACTTCTTGGCGGCAGCGGCTTCTTCTTTGGCGGCCTTGGCGGCGGCAGCTTTTTCTTCTTTTGCTTTTTTGGCAGCAGCGGCTTTTTCTGCTTTGGCGGCCTTGGCGGCAGCAACTTTTTCTGCTTTTGCTTTCTTGGCGGCAGCGGCTTTTTCTGCTTTTGCGGCCTTGGTATTTACCTTGGCGGCGGCAGCGGGTGCAGCAGCCTCAGCAGCGGCGGGTGCAGCAGCAGCGGCCGCAGGTGCAGCAGCTTTGGCCGCGGCAGTAGCAGGAGTGTCAGCAGCGAAAGCTCCGGCAGCGAAGAAACCAGCGATCAAAACAGCGAGGACCTTGTTCATTTGAAATTTCCTTGATAACGTTATTGGAAAAAATACCCCGAAATTTTCGGAAGCCCCACCGTAACGAGGCCGGTTCACAAAGCGTTGACAGATATCTGCAGTTTTTTGCAAAAAAATTCGAGCTAGAATTAGGGGTTTTCACCTAATCAGCTGAATTGACGTGTTTATCGACGTTACCAGCGCCAACCGGAGACTTCTTTTATATGTACCAGCACATTAAAGTGCCCGCTCAAGGCCAAAAGATCACTTTTAACGCTAACAATTCACTGAATGTGCCTGACGAGCCCATCATTCCGTTCATGGAGGGTGATGGCACCGGCGTGGATATCACACCGGTCATGATCAAAGTTGTGGATGCCGCTGTTGCCAAAGCCTATGGTGGCAAGAAAAAAATCCACTGGATGGAGGTTTATGCAGGCGAAAAATCTACTCAGGTGTATGGACCGGACGTCTGGTTGCCGGAAGAAACCCTGGACGCCTTGCGTGACTATGTGGTGTCGATCAAGGGTCCGTTGACAACGCCCGTGGGTGGTGGCATCCGCAGTCTGAATGTGGCGATGCGCCAGCAGCTTGACCTGTACGTCTGTCTGCGGCCCATCCAGTACTTTACCGGTGTTCCTTCGCCAGTGAAAGAACCCCAGAAGACCAACATGGTGATTTTCCGCGAAAATTCGGAAGATATTTACGCCGGTATCGAATTCGAATCGGGCAGCGACAAGGCCAAGAAACTCATCAAGTTTCTGCAGGACGAGCTGGGTGTCAAGAAAATCCGCTTCCCCAATACCTCCGGCATCGGCATCAAACCCGTGTCCAGCGAGGGCACCGAGCGCCTGATGCGCAAGGCAATACAGTACGCCATTGACAATGACAAGCCCAGCGTGACCATCGTTCACAAGGGCAACATCATGAAGGTTCACCGAAGGCGCTTTCCGCGATTGGGCTTACGCGCTGGCGCAAAAGGAATTTGGCGCGGAGCTGATTGACGGTGGCCCATGGTGCAAGTTCAAGAACCCCAAAACGGGCAAGGACATTGTTGTTAAGGACTGCATTGCAGACGCATTCCTGCAACAAATTTTGCTGCGGCCGGCCGAGTACAGCGTGATTGCCACGCTCAACCTCAACGGCGACTACATTTCCGACGCGCTGGCGGCTCAGGTCGGTGGCATCGGCATTGCTCCCGGCGCTAACCTGAGCGACACCGTCGCCAATTTCGAGGCGACGCACGGCACGGCTCCGAAATACGCAGGCAAGGATTATGTGAACCCGGGTTCCCTGATCCTCTCCGCGGAAATGATGCTGCGCCACCTGGGCTGGCTTGAAGCCGCTGACCTGATCATCAGCTCGATGCAAAAAGCGATTGAGTCCAAGAAAGTCACCTATGACTTTGCCCGTCTGATGGAGGGCGCGACCCAAGTCAGTTGTTCCGGCTTCGGCCAGGTCATGATCGACCACATGTAAAGCAAGGCGCGCATAACCCGCCAGCCGCCCGGGAGCAGTCCCGTGGCGGTTTTTTTATGGACGCCATAAAAATGGCGCTTGAATGTCGCATTCCCACCACCAATTTCCCTGACAGGCGCACTGAACAATATCGGTGGCTAGAATGAATTCCATGGCAACCAAGTCTCCCAAATCTCCGGCATCTCCAGTTCGCCCCCAGGTTCCTGCTGTTCGTCCCGATGATGGCAATGGCGGGGATGCCGTCGTGCTGGAACGCCGCCCGCAGAAAACCAAACCGCCGCAGATGTACCAGGTGGTTTTGCTCAATGATGACTACACGCCGATGGAATTCGTTGTGGTGGTGATTCAGGAGTTTTTCAACAAGGACCGTGAAACGGCCACGCAGATCATGCTAAAGATCCACCTGGACGGAAAAGGCATTTGCGGTGTGTTCTCCAGGGACGTGGCGGCGACCAAGGTTGATCAGGTCACGGAAGCCGCGCGCAAGAATGGCCATCCGCTGCAATGTGTCAGCGAGCCCATTGAATTATGAAAAATTCCGCCAATATTCTCTTCATTTGTCAGTAAAAATTAACCCAAGCAAGCCGAAAGGAAAATCAATGATTGCCCAGGAATTAGAAGTCAGCTTGCATATGGCTTTTGTCGAGGCGCGGCAGCAGCGCCATGAGTTCATCACGGTTGAGCACCTGTTGCTGGCCCTACTGGACAATCCCAGCGCGGCCGAGGTGCTGCGTGCCTGCTCGGCCAATGTTGATGACTTGCGCAAGTCGCTTGCCAATTTCATCAAGGACAACACGCCTCAGGTGGCCGGGACCGATGATGTGGACACACAACCCACATTGGGGTTTCAGCGGGTGATTCAGCGCGCCATCATGCATGTGCAGTCCACCGGAAACGGCAAAAAAGAGGTGACCGGCGCCAATGTGCTGGTCGCCATTTTTGGCGAAAAGGACTCGCATGCGGTTTACTATCTGCACCAGCAGGGCGTTACCCGCCTGGATGTGGTGAATTTCATCGCGCACGGCATCAAGAAAGGCGATCCGCCCGAGCCTGCAAAGACTGGCGAGAGTGCGGCCGAGAATGAAGAGGGCGGCGAAAAGAACGAAAAAGCGTCACCGCTTGAGCAGTACACGATCAATCTCAATCAGCTTGCCAAAGATGGCAAGATTGACCCGCTGATCGGCCGCCAGTACGAGGTGGAGCGCGTGATCCAGATTCTATGCCGCCGCCGCAAAAACAACCCGTTGCTGGTGGGTGAGGCGGGCGTAGGCAAAACGGCCATTGCAGAAGGTCTGGCTTGGCGCATCACGCAAAAGGACGTGCCCGAAATTTTGGCGGAGGCTCAAGTCTATTCGCTCGATATGGGCGCGCTACTGGCCGGTACCAAGTACCGCGGCGATTTTGAGCAGCGCCTCAAGGGAGTGCTCAAGGCCATGAAGGACAAGCCTAATGGCATTTTGTTCATTGATGAAATCCACACCCTGATCGGGGCTGGCGCGGCTTCTGGCGGCACGCTTGACGCGTCCAACCTGCTCAAGCCCGCGCTCGGCTCGGGTCAACTGAAGTGCATTGGCGCCACTACTTTCACTGAATATCGCGGCATTTTCGAGAAAGACGCTGCGCTGTCACGGCGTTTCCAGAAGATCGATGTGGTGGAGCCCACGGTACAGGAGACCGTCGAGATTCTCAAGGGCCTGAAGTCGCGCTATGAAGAGCACCACAGCGTCAAGTACGCTGTGGCCGCGTTGCAGGCGGCCGCCGAGTTGAGCGCCAAGTACATCAATGATCGCCATCTGCCCGACAAGGCGATTGACGTGATTGATGAGGCGGGCGCGGCCCAGCGCATTCTGCCGGCCTCCAAGCGCAAAAAAACCATTACCAAGACCGAGGTGGAAGAGATCGTGGCGAAAATCGCCCGTATCCCGCCCGCCAACGTCTCCAATGACGACCGTGGCAAACTCAAGACACTGGAGCGCGACCTGAAAAGCGTGGTGTTCGGACAAGATAAAGCGCTCGATGTGCTCGCCTCGGCGGTCAAGATGGCGCGCTCGGGCCTGGGCAAGGACGACAAGCCGATTGGCAGCTTCCTGTTCTCTGGTCCCACGGGTGTCGGCAAAACCGAAGCGGCCAAGCAACTTGCCTACATCATGGGTATTGAGCTAATTCGTTTTGACATGTCGGAGTACATGGAACGGCACGCCGTGAGCCGCCTGATTGGCGCGCCTCCGGGTTATGTGGGCTTTGACCAGGGTGGCTTGCTGACCGAGGCGATTACCAAGAAACCGCACGCGGTGCTGTTGCTTGACGAAATCGAGAAGGCGCACCCGGATATTTTCAACGTATTGTTGCAGGTCATGGATCACGGCACGCTGACGGACAATAACGGCCGCAAGGCCGATTTCCGCAATGTCATCATCGTCATGACCACCAACGCCGGTGCCGAGACCATGAACAAGGCAAGCATTGGCTTTACCAACTCACGCGAAGCGGGCGATGAGATGGCGGACATCAAACGTCTGTTCACGCCCGAGTTCCGCAACCGCCTGGATGCAGTCGTGAGCTTCAAGGCGCTGAATGAGCCCGTCATCCTACGCGTGGTCGATAAATTCCTGCTGCAGTTGGAGACACAACTGGCCGAGAAGAAGGTGGAAGTCACTTTCACCGACACGCTGCGCAAGTACCTGGCCAAGAAGGGTTTTGATCCGCTCATGGGTGCGCGGCCGATGCAGCGCCTGATCCAGGACACGATCCGCCGTGCGCTGGCTGACGAGTTGCTGTTTGGACGCCTGACCGAAGGCGGTCGTCTGACGGTCGATATGAAGGTAACCACGGACGAAAAAGGTGTGGAGAACGGCGAGGTCCTGCTCGACATTCAGCCGCTGTCAAAGCGCGAAGGCCGGGCCAAACCCGAGGCTGCGGCGGCAGAAACCAACTGACGCCCATTGGTCCCTGACAGGGGCAAACTAAAAGGCCGGTAGCATCACGCTATCGGCCTTTTTTATTGTGCTACCGAAAGAATAGCTATTGAGGTCTATTTTGTATCGGCTGGCTATTCTTTTTTATCAAGAGTTTTAAAAAATACAACGTATGGCTGCGCAATCCTTTCACACTTTTCTTTGGCACGACTACGAGACCTTCGGTCTCAATCCGCACCGTGACCGGCCGGCGCAGTTTGCCGGAATTCGCACCGATGCCGAGCTCAATGAAGTGGGTGAGCCCTTGATGCTGTTCTGCCAGCCAGCCAATGATTACTTGCCTGACCCTGCGTCTTGTCTGATCACCGGAATTACGCCGCAGCATTGCCTGCAGAACGGTGTGGCCGAACATGTATTTGCGGCGCGCATTGAGCAGGCGCTGGCCGAACCCGGCACCATTGGCGTGGGTTACAACACCATCCGCTTTGACGACGAGGTGACGCGCTTCATGTTTTGGCGCAACCTGATTGACCCGTATGCACGCGAGTGGCAAAACGACTGTGGCCGCTGGGATTTGCTTGACGTGGTGCGCATGGCCTACGCGCTGCGGCCTGACGGTATCCATTGGCCCCTCAAGGAAGACGGCAGGCCCAGCTTCAAACTGGAAGACCTGGCGCGCGCCAATGGCCTGCTGCACGAAGCGGCGCACGATGCCTTGTCGGACGTGCGCGCCACCATTGCGCTGGCGCGCCTGATTCGCATGGCGCAGCCCAAGCTTTTTGACTTCTGCCTCGGCCTGCATAAAAAAGACCGTGTGGCTGGCGAACTGGGGTTGCCGACCACTACCCGGACGGCCCGGCCGCTTTTTCACGTGTCAGGCATGTTCCCCCCCGAGCNNCGAACTGGGATTGCCGACCACTACCCGGACGGCCCGGCCGTTTTTGCACGTGTCAGGCATGTTCCCGCCCGAGCGCGGCTGTCTGGCCGTGATGTGGCCGCTGGCGACTCATCCCACCAACAAAAATGAACTGCTGGCCTGGGACTTGGCGCATGACCCGAGCGAGCTGCCGCTGCTGGATGTGGCCACGCTGCGCCAGCGCTTGTTTATCAGGTCGGCCGATCTACCCGAAGGCGTGCTGCGTCTGCCGCTGAAGTCGGTTCACCTCAACAAGTCGCCGATGGTGGTGCGCAAGCTGGAAACCCTGACGCCGAAAATGGCTGAGCGCTGGGGGATCGACATGGAAGCGGCTCTGCGCAACGCCGAGAAGGCTGCCGCCTTGCCCGACATGAGCGCGATCTGGCCTGAGGTCTTTCAGCGCCCCAGGGAAGCCACCCCCGATGTGGACGAAGACCTGTACGGCGGCTTCATCAACAATGCAGACCGCAGGCGACTCAACCAGTTGCGGGCACTGTCACCCGCCGAGCTGGCACACAGCCGGACGGGCTTTGACGATGACCGGTTGGTGGAGCTGCTGTATCGCTACCGAGCCCGTAACTTTGCTGCAACCCTCACGCCGGAAGATGCCGAACGTTGGGAAGCGCATCGCGCCGCACGCCTGCTGGAAGGTGAGGGTGGTGCGCGCAATGTAGATGCGCTGTTTGCCGAGATTGATACCCTGTCGGAAACCACCGACGAGCGCGGCGAAGCAATATTGGGCGCGCTGTATGACTATGCCGAGGCGATCGTTCCAGACGGCGCACCAAAAAAAGCTTGAGCGTGCCAGCCCGACGCCGCTCAGCAGGCCCCTGGTTGGCGCACGCCGATGTGCTTCTGCTGGCGTTTTCCCGCCAGTTCGACCTGGCGCTGGCGCTCGCGGTAGCCCTGCTTTTGCGTTTCAGTGGTGCGGCCGTGGCAGTGCGCACAGCTCACACCAAGTTCAAACAGCGGCGAGGCGCGGTTGTCATCACTGAGCGGCTCGCGGCATGAGCGGCACAGCGTTAAGTGGCCCGCGGCCAGACCATGGCCGACCGACACGCGCTCGTCAAACACAAAGCATTCCCCCTGCCAGCGGCTTTGCGCTTGAGGCACGGTTTCCAGGTACTTGAGGATACCGCCCTCAAGGTGGTAGACCTCGTCAAAGCCCTGGGCACGCAAAAAAGCAGTGGATTTTTCGCAGCGAATGCCGCCGGTGCAGAACATGGCGACTTTCGGTTTTTTGCCGTCTTTGCCGGGTGTGGTGGCCAGCTTGCCGCCCTCAAGCATTTCCCGCTCAACCCAGCCCGGCAGCTCCGAAAAGCTTCGGGTGGCTGGATTGATTGCGCCTTTGAAGGTGCCGATGGCCACTTCATAATCATTGCGCGTATCCACCAGCACCACGTCAGGGTCGTCCAGCAACTGGTTCCAGTCGGCCGGTTTGACATACTGGCCCGCCATCAGCGCCGCGTGAATATCGGGCACGCCCAGGGTCACGATTTCGCGTTTGAGCCGCACTTTCATTCGGTGAAACGGCATGTGTGCTGCCCAGGCTTCCTTGTGTTCCAAGGCGGCCAGGCGCGGGTCCTGGCGCAAAAAAACCAGCACCGCACGGACCCCCTCGGCGGGTCCTGCAATCGTGCCGTTGATGCCTTCAGAGGCCAGCAACAGTGTGCCTTTGACGCCATAGGCTTCGCNNGCAGCGCGCCAGCAGCGGCGCTTGCAGCGCGGCAAAATCCGGTAGCTCGACAAATTGGTAAAGGGCCGCAGTCAAAAAGTCAGACATGGTGTTAAAAAATAGCGTGAGCCGTAACTCTGAAGCAGCCATCGTAGCGGTCTGCCGCAAAGTTTGCCTGGGCCGGCCGGAATCCGTCAAGGCGAGGCCGGAAATTATTGAGATACTGTTGACCCACCCCCGC
>DHWX01000078.1 GCA_002413395.1 Polaromonas sp. UBA5171 | reverse complement strand
CCTGCTGATCGGCACCGACAATACCGCGCGCAAGCAGGCAATAGAGCTGGAGTATGCCAACCGCATGAAGAGCGAATTCCTCGCCAACATGTCGCACGAGCTGCGCACGCCGCTCAACGGCATCATCGGCTTCACCGAGTTCCTGATTGACGAGAAGCCCGGCCCGCTCCGCCCCAAGCAGAAGGAGTATCTGAGCGACGTGCTCACCAGCGCGCGCCACCTGCTCCAGCTTATCAACGACGTGCTCGACCTGGCCAAGGTCGAAGCCGGCAAGATGGAGTTGCACCCTGAGACCTTCCCCGTGCACAAGGCCGTTGAGGAAGTCGCCGCCGTCATCAAGGGCGTCGCCCAAAAGAGGCGTATCGCGCTGGGCATCGAGGTCGGCGAGGGACTCGACGCCGTCACGCTCGACCAGCACAAGTTCAAGCAGGTGCTCTACAACCTGCTGTCCAACGCGGTGAAGTTCACGGACGAAGGCGGCCAGGTGGACATCCACGCGCGCCGCCTGGACTCGCACCAGCTCGAAGTGCAGGTCCGCGACACTGGCATGGGTATCAAGGCGGAGGACATCCACCGGCTCTTCACCGAGTTCGAGCAACTGGACTCCGGCACCGCGCGTCGCTTCGAGGGCACCGGCCTCGGCTTGGCGCTGACCAAGAAGATCGTCGAGTTCCAGGGCGGCCGCATCGACGTGCAGAGCGAACCCGGCAAGGGCAGTGTGTTCACCGTCGTCCTGCCGGTGATGACCGGAGAAGGGCAGACGGCATGAGCGCAAAAATCCTCGTCGTGGACGACAACGCCATCAATCTCAAGCTCGTCTCCGACGTGCTCGAATTCGAGGGCTACGACATCCTCAAGGCGGTGGATGCCGAGGAGGCGCAGGTCGTCGTCGCCGCGACCCTGCCCGACCTCATCCTCATGGACATCGCCCTGCCCGGCATGGACGGACTCACGCTCACGCGCAAACTCAAGGCCGAGCAGCGCACGCGCGGCATCCGCATCGTCGCGCTCACGGCCTTCGCCATGAAAGGCGACGACCAGAAGGCGTTCGACGCCGGTTGCGACGGCTACATCACCAAGCCCATTGACACGCGCAAGCTGCCCGACCAGGTCGCTGAAATTCTCCAACGCACCATCACGCAAAAACCAAAGGAACCTGTCCCATGAACATCCTGATTGTCGAAGATGATCCGATCGACATGAAACTGTTGAGCGCGGTGCTGAACTACAGCGGTCATCGCGTCCTGGAAAAAGCCTCCGCCGAACAAGCGGCGGACGAAATCAAGGCCCGCAAGCCCGAGGTGATTCTGCTGGACTTGAAATTGCCCGGCATGGATGGCCTCGCACTGGCGCGACGGCTGAAACAGGACCCAGCCACGAAGCATATCCCCATCGTCGCAATCACGTCCGTGTCCGAAACATTCGGCAAGTCGGCCGCGCTCGCCGCCGGCTGCGACGCCTACATCGTCAAGCCCGTGGACACGCGCAAGCTCAATGCCCAAGTCATGAAACACCGCAGCGCACCAGAGCGGGCCGCCGGAGAAAAAAAGAACCCCATGAACATCCTCATCGTTGACGACGACCCGACCAACCTGAAGCTGCTCCGCGCGCAGCTCGAAGGCGAAGGCCACGCGGTCTTCGATGCCCATGACGGCGTGGACGCGCTCGCTCTGCTGGAGCGTCAGCGCGTGGACGCAGTCATCTCCGACATCCTCATGCCGCGGATGGACGGCTACAGTCTCTGCCACGAAATCCGCAAGCACGCGCGCCTGCATGACCTGCCCATCATCATCTACACGTCCACCTACACCTCGCCGGGCGATCAGAAGCTGGCCCTCGACATGGGCGCGGACAAATACCTGACCAAGCCCGTCTCCGTCGAAACCCTCGTCGCCGCGCTGCACGAGGTCGGCGCCCAGCCCCACGCCGCGCCGCGCCCCGATGCGCTGCGGGAAGTCGAGGTGCTCAAGGAATACAACGAGCGGCTGGTGTCCAAGCTGAAGGAGAAGAACACGGAACTCCTGGCGCAAACCGAGGCGCTGCGCGCGAGCGAGGAGCGTTACCGCCTGCTTTTCGAGCGCGCACCCGACGTCATTTTTTCGCTCGCGCCGATGGGCGCCATCGCGTCGCTCAACCACGCGTTCGAAACGATCACCGGCTGGCCGTCGGCCCAGTGGCTCGGGCGGCCGTTTCAAGATCTCATCCATCCGGATGACCAGACCCGCGCCGGCGAGCTATTCCAATTGGTGCTGGGGGGGGGGGCGTGCCGACCTTCGAGCTGCGCATGCGGACGGTCGCGGGTGGATTCCGCGACGTCGAGTTCACAGGATTCTCCAGCGAGCTCAGCGGCGGCCGCATCGAAGTGCAGGCCATCGGCCGCGACATCACCGAGCGCAAGAAGGCCCAGGAAGAAATTTTCCGCCTCAATGCCAGCCTGGAAGAGCGGGTGCAGCAACGCACCGAGCAACTGGAGTTTGCCAACAAGCAGATGGAGTCTTTTTCCTATTCGGTTTCTCACGACTTGCGCAGTCCGCTGAACGCGATTGACGGATTCAGCAGTCTGCTCCAGAAGACGGTGCTCATGATGGAAAGTGGGCCACTGACCGAGCGCAGCGCGCATTACCTGGCCCGCATCCGCGCGGGGGTTTCGCAAATGGGTGAACTGATCGAGGGCATGCTCTCGCTGTCGCTGGCTTCCCGTGCCAGCCTGCTTTGGGAGCCGGTGGATCTCAGCGCCCTGGCCAATTCACTGCTTGGCCGCTATCACGAACGCGAACCCGCCCGCGCGGCACTGCTGCAGGTCGAGGCCGGGCTGCTCGCGCAAGGGGACTCGCGGCTGCTCAAGCAGGTGCTCGACAACTTGCTGGGAAATGCCTGGAAATTCAGCGCTGGTCAGGTCCGCACCGAGATTGCCGTGGGCCATGAAACCGGCAGTACTGGTGAAACGATCTATTTTGTGCGCGACAATGGTGCCGGCTTTGACATGGCCTATGCCGACAAGCTGTTCGGCACTTTCCAGCGTCTGCATACACAAGGTGAATTTGCCGGAACCGGCATCGGTCTGGCCACAGTTCGGCGCATTATTGAGCGCCATGGTGGCAAGATCTGGGGCGAGTCCACGCCGGGGCATGGGGCCACGTTTTACTTCACGCTGGGCACGGCGATGCTTTAATGATTTCAGTGGCGCGTGCAGTGACTCCACGCACAGAGGGTTATTACTGCTGGGTAGTGGTCTGGGCAAAAGAGTTGAAATAGAAATGGCTTGCCCATGGTTTGAACGTGGCGAAGTGGTTTGTCTCTAAAATGCGGGCATGTCTTCCCATCCCATCGCTGTCGTGAGCAAGTCTGCGCCCACCCCTGCGAAAACCAGCGGCCTCAAGGCCGGGCCAGTCAGGGTGTCTTTCAAGACGCAGATGCTCAAGGCCCGCGAAGAAGCCATTATTCAGGCCGCCAACCGCCTGCTGGCTGAAAAAGGGTTTGACCTGATGACGGTGGATCAGGTTGCGGCCGATGTAGGCATTGCCAAGGCCAGCCTGTACAAGCACTTTCCGAGCAAGGAAGACCTGGCGGCGGCAGCGATGGTGCGGGTGCTGGGCCGTGCCCGCGCATTTTTGGACAGCCTGCCAGCCGCAGTCGGGCCGCTTGACCAGCTCAAGGCGGTCGTGCGCTGGATGATGCAGACCCGGCTGGCCGGGGACATGCCCTCGCTGCCGAGCCAGAACTCCATTCTGCGCGCCGCGCTGATGCGCAACAAGGCCTATCTTGACGCACTGATGGAGGTCAGCGACCGGATCGGCGCGTGGATCGAGCAGGCCCGGCAGGATGGCAGCCTGAGTCTGGCCTTGCCGCCCGTGCTGGTGCTCTACACCCTGTATGCACGCGCCTGCGATCCGGTGCTGGAGTTCATGCGGGCCAGCGGCCAGTACAGTGATGAAGAGATTGTTGAACTGGTCATCACCACCTGCTTTGAGGGCCTGAAGGCGGTCTGACGCCTGGTTCGCCGCAGACCAGGCGCTGCGGCGAAAAGCTATTTTCTGTTGATGCTTGACGACGTGGTGGCTTATGGAAATTGAATTGAAGCTGTTGCTGGATCCGGCGGACGTTGCAGCCTTTCGCCGCCACCCTCTGTTGAAGCAGCACGCTGTTGCCAAGCCGCGCCAGCAGCAGCTCACCAGCATCTATTTCGACACGCCAGACCTGAACTTCAGGCGGCATGATGCCGCGTTACGCGTGCGCGCAGTGAGCGGGCGTAGGGGCCATCTACACCATTGGGTCCAGACGTTCAAAGCGGGTGGCCAGGTGGTGGTGGGACTGCACCAGCGCGAGGAGTGGGAATCGCGCGTGGAGGGCCCGCGGCCCGAGCTGGCTGCGCTGATCGCCCTGGTCGGTCCCGGCTCAAGCTGGGCCGAACTGCTGTCAAACAGGGCGATGACGGAACAGTTGCTGCCAATTTTCACCACCCGGGTCCGGCGCACGACTTGGCTGCTGCGTCTGCCGCAGGGCGACGAGGTCGAACTGGCGCTGGATCAGGGCGAAGTGCAGCACGGTGCGGTACAGCTGCCCATCAGCGAGATCGAGCTTGAACTCAAGTCAGGCGCTGCGGCCCAGCTTTTTGACTTTACTCTGGCGCTGCTGCAGACCGTGCCGCTGCGGGTTGGCAACATCAGCAAGGCCGAGCGAGGCTTTGCGCTGCATGCGCTGCATGCGCCGCAGCGGCCCGCCGCAGTTGAGGCGGTGCCGCTTGACTTGACCCCGGGGCTAACGGTGGAGCAAGGCTTTCAGGCCATCATTGGCAACTGCCTGGCTCAAATCCAGGGCAACGAGGCAGGCGTGGCGCAAGGCAGTAACCCGGAAAGCGTGCACCAGATGCGGGTCGGGCTGCGCCGCTTGCGCTCGGCGCTCGGGCTGTTCGGCAAGGTTGCGCCTTGCCCGGCGGTATTGCAGCAAGAACTTGTCTGGCTCGCAGGCGAGCTGGGTGTAGCGCGCGACTGGGAGGTGTTTGCTGGCGACACCCTGGGCGAGGTGGCCGCTGCCTGTCCAGATCAGGTGCAATGGGCGTCTTTGCAGCAGGCAGCCCTCGATGTTGCCCGGAAAAACCGGCAAGAGGCAGCGGCCGCCGTGGCATCGGTGCGCTACACCCGGTTGCTGCTTTCCCTGGGCGGCTGGCTGCAGGGCGCGCGCTGGCGTGAAGCATTGGCACCGCCTGAGCAGGAGCCACTGGCCGCGCCGCTCACCCCGTTCGCCACGCAAGCCCTTGCGCGCCGCCACCGCAGGCTGAAAAAACGCGCCAGACTGTTGCCGGACGGGACACCGCAGGCGCGCCACCGGGTGCGCATCGTCGCCAAGAACCTGCGCTATGCCGCCGGGTTTTTTCAGTCGCTTTGCCGGGCCAAACGGCTGCAGCCTTATGTTGCGGCCCTGACCGGCCTGCAAGCCGCGCTGGGCCGACTCAACGACGCCAGCGTGGCCGACCGGTTGCTGCGGCAGCTTGCTCAAACACACCCTGAACTGGCGCCCAGCACCCGCTTTGTGCAGAGTTATCTGTCAGTCCGCAGCGAACGCGAAGTACGCCAACTCGGCAAACTCTGGCAGCGCTTTCCGCCGTTCAAACCCGCGCTCCGGTGATGTAGCGTTCGAGCTGCTCAATGATGAATTGCTGTTCCGAGATGATGTCTTTCACCAGATCGCCAATCGAGATGAGGCCGAGCAACTTGCCGTCATCCATGACCGGCAGGTGGCGCAGCCGGTTTTGGGTCATCAGCGCCATGCATTGTTCGGTGGTGTGGTCAGGCCCCACAAACATGACTGCCTGGCTCATGATCTCGCGCACCGGCGTTTGTGGGGAGGCGCGCCCCATGAGCGCAATCTTTCTGGCGTAATCGCGCTCGGTGATGATGCCGACGATGGCCGAGCCCTCCATCACCAGCAGCGAACCGATGTTTTTGTCCGCCATCAGTTTGAGCGCATCAAACACCGATGCGCTCGGCGCGACGGAGTAAACGCCATGATCGGCTTTTGACTTCAGGATGTTGGTGATGAATTTCATGGGCTGCCTCCTCGCAGGATAAAGGTTCAGAAATGCAGATGATCGGGCTTGTGAGTGTGCCACGCCACTGCAACCGAGTCTATCCATTCTGCACCTTTGCGGTTCACCCGGACATGGAATTTTGACAGCCGTGTTCCGGGAGTCGGGGGCAGTGGCTTCAGGCCGGGCGATGCATGCGAAACAACTGCTCCGGCCCAATGGTGAAGTAGTCCGCCGCGCCACCACCGCGCAGAATGTGCCCGGCTGTTGCGGTATCGTACGCCCCATTTTTCAGCAGACGCCTGTCAATATGCACCGCCACCACCTCGCCCAGCACCAGCCAGGTGGGCACCTTGTCGCCGTTGGCCCCTTCAAGCTGCAAGATCTGCGTGCGGCGGCACTCAAACGACACCGGGCTCTCCAGCACGCGCGGCACCGCAATCAGGCGCGACGCTACTGGCGTCAGCCCCGCCAGCGCAAACTCGCTGACCTCAGGCGGCACTGCGGCGCAAGTCTGGTTCATGGCTTCGGCCAGTTCCCGGGTGGCCAGGTTCCAGGCAAATTCACCGGTCTGCTCGATGTTGCGCAGCGTGTCTTTGCGGCCAATACTGGCAAAGCCGATGATGGGGGGCGTGTAGTTGAAAGCATTAAAAAAGCTGTAGGGCGCCAGATTCAGCGCGCCTGCCGCATTGCGCGACGAAATCCAGCCAATCGGGCGCGGCCCCACGATGGCATTAAAGGGGTCATGCGGTAGCCGGTGGCCGTCCTTGGGTTCGTAAAAGTGAATGGCATCGGACACGGGTAACTCCACGATGAAAAGGGTATGGCACAGACGATAACCGAAGGGCGCTAAGATGACATGGCAAACTGTGGCGCCGTGCCAAAGATGTAGCCCTCACTTTCATACACCCATGAATTCTGTAACTCCCCCCGCCTTTGCCGACGCGGCAGACACCTGGAACCGCCGCTTCGAAGGTGATGCCTATCACTTTGGCACCGAGCCCAATGCCTGGCTGCGCGAGCACGCCGGCGTGTGGCAGCCCGGCCAGCGCGTGCTGTGCGTGGGGCCGACGGCGAAGGCCGCAACAGCGTCTGGCTGGCGGGCCAGGGCCTGGTGGTGGATGCGTTTGATGTGGCCAGCCTTGGTGTGGCCAAGGCGCGCAAGTTGGCTGGGGAAAAAGGCGTGTCGGTCAACTTTTCTGTCAGCGACTGCGACGCCTACCCGTGGCCGCAAGACAGCTACGACGGCGTGGCCGCGATCTTCGTGCAGTTTGCCGATCCGGCGATGCGCGAGCGCCTGTTTGCCAACATTTTGCGCTGCCTCAAACCCGGCGGCACGCTGGTGCTGCAGGGGTATACGCCCAAACAGCTTGACTACAAGACCGGTGGACCGCCGCAGGTGACGCACCTCTACACCGAGGCGCTGCTGCGCCAGGCGTTCGCCGATCTTGAGGTGATTGAGCTGCGCGAATACGAAGCCGAATTAACCGAAGGCGACCATCATCGGGGCCGCTCGGCGCTGATCGGTCTGGTTGCCCGGCGCCGATGAATCAACGGCACGCCGAGCCGGCAGGCGTTGCTGACCCGGCGGTGCCATCCATCTGGATCATGCTGTTTGCGCTGACCACGGCGTTTGCGCTCAGCCAGGCCTATCGCACGGTCGCCACCATCATGGCCGCGCCGCTGCAGGCCGACTTTCATCTGAGCGCGCAGGCGCTGGGCCTGTTCGCGGGCGCCTTTCACTTCGCGTTTGGTGCCATGCAATTGTTTATGGGCATTGGCATTGACCTGCATGGTGTGCGGCGCACGGTACTGGCGGCGTTTCCCGTTGCAATTGCCGGCTCCGCCCTGTCGGCGCTGGCCAGCAGTTACGGCGTGCTGGTGACCGGGCAGGTGCTGATCGGCATTGGCTGCGCGCCGGCGTTTCTGGTGTGTACCGTGTTCATCGCGCGGCACCTGCCCAGCAACCGCTTTGCCGCGATTTCCGGGCTGACGCTGGGCTTGGGCGGCATCGGCATGCTGCTCACCGGCACGCCGCTGGCCTGGCTGATCGAGGCGACCTCCTGGCGCATGGGGTTTTGGGTGTTGGGCGGTTTGGCTGCGCTGGCCTGGCTGCTGATTTATGCGCTGGTGCACGAGCCCGCACCGCCAGCGGCCGTCACCAAGGCAAGACAGGCGCACAAAAAGGAAACCCTGGGCGAGGCCATTGGCAAATTTGGCGCACTGTTCATGCTGCCGCATACGCTGGGCATTTTGCTGTTGGCGTCCGTGGGCTATGCGTCCTTCATTTCGCTGCGCGGCCTGTGGCTGGGGCCCATGCTGATGCAGCGCCACGGTTTCTCGCTGGTGCAAAGCGGCAATGTGGCGTTGGCGATGTCGCTGACGTCGCTGATCGGGCCGCCGCTATTCGGTCGGCTGGACCCGGGCCCGCTTCATCGCCGCCGCTGGATCACTGGCTTCACGCTGCTGTTCTCTGGCCTGTTTGCGGCATTTGCCCTGACGCACAGCACCATTATTGACGTGCTGGGCCCCATCGTGATCGGCCTGCTGTCGGGTTTCATGGTGCTGCAGTACGCCGACGTGCGCGCGGCCTACCCCGCCGCCATCACGGGCCGTGCCATGGCCGTGTTTACCATGGCCATGTTCCTGGGCGTCGCCGCCATGCAATGGTTGACCGGCATCGTGGCCTCAGTGGCCATTGCCCATGGCACCGAACCGTTCACCGCCGTGCTGGCCAGCATCGCCGTGCTGCTGGCGGCAGGGGCGCTGGCGTTTATGCTGTTGCCGGGGCCACCCCGCCAAGCCTGAAATGAACTACTGCTTTAATAGCCGTATGCCCCATTGCATGTGGGCTAATGGCCAGGTTCACTTTAAAAATTTGAACCGCCACCCAAGCCACCACTGTGCGGTGGCTTGGGTGGCGGAAGGGTTACTTGTTCGCGTCTTTCACGACTGCCTTGACGTCGCCATAAGCCTTCTGGGCACCGCCCGAAATTTGCTTGTCAAGGCCCTTGACCTGCTGTTCTTTGCTGCCAATCATTTTCCCCGCAGTTTCCTGCACTTTACCAGCGGCCTGTTTGGTGGCGCCTTTGACTTGATCCTTGTTCATCTTTCAACTCCTGGTGAATTCGACTGGAAAAATCCAGGCCAGGCCTGGCGCGACATGTTGCGTTGAAGCTGTCGCGGGTCAGCGTTTCGTCGTTAGGCACTGACCAGCACTCACGATACAACCGGCCTGCTTAGCGATAAGTAGGCCAGCCCCTACAAAGCCTGTCAGCGCGTAACGCAAAGGCCATGACAACCCCGCCGGTTCAACAGTTTCATCTCTGCCACTCACGTCGCTGAGTCCCCTGGCCGCAACGCAGCGCTGGTTATATGACCCGGTTAGCGGCCTGATGCCTGTCACAAAGTGTCGGTAAATGTGTTGAGAGGTTGGTGACTCCCGGATGGCGACTCTTATTCCTGCAATCGGTACATGCGTTTCGCGCATGACTGGCGGCGCGCGGCGACTGGCCAAGCGGCTAGAACAAGAACTCGATCATGGATGAGTGCGCTAGAGCCCCTCAGTCGCTGGCAGCTACCGTACTAGTGGAATTGTCGCATTAACTTTCAGTTGTTAACAAAGAGGCCAGCACATGTCCGGCCTGCTGGTCGGCGTGGTAGCTGGAGCGCACCATGGCGCCCACCGCTGCGTGGGAAAAGCCCATTTTGTAGGCTTCTTCCTCAAACATCTTGAAGGTGTCGGGGTGGACATAGCGGCGCACCGGCAGGTGACTGCTTGACGGTGCCAGGTACTGGCCGATGGTCAGCATGCTGATGCCGTGCGCGCGCATGTCGCGCATCACCTGCAGGATTTCTTCGTCGGTTTCACCCAGGCCCACCATGATGCCGCTCTTGGTCGGTACATCGGGATGCAGCGCCTTGAATTTTTTCAGCAGGTTCAGGCTAAACTGGTAATCAGAGCCGGGGCGCGCTTCTTTGTACAGGCGGGGCGCGGTTTCCAGGTTGTGGTTCATCACATCGGGCGGCGCGGAGTTCAGGATGTTCAGGGCGCGGTCATCGCGGCCCCGGAAGTCGGGCACCAACACCTCGATTTGCGTGGCGGGCGACAGCTCACGGATGCGCGTGATGCAATCGGCGAAATGCTGGGCCCCACCGTCGCGCAGATCGTCGCGGTCCACGCTGGTGATCACCACATATTTCAGCTTGAGCGCCGCGATGGTTTTGGCCAGGTTCTCGGGCTCGTTCGCATCCAGCGGGTCCGGGCGGCCATGGCCGACATCGCAAAACGGGCAGCGCCGCGTGCACTTGTCGCCCATGATCATGAAGGTGGCAGTGCCTTTGCCAAAGCACTCGCCAATGTTCGGGCAACTGGCTTCCTCGCACACCGTGACCAGCTTGTTCTGGCGCAGCACGTCCTTGATCTCATAGAAGCGCGTGGTCGGGCTGCCAGCCTTGACGCGGATCCAGTCCGGTTTTCTCAGCACCTCGCCTGGCACCACCTTGACCGGAATGCGCGACAGCTTGGCCGCCGCCTTCTGCTTGGCCAGCGGGTTGTAGGTCTCGGTGCTTTGCGCTTCGCGCACAGTGGGGTTGGCGGGGTGGAAGGCTTCAGGAGTACTCATGGTGCGTTTCGTGTTTCTGCCAGATGGTGGGGCCAGCTTATGGTGCCAGATGCATGACGAGCTTTTGGCCCAGCACGTCTGCCGCCTCCTGCCAGCTTGCCGAAACCCCGATTGTAGAAAGGTCCGTGGTTTGCAGCCCGGCATAGCCGCAGGGGTTGATGCGCGAGTAGGGTTCCAGGTCCATCGCCACATTCAGCGCCACCCCATGGTAGGTGCAGTGGCGGCTGACCTTGATGCCTAAAGCGGCGATTTTGCCCAGGCCGAGGAAACGGTCGGTCGGCCTCAGGGGGCCGGTCAGTGCCGCATGCGAAAACGGGTCGTCCAGCCGCACATAGATGCCCGGCGCGCCCGCCACGCGGTGCCCCGTCACGCCAAAGTGCACCAGCGTCCGGATCACAGACTCCTCGATCCGGTAGACATATTCCTTGACGTAGTAACCCGCGCGCTGGAGGTCGATCAGCGGATAAGCCACCACTTGGCCGGGTCCATGAAAAGTCACCTGGCCGCCGCGGTTGGTGTGCACCACGGGAATGCTTTCCGGGTTGAAGATGTGCTCCGGTTTGCCCGCCAGCCCTTGTGTATAGACCGGAGAGTGTTCACAAATCCACAGCGCATCCGGCGTGTCGGCGGTGCGCGCGGCGGTGAAGTCCTGCATCGCCGCATAGGTGGGCAGGTAGTCCACCGGGCCTAAGTTGTGGACTTCGATGCTCATTGAAGCAATGCGTCCAGTTGTCCAGACATTCCCACACCGTCACGCTCTTTGGCAATCTGTCCGAAGAGGCAACGCCCCTGGCTTTTGCGCGCCCACAATTCGCCGATTTGCCGCTTTTCAATCTCATAGGGGTCATTCAGCAGATGTGCCCCCTTGTATTCGACCACGGCTACGCGCCCATCGACCAGCTCGGCCACAAAGTCCGGGAAAAATCGACCTCTGGAGGTCGCCAGCGAAAAGCCGCAGGGTGCGGTGGTGAGGTTGCGAACCCAGTGTTTGACCTTTGCATGGTTGTCCAGCAACTGGGCGCACAAGAACTCTTCGCCGCCGTCTTTCAAGTCTGCCTGCACCGGGTAAAAGTGCTTGTTGAACTGGTAACGCCCACTGTAGCGCGACCCAGCGGGGACCGGATAGCGATTGGCTTCAAACAGCAGTGGCCGGCTCCAGTCGGGCTCAATGTCCCAAGCCTCCTCCAGCACCAATTGCCGAAACTGGGTCTTGGCCGCCTTGTCTTTCAAGTCGCCAACCCGCGCCTCGATATCCTGCGCCAGCTTGAAGCGCGCCTTGGCCAAGGTCACAAGCGGTATGCCCCGTTCGTGGATCAAATGGCTGACCACCGCCGCGAAATAAACCGTCCGTTGTCCCAGCGTGAACTCAGGCAGCTTCTGAAACAAAGATTGGTCCAGCCAGCGCACCAGGTCATCCGCCGTGATGGTGCTGGAGCCATAGTCAAAAGCAATCTGGCTGGCGTCTGCGGCCCGCAGCTTGACGTGCGAGTCTTTCAGATAAATCTCAAAGGTGTTGGACTGCTCAACAACCTGAAAACCGGGCAGTTGCACCGCGTCAGGTGTCAGCAAATCCAGCTCCACGGCCTCCAGCACCGCCTCACGCTCCAGCGGCCAGAGCTGGCCTTGTGGTGTGCTTCGGTAGCCCAGCGTAGGAATCGGTGCAAAACGCTCACCGCGTGAAGCGGGGGCAGTTTGCGCTGCCACCAGTGCGTTGTGCTGCGCCACCTTGTCGCGCACCAGCTCCTGCTTCTTCGGGCCACGCACCTGGGCCACTAACAGCGCTTCGACCTCCGCGCCAATGTGTCCGGTAACCACCGCGGCCTGTTCGCCCGCGATCTGCACCATCTCAACGCCTGGCGCTGCCTGCAACTCGGGCGAGGCTGAAGCCGCTATAAAATTAGTAGCTACTGGCGCAGGTGGTACGGTGGCTAGAGGCTGATTTTCCTCAAAAAGTGGCAATATAGACTGCTGCACCAGCATGGACGCCACATCCAAAGCCTCGAACCCCATGTGGTTGATCAAGCGGTCAGCCAGCTCATGCGCTGCGGTAGAAAACTTGGCCTCGCAAACATGCGCATAAGCCCGGTTGAGCGCCTCGCGCCCGCGTCGGCTGGCGTAAGGCATGCGCAGCACCCGGCCCAGCAATTGCTCCACCGCCGTCGCACTGGACAGCTTTTGCAGCGAACACAAAACATAGGCGAACGGACAGTCCCAGCCCTCGCGCAGCGCCTGCACCGTGATGACATAGCGCACCGGACAGTCGCGGGAGGCCAGGTCCAGCCCCTCCAGTTCCCGTGTGTCACCAGTGGCCACCTTGATCTGCTCTTTGGGAATATGCAGCTCATCTTCCAGATATTTGCGCAGGGCGGCCGGTGGCACCTCGTCGTTCTCGTTTTGCGCCTGAAACAGCACGATGGGCCGTACATAGCCGTGGCCAGTGGCTTCATCCTTCAGCGCTTCACCTTCCAGTGCGCGCTGGCTTTGCACGGCTGCAAACACCGCCTGCTGCCAGCCCTGCGGATGTTCGGCCAGCGCAATCGGCAGCTTGATCATGCTTTCCGCCGCCAACTCCTGAGCGCTAACGTGGTACAGCACGTTGGATTTTGCCGGGATGGGCGTTGCCGTCAACTCCAGAATGGCGCTGGGGTTCAGGCGTTTGAGCGCGGTAAAGCTTTTGTCGGTTTTGGTGTTGTGCGCTTCGTCCACGATCAGCAGCGGCTCGTGCAGCGCCAGCCAGTTCGCCAGGCTCCAGCGCGGCTGGCCGACAAAGCCGTTCAATACACTGTTTTTTACGCCGGTTTTGTCCGCCGCAGCCTCCTCGGCGGTCACCATGGCGTCGGGCAAATCGCGCAACACCCGCAAGCGCTGCTCATCGCAGCCTTTAAAGTGCCGCTCAAAGCTTTCCGAGAAGCTGTACACATTGCGCTTATCGGTGTCGTCAATCCGAAAACTTTGAATGGTTGCCACCACGATCACGGCGCGCTGGCCCCAATCAGGTGGTGCAATATTCGCCAGGTCTTCCAGCACGCAAACCCGCACGCCCGCGCCATAACTGGCTTCCAGCGCTTCGCGGTACGGGTGACCCGCCGTTTGCAGCGTCTTGAGGGTCTGGCTGCGAATCGTGTCGCTGGGTACCAGCCACACCGTCACCGGCGCATCGGTCGCACGCCACTCCTGGGCCAGCACGTTGACGGCATGCGCCGCCATCAGCGTCTTGCCGCCGCCCGTGGGGATGCGCAGGCAGATGCAGGGCACCTCGCCAAACGGATCGGGGTTGTAAGACCGTCCCACCTGCTCGCCAAAAGCCAGCGCCGGGCCCTTGAGCTGGGCAGCGCGGGCGAAGGTCCGTAGCGCGTCAAGGGCAGCTTGTTGGTAGGACTTGAGGGCGAGGGTGGTCATGGGGAGTGGAAGTTGTTTAAATTGTTTTGAAAGATCCAATACATTAAACAATGTAAGTCATTGATTTAAATGAATTTATTTTTCAAAGTTGTTTAAAACATGGGTTAACGATTGGTTTGGGTGCGTCAGTTAAACAACTCTCAACGCTTGATGCGCCACACCGCACTTGGGCCTCGGCTGGGGCCAGTCGGCACCACCTCAATGAATACACCGTCCAGCCCGCGCAAGCGCAACGCTGTCCGCAAGTTTTTCACCTTTGTCTCTTTTTCCTGAGGATTTAGCACGGCGGGCAACTTGTCTATGACGAGCTGCCTCAACTCGACGCCTGACGTGGGCCCAAGTTGCAGACGATTGATTAGCATGCGTTTGTAATAGTCATCGTCGAATGCCTTATTTAACACGTACTGGTTCTGGGTGTTAGTGGCATCTGCCACTTGCGCAGAGATGAAAATTTTCGTCCCCCGCCCCGCTACGAGGTTTTTGGCTCGCAACCGCTTCACCTGCTCAGGCATCAGTGTTTGACTCTTCTGTACACGGTCCAACAAAATAGCGTCTTCCAGCGACAGTTCGGTCGTTGACATCAATGCATGGACATACTTTTCATCCAGTGTTTTGCCGTAGATGCGCACGCTGACCGAGTCCGGGGCCTGCTCAAACTCAAAATCTGGCATCGGGAAAAACCGTTCGCGCTGGAGGCGGAACATTTTTGGCACACCGCTGTTGAGTGTCTCCATCAAGTCCAGTTCCACCATGGCGTTTGCCAGGCAAGCATTGCGGTAGCGCTGCTCGGGTTGTCTGCTACCCAGCACGCGCGCTATGGTGCCCGGCAAGAAAGAGCCTAAATTGAAAAATGTCAGCGAATCTGGTGACTCGGTTACCCGCACCCGTCCACCTTGTGCGTAGTCCTGGTGGGCGATGCAGTTGTGCAAGGCCTCGCGAATCACCCAGTCGTCGTAGTTGGGCAGATTCAGTGGCGCAGTTTGCCGGGGCGGGAGCAAGCTCACCTCAATGATGCGCAGCTTGGCAACCAACTGGTCAATGGCCATCACGAGTGGCAAGTCGAAGTGTTGGTGGGTTTGAATCGTGCCGGTGTGGTCAGTCAAAACCCAGGTCAGTCGCGGTGTGGGGCCGCCCAAAGCGGTCGCTGCAGTTGGCTTGCCCATGAGCACCAAGGCTGCGCGGGTTAACTTGCCCTCTTTTGCCAACCGCAAACCATGCATCCAGTCGGAGACGGACTGGTGCTGCAGGGTTGAGAGCACTTGCGCGTGTGTCGCGTGGCGGCGTTTGTAAAGCGCTTGGCTGTGTTCAATCGCCAGCGGGTCAAGCAAGCCCCAGTCATCGGTTGCCAGCACGGCTGACCAATCCTGCAGGCTTGATTGGGCGCGTAGCGCGTCGAATTTATTCAGGGGCAGCGCCCCCAGTGATTCGCCTGAACGCCCCCAGTAATGTCCTTTCCACGCCACCGGCATACCCCGTGCGGTGGCGGGAATGCGCCACATCAGCACCCGTGAGCCAGGCGCGCAGTCCGGGTGATCGACTTCAACGGGGTCGTTCAAACCGACAGAGGGCGACGTATGGCTGTAGACCTGAAACTTCAGGTCATTGAGGTCGGCTGCAGTTGTCGCGTAGAGACTGCCCACCACGGGCCGCGCACCGGTGACGGGGTCGATTTTGTTTTTGACGCCAAAAATCAACCAGCCAGCTTCGCGACCGTGCAGGTTCGCTTCGTTGGACAAGGCCGAGACATAACGACCCAGCGCGTCCGTATCGAAGCTGTTCTTGGCTTCCTTGAACTCAAGCCATTCCGTTTCAGCAGGCATGCGCCTGAACTCGTCCAGTTGCTCTGAATAATTCTGCATGGTGCTTACCTCGCCCGCACGTCATACGGAATGTGCTTGAACGTCACGTTCGCCTGCTTCAAGCGCTCCGCGCCAAGTCGGCAGGCTTCGCCGTACACCAGCAGCAGGGCGGCTGGGGCGGGCGTGCTGGCGTGCAGGATCAGCAGCGCGTCCAGCACCGCTTGCGTCAGCACATTGCCGCTGGCCGGGCGCTTGTCGCCCAGGATGCCGTTGAACAGAAGGTAGCAGGCGAACTGCGGCACTCTCATAGGCGAAATTGGCCCTGAGCCCTCGTCTTCTATGCGCAAGCAGCCATCAAAAATGGAGTGAGTGCCCAGATAGGGCGTGCCCGGTTTCCCAGCCGTGAGGTCAAAGGCGGTGCCGGTTTCCTGCTGCCAGACAAACGCCGCCAGGGTGGCAAAGCGCATGGCGGAGTGGATGCGGCCTGTGTTGTCAAACACCGCTTCGCCCAGACGCATGAAGCGGAAACCACCGCCGCCCGTCCAGCTCACGGCCTTGCTGATGCCACCCTGTTCACCGTCGATGACCTTTTGCAGGCGTGGCAGGCAGTGGGTGGCTGCGTGCTCGCCCATCTCGATGCCGATCCAGCGGCGGCCCATTTTGTGGGCCACGGCGGCGGTGGTGCCGGAGCCGAGGAAGCTGTCGAGGATGAGGTCGCCGGGGTTGGTGGCGATGTGGAAGATGCGATCGATTAGGCGCTCGGGTTTGGGACTTGCAAAGGCATCCACTTTTCCAAAAAGCGCATGGATTTCTTTCTTTGCCTCATCGGTGTGACCCACCTCGTCGGACGGCCACCACGTCCAAGGCGCGATTCCGGGAACCTCGGACAAATACCTGATGATGTTTGGTTGCGCATCACCCTTTTTTCCGAAATAAATGCGACCTTCGCCTAAAAGTCTTTGATACGTCGCTTGCGCTATTCCCCAGCAGCGTCCTTCGGGAGGCCGAAATTTCTTGCCGCTTGGCGTGACTACCTCATAAAACTGCTCCGCTGTTGCGTGGCCTTCCTGTGCGGTCATTGGCACTGGCCTCCATCGTCCATTTGGGTCATTGTTTGGGTTTCGATAAACCTTGGCTTGTTCTTCCGTCAGAGGGACAAGGTTGCGTTGCAGCTTGAACCTCCCTGGATTCAGTGCGTAGACGTGAATGTAGTCATGAACATCGCCAATCGCCTCGCGGTTCTCTCGGGAGTATCTTTTCTGCCAAATGGCGCTCGCCACAAAATTCCCCCGCCCAAACACCTCATCCATCAGCACCTTGAGGTAGTGCCCCTCGTTGTCGTCAATCGTCACCCAGATCGAACCATCCTCGCGCAGCAGTTCACGCAACAGTTGCAGGCGCGGCAGCATCATGCTCAGCCACTGGGCGTGCTCCAGGTTGTCGTCGTAGTGCTCGAACGCACTCTTGGTGTTGTAGGGCGGGTCGATGAAGATGCACTTGACCTGTCCCCGGTAGAACGGCAGCAAGGCTTTCAGCGCTTCGAGGTTGTCGCCCTGGATCAGCAGGTTGTCGGTGATGGGGGTGCGCCCTTCGATCGGCTCAGGGCGAACGGTCGCAAGCTCAGCTTGAACGGGGCCAAGGTCAACCTGAACCGTGGGCGTGTGAACCGACACCTGCTCCAGCAGCCGGTAAGGCACACGGGCGGCGGTGGTGAAGGCGCTGGAGCGGTTGAGCCAGTCAAGAGTGGGCATGGCTCGTCCTTACTTCGCAGCGATTTGGTAACGGTCTCTCAACTGGACCAGCGGGCTGGCGTACGGCACCAGACCCATGTGCTGCAGGCACCCAACCACAACGCCGGGGTGGATGTCGATTTCCTTGGAAAAGGCCCGTACACCTGCCACCGTGAGCTCAGCCTGACCTAGCCGTTGGCGGTCAGCTGGAGTGATCAGTACATCAGACGCGAACTGGTTGGCTTCTTTTTCTTCTTTGCTTTCTACTTCGGTGCCCGAGCTGGCGTCATCCAGAAACACGGCGCGCTTGGGGTGCTTGAGGATGTGTGCAACTTCATGAAAAAAGCTGAACCAGAAAACATCACTCCATTTGCCAAGTAAGGAAAGCTGGATCAATGGGCGTTCTCCCAGCCAGCGCGCGACGCCACTAACGTGAGTACCAGAGAAATGCGGCACGAAAAGCAAAACCACCCCCGCTTGTGCGCAAAGCGTCTTCAAACCGGTGCCGATCTCTGCGGCGGAGTGAGCGCTGAGCGTGCGCATCTTGGCAATGTTGACCTGCAACGTTTCAGCGCTGTAGGGAGGCAAGTTTGTCGATAGCGCCGCAATCTCGCCAAGTCGCAACCACGCAGTGATCGCAGCGTTGTCCGTCTGTTTCGCGGGGTTGGCCCGGCGAAACGCAGCCTGGACCCTGCTGTACTGGTCTTCCCACCCTTCGGGCGAAGCAACACCAAAGAATCGCAGGGCCGGTTCAATCAGCGAGGCTTTGAATCCGGCTGTTAGTCGGCCCTTGGGCAGGTGCCCAGTTTCTTGAAGTTGCTTGAGTGGTAATTTGTCTAGCCATTCGAGACGGCTTTCCGCACGGCCAGCGTCGCGCTGCCGGGCAAGGTACTCGCGATACCGCGCTTCCCGTGCCAGCCAGAAATGCGCAGGCGTACCCAGAACGCGTTCCAACTCAAGCGCTGTATCTTCTGTGATTTCCTTGGCACCAAGCACCATTTCATTCACGGCGTTGACGGGTCGGCCCATGCGTCGGGCCAATTCGGCCTGTGCGATACCGCGCTCTTCAATGAGTTCGGCGAGCGTAATACCCGGCGGCGATACTGCAACCGGACGGTAGCTCAAGTTTGGTTCAATCATGGTAGTCCACCACTTCAACAATATAGATGCTGTCGATGGCAGGCCAGTCGAGGCCGCCATCAGGTTTGGCAGGCGGAGGTTGCTTCTGCGGCTTCACAATGAGCCGCAAGCCGCCGTGCAAGCGCGCCGAGAACTGCCCGGCGCGGTCGTTTTTGAGTTCTTCCCAATGGCCCGGAAGATGACGCATGTCCTCCATGGACTGCGCTGCATCCAGGTCGTCCAGTCGGGTTTTGAGCTTCTTGGCGTTTTCAGGGCCATATAGCTTGGTGACTTGTTTCGAGCTCTCAAAAAACTCTTTGTCTTTGGAGTTGAGGAAGTCAATTTTCAAATTGTTGTCCACCCTTGGGATGGATGATTATACGAAAATTTGGCGTTATGCAACTTCGGTAAAACCCGTGAGCTTTCTTTCATAAGGCATGGTGGCTGTTGCTCTTATTAAAGAAATGGCGTTGAAACTTTCATAAAATCCAAAAACTGAGGGTCAAAGCACCACTTTGACCATCGGATGGGTGGACAGCGTGCGGTAGAGTTCGTCGAGTTGCTCGCGGCTGGTGGCGGTGACGGTGATGGTGACGCCCAGGTATTTGCCGCCCTTGCTTTCGCGCAGCTCGATGGTGGTGGCGTCAAAGCAAGGGTCGAACTGATGGGCTATCGTGGTGATGGCGGCCACCAGACCGTCCACCTTCAGGCCCATGACCTTGATGGGAAACAGAGACGGGTAGTCGATCAGCGAGTCTTGGCGTGGCTGCTCTGAACCGGCTTCGGGGGTGTTTTCGGCGGAAGGGGTCATGTGGATTGCTCTTGTTTGGCCTGCTGGTAAGCTGCGTATAGCGCGGCATAAATGGGACCGGGCTTGCCGTTTCCAACGGGCTGGCCATCCAGCAGGGTAACGGGCAGCACTTCCTTGGTGGCCGATGACAACAGCAGTTCGTCGGCCGCCAGCACTTCGGCTCGCGTGATGCGGCGCAACTCAAAACCAATGCCCGAGGCGCGGCAGATCTCTTCAATCAGGCCGTAACGGATGCCTTCGAGGACCAGCTTGTCTTTGGGCGGCCCCATGACGGTGCCGTTTTTGACGACCCAGACATTGCTGGCAGCGGCTTCGCTCAGGTAATCGCCGCGGAACATCACGGTCTCTAGCGCCCCGGCATCCACGCTGATCTGGCGGGCGAATACCGCGCCCAGCAGGCTGGTGCTCTTGATGTGGGCTTTTTCCCAGCGGAAATCGGCGGCGGTGACGCATGCCACGCCTTGTTCGCGCTGTTGCGCGCTGGGCAGCTTCATGGCGTTGACCATGACAAAGACCGTGGGCACGAGGCCGGGCAGCATCGCGTGATCCCGCAGGGCCACGCCCCGAGACACCTGGATGTAGATCAGTTGATTGCCCTTTCCGCTGCCAGTCCCTGAAGAATTAGTGTATTTGGCTATTAAATCGAGAGCAATCTGGCGCCACTCGGCGTGCGTCAAGGGGTTGGCGATGCGCAGCTCGGCAAGGCTGCGGTGGAGCCGCGCCATGTGCTGCTCAAAGCGGAACAGCTTGCCCGCATAGGCTGGTACCACCTCATAAACGCCGTCGCCAAAGATGAAGCCGCGGTCAAGTACGCTGATTCTCGCGTCTTTCAGGGCGGTGAATTCGCCGTTGAGATAGCACGGTGTGTCGGGCAGTTGCGCGCTGGGCGCTGGGTTGGAAGCGGCGTTGGGAGTGCTCATCATGGACTTCGGGTAAATGGGAAATTATTGTCGCGCAGGCATTACCGTTCGCGGCTGGATGCGCCGCGTGAACCAGCCACGCCAGCGCCGAATCGGTGAAGGGTGCGCATTTGTATCTCTGAGGGTCAAACAAGAAAAATCACAACGCCAATTGCCAGGGCACCGAGCAGCAGATTGACGCCTGCCAACGCGGCAATCTGCGCCACGCGCCGCCCGCCTTCGGGCCAATTCGCCGCCACGACGGAGCTCTTGAGATGCCGGTAGGGAACGAAATAAAGATGACCAAACAAGGCGAACATCAGCAGGCCGATGCCGAACATCAGGTGCCAGCCCAGTGGCGCGTTTTTCATGCCGACAGCCAGCAGCATGCCCAGACCGGTGAGCAGCAACAGTCCGATGGTAAGCCAGACCAGTGAGAAAAACTTGCCCAGCACCATGCTGATCAGGGGCAGGCGCTGGGGCGGAGCCAGCAAAGTCGCGGCCGCCGGTCGCAGGGCAAAGAGCATGAAGCTGATGCCGCCAAGCCACACGATGGCAGCAGCAAGGTGCAGGAATTTCATCAGGGCGGACATGGAATCTTTCAAAAATGGGGCTGCAAGCCAAGGACTTGGTACCCTGTTGCAGGGTTCGTGGAAACGTCCCAATTTGATTGTCGCCTGTAAAAAAACTCCGTCCTCGCCGTACGGTCATTGAGCGTCACCGTAGCGTTGCGCCGGGGTTTCCCCGATTCGCGCGGGTTTCTACGTATAATAAAGAGCTTTGCTGATCACTGTATATCGTCACCGACCTGTAATCTGCCCGTAATTTGTGAAGACCAGAATGACAAGTTCGGCAGTTCGTTCCACGGCGTCGTTATCAGCTCAGGATATGGACGCTGGAGACACGGATTTCAAGCCGCTGACGCGCGAAGAAGCGCAAAAGCTGCGTAAAACCAGTCCTTCGCTCTCGCCTTGGTGGGTGGTTGCGGGGCAATTGGTGGTCGGCGTGGTGGTAGCAGGAATTGCCTGGGCCTTCACCGGAAGAAGCAATATTGCCTGGTCGGCGTTCTATGGTGCGCTGGCCGTGGTGATCCCGGCAGCGTTGTTTGCGCGCGGATTGACCAGCAAGGTGTCTTCCATGAATCCAGGCGCTGCGGTGCTTGGATTTTTTTTGTGGGAACTGGTCAAGATGGGTCTGACGGTGGCAATGTTGTTCATGGCCCCGCGGCTGATTGAAAATTTAAGCTGGCCTGCCTTGTTGGTGGGTCTGATAGTGACGATGAAAGTGTATTGGGGAGTGCTCTGGTTCAAACCGAAGCGCTCCACGACGCGCCCAACCTAATTAACGGGACGAGTAGATAGATGGCTGCTGAAAACGGACCCACCGCCGGCGAATACATTGGTCACCACCTGACGCATTGGCAAAACAAGCCAATGAACGGTGTCATCGATTTCTCCGTCTATAACCTCGACTCGATCATCTGGGCGCTCCTTCTAGGCATCGCCGGAAGCTTCTTTCTTTGGAAGGCCGCACGCGCCGCAACGTCTGGCGTGCCTGGGCGCTTTCAGGCCGCAGTCGAATTTCTTGTTGAAATGGTCGATAACCAGGCCAAGGGCATCATCCACAATGCGAAAAGTCGCAAGCTGGTCGCGCCGCTAGCGCTGTCCGTCTTCGTCTGGATTTTCCTGATGAACGCGATGGACCTGCTGCCCGTGGATCTGCTGCCCAAGATCTGGCAGACCTTCTTCAGTGTCATTGGCCACGATCCCCATCATGCCTACATGCGCGTAGTGCCAACTGCCGATCTCTCGACCACACTGGGGCTTTCGGTGTCGGTACTGCTGGTTTGTATCGCCTACAACATCAAGATCAAGGGCATGGGCGGCTGGGTGCATGAGCTGTTCACCGCGCCCTTCGGCAGCCACCCGATTTTGTGGCCGGTCAACTTTTTGATGCAAATGATCGAGTTCGCGGCGAAAACCGTCTCGCACGGCATGCGGCTGTTCGGCAATATGTACGCCGGTGAACTGGTGTTCATGCTGATCGCGCTGATGGGCGGCGCGGCCGCCATGTCGATGTCGGGCATTTTGCTGCCCATCGGTCAGATCATCGCCGGCACGGTGTGGGCCATTTTCCATATTTTGATCATCACCTTGCAGGCCTTCATCTTCATGATGCTGGCGCTGGTGTATGTGGGGCAGGCCCACGATCATCATTGAAGTTTGTCAGTCTGGTTTTCTTTTCTTTTCTTTTTTGTTAGTTAAATTCAATCCATAGGAGCTTTAAATGGAAAACGTTCTCGGTCTCGTCGCTTTGGCCGCTGGCCTGATTATTGGCCTGGGCGCTGTCGGCGCCTGTATCGGTATCGGCATCATGGGTAGCAAATACCTGGAAGCCGCAGCCCGTCAGCCTGAACTGATGAATGAACTGCAAACCAAGATGTTCCTGCTGGCAGGTCTGATCGACGCCGCTTTCCTGATCGGTGTCGGTATCGCGATGATGTTCGCGTTTGCCAACCCGTTTGTGCTGAAGTAATTGTCACAACCCCCGACAGAAAGGTGTTGCCGTGAGTATTAACGCAACCCTGTTCGTTCAAGCGATCGTTTTCGCGATCCTGGTGTGGTTCACAATGAAATTTGTGTGGCCGCCCATCACGAAGGCTCTGGACGAGCGGGCTCAAAAAATCGCTGACGGCCTGGCTGCTGCCGACAAAGCCAAGTCTGAACTATCCGTGGCCAACAAGCGCGTGGAAGAAGAACTGGCCAAATCGCGCAACGAATCGGCAGTGCGTCTGGCCGAAGCCGAGCGCCGTGGTCAGACCCTCATTGAAGAGGCCAAAGCCAGGGCAACCGATGAAGGCAGCAAAATCATCGCCGCCGCCAAGGTGGAAGCCGAGCAGCAAACCGTCAAGGCTCGCGAAACCCTGCGCGAACAGGTCGCGGCGCTGGCGGTCAAGGGAGCCGAGCAGATTCTGCGCAAGGAAGTCAATGCCAGCGTGCATGCTGACTTGCTGGGCCGCCTGAAGACTGAACTGTAAAGGGGCTGACACATGGCCGAACTTGCCACCATTGCCCGCCCCTATGCCGAAGCGCTGTTCAAGGCCAGTACCGCAGGCGTTTCGCCAGGTTCTGACCTGGACGGCGCGGCAGCCTGGCTTGATGAGTTGGCGGCCATTGCCGCCAACACGCAGCTGCAGCAGTTTGCCGGCAACCCCAGTGTAACGGCGGAACAGACGTTTGAAGTGATCGCAAGCGTTGCGAAAACGAAACTACCGGATGCGGCAAAAAACTTCCTGCGCGTCGTGATTGACAACGGGCGCATCGGCATCCTGCCGGAAATTGCCAGCCAGTTCCACATTTTGAAAAACGCCCAAAGCGGTTCCGCGGATGCCACCGTGTACAGTGCCTTCGCTCTCGAGGGCGCGGCGCTGGGCGACCTGGCGGTCACGCTGGAAAGGCGCTTTGGACGCAAGCTCAATCTCAAGGTGGAACTGGAGCCGGCCCTGATTGGCGGGGTGCGAGTCGTGGTGGGTGACGAGGTGCTGGACACCTCGGTAAAAGCCCGTTTGGAGCAAATGAAAGTGGCGCTGATTTCCTGAACCGGTGCCACGGCGCTAGCGCAGGTTTTTAGCCAACAACATAGAAAGAAGGAAAGAGTCATGCAACTCAATCCCGCAGAAATTTCCGAATTGATCAAGAGCCGCATCGAAGGCTTGACCGTCAGCGCTGACGTCCGTAACCAGGGCACCGTCGTGTCAGTGGCCGACGGCATCGTTCGCATCCATGGCCTGTCCGATGTGATGCAGGGCGAGATGCTTGAATTCCCCGCCACGGCGGATGGCTCGCCCACCTTCGGTTTGGCGCTCAATCTTGAACGCGACTCGGTCGGCTCGGTGATTCTGGGCGAGTACGAGCACATCGCCGAAGGCGACACCGTCAAGTGCACGGGCCGCATTCTGGAAGTGCCGATCGGCCCGGAACTGCTGGGCCGCGTGGTCAACGCACTGGGCCAGCCCATCGACGGCAAGGGCCCCATCAACGCCAAGATGACCGACGTGATTGAAAAGGTGGCACCCGGCGTGATCGCCCGTAAATCAGTCGACCAGCCACTGCAAACCGGCCTGAAGTCCATCGACTCCATGGTGCCGATTGGTCGCGGTCAGCGCGAACTGATCATCGGTGACCGTCAGACCGGCAAGACCGCTGTGGCGATTGACACCATCATCAACCAGAAGGGTGCAGGCGTTTCCTGTGTCTATGTGGCGATCGGCCAGAAGGCGTCTTCGATCAAAAACGTTGTGCGCGCGCTGGAACAAGCCGGTGCCATGGACTACACCATTGTGGTGGCGGCCTCGGCTTCCGAATCGGCGGCCATGCAATATGTGAGCGCATACTCTGGCTGCACCATGGGCGAGTACTTCCGCGACCGTGGCCAGGACGCCCTGATTGTGTATGACGACCTTTCCAAACAGGCGGTGGCTTACCGCCAGGTTTCGCTGCTGTTGCGCCGTCCACCGGGCCGCGAAGCCTACCCTGGCGACGTGTTCTATCTGCACAGCCGTTTGCTGGAGCGTGCCGCCCGCGTGAACGAAAAATATGTCGAAGACTTCACCAAAGGCGCGGTCAAGGGCAAGACCGGTTCCCTGACCGCACTGCCGATCATTGAAACGCAAGCCGGTGACGTGTCCGCCTTCGTGCCAACCAACGTGATCTCAATCACCGATGGCCAAATTTTCCTGGAAACCAGCCTGTTCAATGCCGGTATCCGGCCTGCCATCAACGCCGGTATTTCCGTGTCCCGCGTTGGTGGCGCGGCCCAGACCAAGCTGATCAAGAGTCTGTCGGGCGGTATCCGTACCGACCTGGCGCAGTACCGTGAACTGGCCGCGTTTGCGCAGTTTGCATCCGACCTGGACGAGGCCACGCGCAAGCAGCTCGACCGCGGTGCCCGCGTGACCGAACTGCTCAAACAGGCCCAGTACTCACCGTTGTCCATCTCCAATATGGCAGTGACGCTGTTTGCCGTGAACAAGGGCTTCATGGATGACGTGGAAGTCAAGAAAGTTCTGGATTTCGAACGTGGCCTGCAGGCCTGGCTGAAGGACAAGAACGCCGCGCTGATGGCCAAACTCGAAGCCAGCAAAGCCATGGACAAGGACGCTGAGGCCGAATTAACCACTGCGGTGGCGGCGTTCAAGAAATCGTTCGCCTGAGTTTGCCTGACGACCGGCAAACGTTCGAGAACTCCCCCATAGGAACCTCTTAGGAAACATATGGCAGCAGGCAAGGAAATACGCGGCAAGATCAAATCGGTGGAAAACACCAGAAAGATCACCAAAGCCATGGAAATGGTGGCGGCCTCCAAAATGCGCAAGGCGCAGGAAAGGATGCGTGCCGCCCGTCCTTACAGCGACAAGATCCGTAACATCACAGCCAACCTGAGTCAGGCCAACCCCGAATACACCCACGCGTTCATGGAGTCCAACGACACCAAGACCACCGGCTTTATCGTGGTGACCACCGACAAGGGCCTGTGCGGCGGTTTGAACACCAACATTCTTCGCATGGTGACGGGCCAGCTCAAGGCCTTGCAGGCTGCGGGTGATGAAGCGCAGGCAGTGGCCATTGGCAACAAGGGCTTGGGGTTTCTTAATCGTGTTGGCGTCAAAGTGGTTTCCCACGCCACGCAACTGGGTGACAAACCGCACCTGGACACATTGATCGGCCCGGTCAAGGTGTTGCTTGACGCCTACAGCGAAGGCAAGATCAAGGCGGTGTATCTGTGCTACACCAAGTTCATCAACACGATGAAGCAGGAACCGGTGATCGAGCAGTTGCTGCCGCTGACCGCGGCCAATTTGCAGGCTGACAAAGACCAGCATGGCTGGGACTACATTTATGAGCCCGACGCGCAGACGGTGATCGACGACCTGATGGTGCGCTACGTGGAGGCGCTGGTATTCCAGTCAGTGGCCGAAAACATGGCCTCGGAGCAGTCGGCCAGAATGGTGGCCATGAAGGCTGCCACCGACAACGCCGGCAGTGTGATTGACGAACTGAAATTGGTATACAACAAAACGCGACAGGCGGCGATCACGAAAGAACTTTCGGAAATCGTCGCTGGAGCAGCCGCGGTTTAAGCCGCGAATCAAGATTTAAAGAACGACAGAACGGAAAAAGGATTCAGTCATGGCTCAAGAGAATCTACAAGTGAACACAAGCGCTCAAGGCAAGATTGTTCAGTGTATTGGCGCGGTGGTGGACGTGGAATTTGCCCGTGACCAGATGCCAAAGATTTATGACGCGCTCAAGATGGACGGTTCCGCGCTGACGCTGGAAGTCCAGCAGCAGCTCGGCGACGGCATTGTGCGCACGATTGCGTTGGGCACGTCGGATGGCCTGCGCCGCGGCAATGTGGTGTACAACACCGGTGCACAGATCACGGTACCCGTGGGCAAGGCCACGCTGGGCCGTATCATGGACGTGCTGGGTGCGCCGATTGACGAACGTGGCCCCGTGAGCCAGGAACTTACCGCTGCCATCCACCGCAAGGCCCCTGCCTATGATGAACTGAGCCCTTCCCAGGAACTGCTGGAAACCGGCATCAAGGTGATCGACCTGGTGTGCCCCTTTGCCAAGGGCGGCAAGGTTGGGTTGTTCGGCGGCGCCGGTGTCGGCAAGACCGTGAACATGATGGAACTCATCAACAACATCGCCAAGGCGCACTCGGGCCTGTCAGTGTTTGCTGGTGTCGGTGAACGTACCCGCGAGGGCAACGACTTTTATCACGAGATGGCCGATTCCGGCGTCGTGAATCTCGATAACCTCGGCGAATCCAAGGTGGCCATGGTATATGGCCAGATGAACGAGCCCCCGGGTAACCGTCTGCGCGTGGCGCTGACCGGCCTGACGATCGCCGAGTCCTTCCGGGACGAAGGCCGCGACGTGCTGTTCTTCGTGGACAACATTTACCGCTACACACTGGCCGGTACCGAGGTGTCCGCACTGCTGGGCCGCATGCCTTCCGCCGTGGGCTACCAGCCGACGCTGGCCGAGGAAATGGGCCGCCTGCAAGAGCGCATCACCTCCACCAAGGTCGGTTCGATCACCTCGATCCAGGCCGTGTACGTGCCAGCCGATGACTTGACCGATCCGTCGCCCGCCACCACCTTCGCCCACCTCGATTCCACCGTGGTGCTAAGCCGGGACATCGCTTCGCTCGGCATCTATCCCGCTGTCGACCCACTCGATTCGACCAGCCGTCAGCTTGACCCCAACGTCGTCGGTGAAGACCACTACGCCACAGCGCGTGCCGTGCAGGGCACGCTGCAGCGTTACAAGGAGTTGCGCGACATCATCGCAATTCTGGGCATGGACGAGCTGGCCCCCGAAGACAAGCTGGCCGTAGCCCGCGCCCGCAAAATCCAGCGTTTCCTGTCTCAGCCGTTCCACGTTGCTGAAGTGTTCACCGGCTCGCCCGGCAAGTACGTGAGCTTGGCCGAAACCATTCGTGGCTTCAAGATGATTGTGGCTGGCGAGTGCGACCATCTGCCCGAGCAGGCCTTCTACATGGTTGGCACCATTGACGAAGCGTTTGAAAAAGCGAAAAAAGTTTAACCGACTCACGGAGGGGTTGACATGACTACCATCCACGTTGATGTCGTTAGTGCAGAAGAAGCCATCTTTTCGGGCGAGGCCACCTTTGTGGTGTTGCCCGGGGAAGCGGGCGAGCTGGGCATCTATCCGCGTCACACGCCACTGATCACCCGGATCAAACCGGGGGCCGTGCGCATTGAAAAAGCCGATGGCACCGAAGAATTTGTGTTTGTGGCTGGCGGACTGCTCGAAGTACAGCCTAATTGCGTCACGGTATTGAGCGATACCGCCATTCGCGGCAAGGACCTGGACGAGGCCAAGGCCAGCGCTGCCAAGGCAGCCGCTGAAGAAGCCCTGAAAAACGCCAAGAGCGAAATCGACATCGCCATGGCCCAGTCCGAACTCGCCGTGATGGCCGCGCAGATTGCCGCGCTGCGCAAATATCGCCAGAAAAAGTAACGGCAGGCATCGGTAACCGCCGGAACAAGATTCCAAACCTGTTACAGCCAGTTTTTCAGATCCTGATTGCTCTTGTTTTTGATAGCAATATGCATCCGTTCCATATGGGCTGGCTGCCTAAGAGATTCTGAGTATGCGTGTTCTTGTTCTCGGCAGCGGCCTGCTTGGCGTCAGCTCGGCTTGGTACCTCTCCCAGCTCGGTCATGAAGTCACTGTGGTTGACCGGCAGGCCTTGCCTGCAGCTGAAACCAGCCATGCCAACGGCGGGCAAATCTCGGTGTGTCACGCCGAGCCCTGGGCCAATCCGGGCGCCCCGCTGAAAGCGCTCAAGTGGCTGGCCAGGGAAGACGCGCCGTTGCTGTTTCGACTGCGCGCTGATCCTCGCCAGTGGGCCTGGGGCCTGCAGTTCCTGCGTGAATGCACACCCGCGCGCACGCGCCACAACATCGCCCAGCTCGTGAAACTGGGCATCTACAGCCGCAGCGTGCTGCAGCAACTGCGGCAGGATACAGGCCTCCAGTACGACCAGCGCATGCAGGGCATTCTGCACTTTTACACCTCGCAAGAAGTGTTCGATGAGGCGCTCGAACCGGCGCGCCAGATGTGTGAGCTTGGCTGTGAACGCCGCGTCATTTCTCCCGACGAGGCGGTGGCGATTGAACCTGCACTGGCAACCATTCGTCCGCAATTGGCCGGTGCCACCTACACCGCCGAGGACGAATCAGGGGACGCGCGCAAGTTCACTGTGGCGTTGGCCGGGCTGTGCCAGGCGCGCGGCGTGCGCTTCCTGATGAGCCACCACATCACGCGCCTGGTGCCCGCTGGCAACCAGATCAGCCATGTCGAGGCGACCGATCCATCGGGTCGCTATGTGCAACTGAACGCCGACAGCTACGTGCTGGCCGCTGGCAGCTTCAGCCCGGCTCTGGCGGCACCGCTGGGCCTGAGGCTGCCCATCTACCCGGCCAAGGGCTACTCGCTCACCGTGCCGGTGATCGATCCTGCGCGCGCCTACGAGGTATCGCTGACCGACGACGAATACAAACTGGTGTTCAGCCGCTACACCACCCGGGGGAACAACGGCACGGCAGAAGACCGCTTGCGCGTTGCCGGCACGGCCGAGCTCGGCGGCTATGGGCGTCAACTCAACGAAACCCGTTGCCGGTTGCTGGTGCGGCGCGCGCAGGAACTGTTTCCTGGTGCCGCGGATTTTGGTCATGCGCAGTTCTGGAGCGGCTTGCGCCCGACCACGCCAAGCAACCTGCCGCTCATTGGCCGGAGCCGTGTGGGCAATCTGTTTCTCAACACCGGCCATGGCACATTGGGCTGGACCCATGCGTGTGGCTCGGGCAAGGCGCTGGCGGACATGGTGAGCGGACGCGTGCCGGAGGTGGACTTTGCGTTTCTGGGCGCTGGAGCCAGGCAAGCCCTGCAGACCGTCAGTCCCCTGCCGTAAACACCGTCAGGACGCCGGTATAGCCGTAGAGCTGGTGGCGCGCAATTTCACCACCGGCAAAAAACCCCACCAGCGGCACGTCCCCCAAGGCGCGCCGCACAATCTGCAGCTCGGCGCTGGGTCCGCCAAAGTGCGGCCCGCCGCGCCCGGAGCAGCTGACATAAACAGCCCCGGCGATGCGCCGGGCCGGATGCGGTGCTGATTCGGCTTCAGGTGCGCGCAGGGCATTGGCAACCTCCAGCGTGAGCTCTTCCGGCTCCAGCTCTTCTCGGATTTCAGCGCAAATCCGGATCAGGTCGGCGCGCGCCGCCTCGGCGTTGCGTTCGCAAAAAGCCAGCTTCATGCCCACGCTGGGCGCGTCGGCAATGGCAATGCCCTGGCGCGCCGGATCCAGCCCGATGATGTGGCGCACCACTACCTCGGCACCAAACTGGCCGGGGTGCCTGGAGCGGATGTCGTTCAAGCGATCCACGGAGGGGGTCAAGCCGACCAGTGTCATTCGCACTCTGACCAGCGCCTCCTGCGGTTGATCCAGCGATATGCCCAGATCAGCCAGCATCACCTCCAGCGCGGGTCGGCCGTCCAGTTCGGTCACCACATTGACTTCGCAGGCTGTGATCTCGTGATCCACGGAGACGGGTCGACAGCCTTGCGTGACACGCGACATCAGCGCCATGCCTCCTGAAAGATCCCGGGCAAAAGCCACGCCACTCAGGCCACCACTGAAGACTCCTCCGGCCGCGCCCTGACCCTTGACATTGCCATGGCCGCTCAGCGCGAAATGCACGCTGCTGGAGCGGCTTGACGCCAGGCCGCCAAAGACATAGCCGCTTTCAGTCCGCTGGGCCATTTCGTCAATCAGCTCAGCGACATCAGGTGTTGTGGCGTCGGCGTGCACCAGCGCAGTATGCGCCTTGAACCGGCCACTGCTGGCCGACGGCAAAGGCGCCACGCCGGAAAATACGCGGTACTGGTCATGCGGCAGTTCACACAGCATGACGGCCAATGCAGGCTCATCAAAATACTCGACGTTGTTTGCCGCAATGCCTACCCCGACCGTGCCACTCCAGTCGGTGATTTCGGGCAGTTCGGCGCTCAGGTGATCAAGTATGTCCTGCGCGTGGGCAACGTAGTGATCCGTGATGTAGAGCAGCGCCAGCGTAGGCAAGCGGGCATAGCCGGGCAAGGCAAGGTGGCCCCGCAACTGCGCCAGCACAAGACCAGCGGCCATCTGCCATTGCGGATGGGTGGCATGGCCATAAGGAAAAAGCTTCATGGTGCGTTGAAGGGTAACTCAATCCATGGGAAATCGCACCATGCCGAATCGACAACCCGCTCAACGCGCCGGATTCAGGTCTTCGCAGGCCGAAAGAGGTAAGCCGCCAAAGCCCAAGGTAAACCAGTTACAACTTCGGGTTTCATTTTCCGTTCAAAGACAGACGCAAGGCATTGGCGCGGGCAATGCCATCGAACGGCCAAGCAAGGCGACGTAACACAGTTTCGCTTCGCCTTGACTTTGAAGTGGAACTGGAGTGCCTGCCGCACGACGCATACAATCACAGGTTCTGTACTTTGGCTGTATTGGTCAGAGCGCGTGTCAGTGTCCCTTTCAATTAGCCGTGGAGTTCGCCGTGTTCATTTCTTCCGCCTTCGCCCAAACCGCCCCCGCTGCCGCCGCAAGTAGCGACTGGATGTCTTCACTGACCGGCACGCTGCCCCTCGTGCTGATGTTTGTAGTGCTCTATTTTGTGATGATCCGCCCGCAAATGAAGAAACAAAAGGATCATCGCGCGATGATTGAAGCCTTGGCCAAAGGCGATGAAGTTGCCACCGCTGGCGGGCTGCTTGGCAAGGTCACCAAGCTTGGCGAGGTCTACCTGACGCTTGAGCTGACTCCCGGCGTGGAAGTGCAACTGCAGCGCAGCGCCATCGTCCAGGTGCTGCCCAAGGGTGCCATCAATACCGCCAAATAAGTCCATCAGGCAGATCGGCGTGTTGGCACACTGACACACACCCGCCAAGGCCCCTTTTGTTCACCCGCCCACCAGGAACAGCCGTCCCATGAATCGTTATCCAGCCTGGAAGTACGCCATTGTTGTGTTCGCGTTGCTGATCGCAATCCTGTACACACTGCCCAATTTTTTCGGTGAAGCGCCGGCAGTACAGGTCTCCAGCCTCAAATCCACGGTCAAGATTGACGCCACCACCACGGCCCGGGTGGAGCAGGCGCTCAAGTCCGCAGGCATTGTGGCCGATGCTATTACCCTGGAGGGCAGTTCCGTCAAAGCCCGATTTGACAATACCGATACGCAGATCAAAGCCAAGGATGCCATCCAGAAGGCCTTGGCACCCGATCCCGAGGATCCGGCCTATGTGGTCGCGCTCAATTTGCTGTCGCGTTCACCGGCCTGGTTGACCTCGCTGCATGCGTTTCCCATGTATCTGGGGCTGGACTTGCGCGGAGGCGTGCACTTCATGCTTCAGGTGGACATGCAGGCGGCACTGACCAAACGGGTCGAGTCTCTGGCGGGCGACATCCGCCTGTCGCTGCGCGAAAAAAATATCCGGCACAGCGGTATCAGCCGCGACAAGCAAGCCATCAATATTCAATTCCGCGATGCCGAGACACTGGCTTCTGCCAAAGGACTGATTCAGGACCAGTTTCCGGATATCCAGACGGTGGACACGCCGCAGGGCACCGAATACCAGTTGACGGCCAGTATCAAACCCGAGGCCGCCCGGCGGATCCAGGACCAGGCACTCAAGCAGAACATGGTGACCTTGCACAACCGGATTAACGAGTTGGGGGTGGCTGAGCCGGTGATTCAGCAGCAGGGCATTGATCGCATCGTGGTGCAATTGCCGGGTGTTCAGGACACGGCCAAGGCCAAGGACATTTTGGGCCGCACGGCTACGCTGGAGATGCGCCTGGTCGATGACAGCACCGAAGCCAGGGCCGTCGTTGACAGTGCAGGTGTTGTGCCTTTTGGTGATGAGCGCTTTCTGGAGCGTAATGGTCAGGTAGTGATCGTCAAGAAACAGGTGATCCTGACCGGCGAAAGCCTGACGGACGCGCAGCCAGGCTTTGATTCACAGACCCAGCAGCCCAAGGTGGACCTGACGGTTGATGCCAAGGGCGGACGCATCATGCGCGATGTCAGTCGCGAAAATATCAAGAAACGCATGGCCATCTTGTTGTTTGAAAAAGGCAAGGGCGAGGTATTGACGGCACCGGTCATCCAGAGCGAACTCGGCAACCGCTTCCAGATTTCAGGCTCCATGAGCGTGGGTGAAGCCAGTGACCTGGCACTGCTGTTGCGTGCGGGTTCGCTGGCCGCACCCATGGAAATCATCGAGGAGCGCACGATTGGCCCGACGCTTGGCGCGGAAAATATTGCCAAGGGTTTTCACAGCGTCGCATGGGGTTTTGTGGTGATCGTCGCGTTCATGGCCATGTACTACATGCTGTTCGGGTTGTTTTCTGGACTGGCGCTCGCCGTCAACTTACTACTGCTGGTGGCGGTTCTTTCCATGCTGCAGGCCACCCTGACCTTGCCCGGCATGGCGGCCATGGCGCTGGCCCTCGGCATGGCGATTGACTCCAACGTGCTGATCAATGAACGGGTGCGCGAAGAGTTGCGCGGCGGCGCCTCGCCGCAGGCTGCTATTCATGCGGGTTATGAGCGGGCCTGGGCAACCATTCTGGACTCCAACACCTCGACGCTGATTGTGGGCCTGGCCTTGCTGGCCTTCGGTTCCGGGTCAGTGCGCGGTTTTGCGGTGGTGCACGTCATCGGCATTTTGACCAGCATGTTCTCGGCGGTATTTTTCTCCCGCGGCCTGGTCAACCTCTGGTATGGCCGCCAGAAAAAGCTGAAAAGCGTGTCCATCGGAACCGTTTGGCGGCCAGCCACGTCTGGCACTGTCACAAAATAGTCCCTCTCTTTTTTCTGAGCCGCTCTCCAAGGAACCCAGATGGAATTCTTCAAAATTCACCGCGACATTCCATTCATGCGACATGCGTTGATCTTCAACGCCATCAGTTTTGTGACCTTTGCATTGGCCGTGTTCTTCCTGTTTTCCCGCGGCTTGCACCTGTCGGTGGAGTTCACGGGCGGTACCCTGATGGAAGTGAATTACACGCAGGCTGCCGATGTCGGAAAAATTCGCAGCACGGTGGCCGGTTTGGGCTTGAACGATGTGCAAGTGCAGAATTTCGGTACCTCGCGCGATGTGATGATCCGCTTGCCAGCGCAAAAGGGCGTGAGCACCGCCCAGCAAAGCGAAAAAGTACTGGCGGCGCTAAAGGCTGCCAACAGCGATGTGTCGCTGCGCCGCACCGAGTTTGTCGGACCCCAGGTGGGCGAAGAGCTGGCGCAGGATGGCATGAAGGCGCTGGGAATGGTAGTGTTTGGCATCATGGTCTATCTCGCCTTCCGTTTTGAGTGGAAATATGCGGTGGCAGCCATCATCGCCAACTTGCATGACGTGGTCATCATTCTCGGTTTTTTCGCCTTTTTCCAGTGGGAGTTTTCGCTCGCGGTGCTGGCTGCAGTACTGGCTGTACTGGGTTATTCCGTGAATGAATCCGTGGTGATTTTTGACCGGATTCGTGAGAACTTCCGCCGCTACCGCAAGATGAATACGGTGGAGATCATCAACAACGCGATCACCTCCACCATCAGCCGCACCATCATTACCCATGGCTCCACGCAGATCATGGTGTTGTCGATGCTGCTCTTTGGCGGCGCGACACTCCATTACTTCGCCCTGGCCCTGACTATCGGCATCCTGTTCGGCATTTATTCCTCGGTCTTCGTGGCAGCCGCAATTGCCATGTGGCTGGGCATCAAGCGTGAAGACCTGGTCAAGGGCCCGGCAAAAAAGGAACACGACCCGAGCGACCCCAATGCCGGTGCTACGGTGTAAGCTAGGAGAATAACCCCTCAGTTCGGTTGTGGCTCCAACTACCCAAAAAAACAGTCTACTAGCTGAGCAGGCACGCGCGCTGTTTGTGGAGCGCGCCGTGCGGATGTTGCCCATGCTGGCCAAGGCGCTGCATGCCCAGTTGACTGTCTTGATGGACCAGCATGGCAGCGTACGTGACATGCGGGAGCGGCGCGACGCCGTGATCGTTTTTCAGAAAAATGGGGCAGCCTGGGTGCAGGGCACTTCCAGCGCATGGACCCAGGCGCAGTTTGTTCCCACTGCGCTAGCACCGTCAAAACAGGTTAACAACAGCCTGCTTGAGTTGATGGGCGACGAGGTGGTCGAAGACAAAATTCTGGCCTCACGCTTGGCATTGAGACTGCTTGATTTTGCGAGTTGGGAACTGAACGACTTGCGGCTTCGGATCCAGCATCTCGAGGCGATTCCCGATCTTCATAAAACAGATATTTTTCGCCCTGAGGTGCTGGCGCAGCATCTGGTCGAGCAATGGACTCATGCACACTTGCCGCGCCAGGTGTGGCTCACGCTCCAGGACCTGATTCAGAAAAGCATGGCCGAATACATGCTGGAAATTTATCGCGCGACCAACGAATTTTTGATTCGGCAAGGGGTCATGGCGACAATCGATTTACGCCCTTTGCTCAAGCGCACAGCTTCATCGATCACGCCGAATTCGGGTTCCAATGACAGTCCTGAGCCAATACAGCAAAGAGCATCATCTGGCAACGGAACGAACAGCTCGGGCAGTGGTGGTTTGGGCGGTGATGGTTCGGGCGACGGTTCCCGGAGCGGCGGGTCAGGCAAAGGCGGTGCCGGGACTTATTCGTCAGGTGGCGCATGGGATGCCGGTAACGGTGGCGCGGGCGGTTCCGGACCCGGTCAGCATGGCAGACGTGGCGGGGAAGAAGGCCGTGGCGGTAGTGGTTCCAGGGCCCCCACCAGCACCAATTCATGGGGCCACAGTTTGGCACGCGGCGGCACAACCGTAGGCGGCAGTGCGGCAGAAGGTGTCCAGAACCCTCAAAGGGGCATCTCACACCATTCGGTCTATGACGAGACACGCATGCAAACCGGAACCACGCCACTGGCCCGGGCCCGCATACGGGCCCAAGGGGTAATTGGGAACCTCAAACGCCTGCTTTCAAGCCAGGTTGAGGGCTTTGATGACACGCGTTCCAACCAGCCTTCACCGCAGCTCGCGCAGGCAATGGCCAGCGTGCAGCGGGTCGAAGAGCACAGTGCCGAGCGTATCCTGCTGGCGGATGCCCAAGTTGAAGTGTATGGTCAGACCCATGTTGACCAGGCCATGGGGGTGTTGCGCACGCGCACCAGCACGCTCAAACAGGCAGCGTCCACATCCGCCGAAAAGGCCATCATCGAAATTGTGGCCCTGATGTTCCAGAGCATTCTGGCCGAGGAACGCATTCCTGCGGGGATCCGGGTCTGGTTTGCGCGCCTGCAAATGCCGGTGCTGCGCGTGGCCATTGTGGAACCCGAATTTTTCGGCTCGCTGCAGCATCCGGCGCGCCGGCTGATTGACCGCATGGGTTCCTGCGTGCTCGGGTTCGACGTGAAGGTGTCGGGCAGCGCCATTGAATCCGAGGTCAAGCGGGTCGTGCAAGTGATCGAACAGTATCCCGAAACCGGACGACGGGTGTTCCAGCTTGTCTATGACGAGTTTGACAGGTTCCTGTCCAAATTCCTTTCGGCACAAGGTGGCACGGCGCGCGTCGTGAGTGTGGCCCAGCAGGTTGAACAAAAAGAAACCATGGCCATCCAGTACACCATTGAAATGCGCAACATGCTCAATGACATGCCGGTGCGCGAGGAAATCCGCGAATTCCTGTTCAAAATCTGGGCCGAGGTGCTGGCCATCGCAGCCATCAGAAACGGTCCGCAGCACGCTGAAACGATCTCGCTTAAACGCGCCGCTGCCGACTTGGTGTGGGCCGCAAGCGCCAAGCCCAACCGCGAGGATCGAGCCCGCGTGATTGCCGATTTGCCCAAATTGCTGCAACTGCTGCGCCTGGGCATGTCGACGCTTGGCCTGAGTATCCCCGAGCAGGATGGTCATCTGAAAATTATCAGCGACACGCTGGCCGACGCGTTCATGTCCAAGACCGATGCCATCTCCGGCGAGCGCATCGATGCAATGGCCAAACGCCTGGCGCACCTGGAAGACTATCTGTCCGATGCGGATGTGGGCGACTTGCCGCTCGACATTGACAGCCTGGTAACAATGATCGGCATTGACGCCACGGATATCGAGGTAATTACCGATGGCGGGAGTCATCCGACCGAGGCCATGCGCGCGTGGGCAAAAGAGTTGCAGCTCGGTACCTGGTTCAGCCTGGATCACAACGGCAAGATCAGCCACGTCCAGTTTGCCTGGTGCAGCGAGCGCCAGCAGTTGTATCTGTTTGCCGCCGCGAACGGGCGCAATTTTTTGATTCAGGCACGCCGCCTGGCGGCCTACCTGCAAGCCGGTTTACTGGTACCCACGGAAGAAGAGGCGCTCACGGTGCGCGCAACGCGCAACGCGTTGGCCAAGCTTGATGCCAACCCGGAGCGGCTGCTCGGCTAGGGCTCTGTCCCTGGACGGGTTCTCAGTGCGCGATTCGAAACTGGGCGTCGTCACACAATTCGTCGAGGACCAGCGCGTCGGGCTCCTCGCCAAAGCTCCAATACACCATGAGCACGATGATTTTCAGGTCATCCAGCGCGACCGGGTCGCCGGGAGCCGCCATGGCGCGATCAATGACGATCTCGCGCATATGCGGCGGCAATACACCCGATGATTCCAGAAAGCTCACAAACCCCAGACTCTGCGCGCCCAGATGCACTTGCTCGGCTACCGGGTAAATACGCAGGCTATCGACCGATTGCGGCTGCATACCGACAGCATGGGGCATGGCATCCGATACTGCCCTGACCGGCCGATTGACCCGTGCACCCTGAGCCGCTATGTTCAGACCGTCCAGCCACACCAGAGCCGCCTGGATTTCCTCGGCATCAAATCCTGCGGCGGTGAGTTTGCGACTCAGCCGCGCAAGCTCTGGGCAAGCATCGCCTTGCCAGTAATTCTCGTAAACGTACACCAGTACTTCAAACATGGACTCAATATAACGCAGACCGCGGTGATCGTGTGAAGCAGGGTTGCCGCGGCCAAATTTTGCGGTGTCAGCCAATCGCCATGCGCTGGAACAGTCCTCCGGGCAGGCGCACGACCTGTCCGCTCAATTCGAGCTCCAGCAGCTTTGCCTGCAGGTGGGCGGTATCCAGCCCGCAGCGTGCCTGCAAGGCATCCAGACTCACGGCATCAAAGCCCATCGCGGCAAGAAGCGGGGCGTCCGGGCGCTGCTGCACAGCGGTATCGCCGGCGCCCGCGCTCGGTGCGGTTATTGGAAGATTCAACTCCTGCAGCACATCTTGCGCCACCTCGACCAGTTTGGCCCCCTGCTTGATCAGTGCGTGGCAGCCACGTGACTGGGGCGAGTGAATCGAGCCGGGAATAGCGAACACTTCCTTGCCCTGCTCTGCGGCCAGCCGCGCCGTAATTAGCGAACCCGATTGCAGCGCCGCCTCGACCACCAGCGTACCGCGGGAGAGCCCCGAAATAATGCGGTTGCGTCTTGGGAAATTGGCCATCAGTGGCGGGGTGCCGAGCGCAAACTCGCTGATGATCATGCCCTGCCGGGCAATCCGGTACGCCAGCGGGAGATTTTTTTTGGGATAGACCCGGTCCAGTCCGGTGCCGACCACAGCTATCGTATCGCCGCCGCCCAGCATCGCGCCATCGTGGGCCGCGCCATCAATTCCCAGTGCGAGCCCCGACACCACGCAGAGCCCGGCACCGGCAAGCGCCCTGGCGAATTGGCGGGCGTTCGCTTCGCCCTGTGGTGTGGGGTTGCGGCTGCCCACGATGGCCAGTTTCACGGCTGTTGTTTTTGTGGCTGGCTGGGTAGAATTTACAAGCGCGCCAAGCATATAAAGCATCAAAGGCGGGTTTTCGATGTCGAGCAGTTCGGGTGGGTAAGCGGCGTCGCCAAGGGTAACCACCTGCCGGTCATCGCTGGCCTGCAGCCACTCCAGCGTGCCCTGCAACTGCACGGCCAAGGCGGCTGGCTCGGTTTGCAGGGCACTGGCCAGTTTGTCGGAACCAAGTTGTCGCAAGGTGGCGCTGCTCTGTTCAAAAACAGCCTGCGCCGAACCGAACACAGCCAGCAGCTTGCGTGCGGTTTCGTTGCCTACGCCAGGCGACAGCGTCAGCCGCAACCAGGCTTGAAGTTCTTGAGAGTCCACGTGATCGCTGGTTTCAGGAGGCGGCGTCGAACCCGGCCAGGGTAAGACCGTGGAGTGGCTTCAAAGCAGCAGCCATCGGCATCAGCCCCGGGGATGGAACACTCAACTCGGGTTGGCGAAGCGGTCACCCACCTTGACACCATCTGTTACCTGTAGGACTAACGCATAAGACAGGTGATCAAAGGTGCGGAACACCATCATCAAGCCGTTGCGCTCGTTGGGCAACTTGATCCGCGGCCAGGCGCTGTCGGTCTTGTCCCGCAGGCGCTGGCCGTCCTTGTAGAGGGCCATGACGTGCCCCCGCTCCAAACCGTCAAGGGCTCCCCGGTTGACCACCACAACATGGTTTTCCGCGGCATACGCCACTGCGTTGCCATAAACGGAAACAATCTGGCCAGTGATGGAAGTTGTCGGTGCACGAGGCACGTAGCTGAGCAATTCAAGGGGTGGTTCTGGAACCAGTCGGTCGCCAACACGCATTTCTTCCTTGGCGGCTACGATGTCAATGGTGGCCGGCACAATTTCGGTCTGCGCCTTGCCAGCCGGGTCGCTGGTCTCGACCACGGACTCACCGCGCACCAGCTCGGCCTTGCCAACGTATTGCGCTTCATAGCCCAGGATTTTCTGGGTGGTCGGGTCTTTCAGGGGGGTCGCGTCGCGAAACACCCGGAAGTCCCGCGGTTCGCCCTTGGCAACGCTCAGGGGCTTGCCAGCAGCGCCGTCCGTGTATTCGCCGCGGGCGTAGGCACGGTCCCCCCGGCTGAGCAGCACACGGCCTTCCTGCGTGGCCACAATGCGCGGGGCGGTTGCAAACGTCGCCTCATCGACAATCATGGCCTCGGTGAGGAAAGGTTCAATGACACTGGGTGCCAGCGTCGGGATGGCGGTGTCCGCCAGTGATTCATAGCGGGTACGCGGTGAAAGCCGCACGGTATCGGTGGGCGGGCCGTCACCTGCTGCCTGGTTGCTGCGCAGCATGGCCCGGCCATTGGCTTTTTCAAGGGTGAGCTGCTGGCCCGGGTAGATTCGGTGGGGGTTGCGAATCTCCTGCATATTCATGCCCCAAAGTTCCGGCCAGCGCCATGGGCGTTTGAGAAACAGGCCGGAAATCGCCCACAGCGTGTCGCCCCGTTTGACGGTGTAATGATCGGGCGCATTGGGCATCAGGTCTCCCAGGGGAATACCAGCCTCGGCCACTTGGGTGGCCGTGGTTCGCTGGCCCGCAGTAATCGGAAAGTTCTGCGCCTGCAGGTCGATGGTGACACTCAGCAGGGCCGCGGCAGCTATTGAAATATGACTGAGACGACCAAAAATAGTTTGCATCTTGAAGGCCCTTGAGGCTGACACGCTTGCAACTTGATGAAAAAGACGTTGTCAGTCCGTGCTTTTGGCTTGATAAATTACAGGCGATTTTGTACTTAAGTCATTGATTAAGCAACGATTACCCGATTCCGGGAATATCGGAGCACAGAAAAAACTGGAAAAAGTGGCGAAAATAGCGACATCCTCCCATTTACCCCATGACCCCATTGACCATCCTTCGCTATCCTGACCCGCGTTTGCACACGATCGCCAAGCCTGTGGCCGCCGTTGATGCGCGCCTGCGCAAGCTCGCCGATGCCATGCTGGAAACCATGTATGACGCGGCAGGGATTGGACTGGCCGCCACGCAGGTGGATGTGCATGAACGCCTGATCGTGATTGACGTTAGCGAAACCCGCGACCGGCCGCTGGTGCTGATCAACCCGGAGATTATCTGGGCCAGCGACGAGACCCGCGTTGGCGATGAGGGCTGTCTGTCGGTGCCCGGCATTTACGACGGCGTGGAGCGTTCAGTCGCCGTGAAGGTGCATGCGCTGGATCTGGATGGCAAGCGCCAGTTACATGCCGCCGAGGGTATGCTGGCGGTTTGCATCCAGCATGAAATGGATCACCTGATCGGCAAGGTGTTTGTGGAATATCTTTCGCCTTTGAAGCGCAACCGCATCAAAACCAAAATGATCAAGCAGATCAAGGAAGAGCGGGCATGAAACCGCGAGCCACTTCTGGTTTCGTGAAGGCCGGCTGGCCACTCTGGGTGGCGGTGCTTATGCTGGCTGGTTGCGCTGGCGTGCCGCAATGGGAAAAGCCCGGAGCCCCGCGTGCCGACGTGATCAAACGTCTGGGCTTGCCTTCCGCCGAATATGCCCTGCCCTCCGGCGAACGGCTGCAGTACTCGCAGCAGCCTGCCGGAACCCAGGTGTACAACCTGGATTTCGATGCAGGCGGCCACTTGCTCAGTGTGGATCAGGTGCTGGAGCCCGAAAAATTCAACCGTATCATGCTGGACCAGTGGAGTGCCACGGATGTGGAGCGGCTGTTCGGCAAGCCGGCCCTGATCGAACGGGTAGCGAACTTTAAGGGCGACATCTGGACTTACCGTTATCAGGAGATCGGTGTCTATCGTCGCCTGCACATTTTTCTGGACAACTCGGGCCGGGTACGCAAGTGGCTGACCACTGACGAGCCACTCCCGGATGGTCCAGAGCCGCCGCGCTGAGCCCAACATTTGCCACGTCACAGGAAAATGTTTTTGAGAGTCATTTTTGCCGGTACGCCGGAATTCTCCCGTGTGGCTGTGCAAAGCCTGCACGCTGCGGGCTTTGCAATTCCACTGGTGCTGACGCAGCCCGACCGGCCCGCTGGCCGTGGCCTAAAACTGCAGGCCTCGGCCGTCAAGCAGTGGGCCGAAAGCCAGCATATTCCGGTCGCGCAACCTCGCAGCCTGCGCCTGGATGGCAAATATCCGGAAGAGGCAGCCGCAGCGCGTGAAACGATTGAGGCGGCGCGTGCCGATGTCATGGTGGTCGCTGCCTACGGGCTGATCCTGCCGCAGTGGGTGCTGGATTTACCCAGGCTGGGTTGCCTCAATATTCATGCTTCATTGCTGCCGCGCTGGCGTGGCGCCGCGCCGATTCATCGGGCGATTGAAGCCGGCGACGCCGAAACCGGTGTGACCATTATGCAAATGGATGCCGGCCTGGACACCGGCAACATGCTGCTGATGGAAAAACTCGCCATAGAGACCACAGACACCACTGGCACGCTGCACGACAAACTTGCCGTATTGGGCGGGCAGCTGATCGTCGAAGCGCTGGAGCTGGCGGCCTGCGGCGGCTTGGCCGCCACGGCGCAGCCGGAGCAAGGCGTGAGCTACGCCCACAAGATAGACAAGGCCGAGGCCGTCATCGACTGGCGCCAGTCGGCGGCCGTCATCGTGCGCCGGATGCATGCCTTCAACCCGGTACCCGGCACCGTTACCACGCTGGAAGGCGTCACCCTGAAACTTTTTTGCTCTACTATTGATAGCTGCCTGCAACCGTCTTCAAATAACCCAGGCATGATTTTGCTTGCAGATAAAGCGGGCATCGCGGTCCAGTGCGGCGAAGGCGTGTTGCGCATTACAGAGTTGCAGCGCACCGGCGGCAAGCGCCTGCCGGTGGCCGACTTTTTGCGCGGCACGGCCCTGATGCCCGGCATGGTGCTGGGCCTTCCGGCCAGCCAATCCGCCACTTGAAACCCGTCTTGATGTTCACTGAGAACCCGCTTGTGCCAGTGAACTGGCGTACCACCCTGCATGATCCGGAGCTGCGTGCCGGTGCGCGCGACATGAGAGGCCTGTCCGTAGGCGTGGCGGCCTGGGGCCTGGTGACCGGCGTGGCCATGATCAAGGGCGGCATGAGCGTGTGGATGGCGCTCTTCATGTCGCTGGTGGTCTATGCGGGGAGCGCCCAGTTGGCGGTCATGCCGCTACTGGCAGCTGGCGCGCCGCTGTGGGTGATCTGGTTCACCGCGGCCTGCGTGAATGTGCGTTTCATTATTTTCAGCGCGGTCTGGCGCTCCCATTTCGCGCATTTCCCGCGTTTTCAGCGTTGCCTGCTGGGTTACCTGAGCGGCGACGTCACCTACATCATGTTCACCCAGCGCTACCCGAGCGGGCAACGGGAGCCCGGGCAGATTCCTTATTTTCTGGGCGCTTCCCTGCTCAATTGGGCCTCATGGCATGTCGCCTCAATCGCAGGCATCTTGCTGGCCAATGTGCTGCCGATGCAATGGGGGCTGGGCTTTGCGGGCGCGCTGGCACTGCTCGGGGTACTCTGTTCCATGCTGGTGGACCGCGCCACCTGGCTGGCGCTGGGTGTGGCGGCCAGTGCTGCGCTGGCGGCTTTTGCCCTGCCTATGCGCCTGAACATCCTGGTGGCCATTGCCGCTGCGATGGCCATTGGCCTGCTCATTGAAGCGACGGACAAGCCCTTGCGTGAAACACCCGTCACGGTCGATGAGGTGCCGCACGAATGAACACTTGGGAAACCGTGCTGGCGATTATCGGGCTGGCCGTCATCACTGTGGTCACCCGCAGCTTTTTTCTCATCCCTGAGAAGGAAGTGCTATTGCCCGACTGGTTGCGCCGCAGCCTGCGCTATGCGCCGCTGGCCGCCCTCGGTGCCGTGCTGGCACCCGAACTCTTCATGAGTGATGGTCACCTGGTGAGCACGTTGAAGGATGCGCGTCTGCCAGCGGTAGTGCTGACCATGGCTTTTTACTTCTGGAAGCGCAGCATCCTGGGCACGATCGTCACCGGTATGGTGATTTACCTGCCCCTGCACATCGGACTGGGCTGGTAGCCAGCAGGCCCGGCGGCCGTTGGGCAGCCGACGCGCTTGCAGGGTTTTGCGCCATCGGCAACCTACAATTGCGAGCGTCTAGCGAGCCCGAGCGGGCCATGCAAAACCATCATCTCTTTTGGGAGTTGTCCATGAATTTCATCCGTTTTTCCGATTTGTGCGCCAGCGGCAGGGTCGCGGGCCAGCGCGTTTTCATTCGTGCCGACATGAATGTCCCAATGGACGACAGCGGCCACATCACCGAAGACACCCGCATCCGGGCATCGATTCCCTGCATTCAGTTGGCGCTGGATGCCGGCGCCGCCGTGATGGTGGCTTCCCACCTCGGCCGCCCGGTGGAAGGAGAGTTCAAACCCGCCGACTCGCTCGCGCCCGTGGCCAGGCGCTTGGGCGAGCTGATGGGGCGCGAAATTCCGCTGGTGGCCAACTGGGTTGATGGCGTGGACGTCAAGCCGGGTCAGATGGTGCTGCTGGAGAACTGCCGCGTCAACAAAGGCGAAAAGAAAAACGACGCGGCACTGGCGCGCAAGCTGGCCGCGCTGTGCGATGTTTTTGTGCATGACGCGTTTGGCGCGGCCCACCGCGCTGAAGCCTCAACCTACGGCATCGCGCAATACGCCCCGATTGCCTGCGCCGGGCCGCTGCTGGCGGCCGAAATGGATGCCATCGCCAAAGCACTTTCCAACCCGCGCCGGCCGCTGGTCGCCATCGTTGCCGGCAGCAAGGTATCAACCAAGCTGACCATCCTCAAGTCCCTCGCGGCCAATGTGGATCAACTGATCGTGGGCGGCGGCATTGCCAACACTTTCATGCTGGCTGCTGGCCTGAAGATAGGCAAAAGCCTGGCCGAACCCGGCCTGTTGCACGAGGCTCTGGCCGTCATGGAAGCCATGAAGGCACGCGGCGTCGAAGTACCCATCCCCACGGATGTTGTCTGCGCCAAGTCCTTCTCGGCTGATGCGCCTGGCACCGTGAAGGCGGCCACCGATGTGGCCGATGACGACCTGATTCTGGATATCGGTCCGCAAACGGCGCACAAGCTGGCCGATCAGCTCAAACAGGCCGGCACCATCGTCTGGAACGGCCCGGTTGGTGTCTTTGAGTTTGCGGCGTTTGAAAACGGCACCCGGGAAATCGCCAAGGCCATCGCCGAATCCAGCGCCTTCAGCCTTGCCGGCGGCGGTGACACGCTGGCCGCGATTGCCAAATATGGCATTAAAAAACAGGTGGACTACATCTCGACCGGCGGCGGTGCGTTTCTGGAAGTCCTTGAAGGCAAGACGCTGCCGGCCTTCGAAATTTTGCAGAAACGGGCCGCTGGATAAACCTGAACGATCATGTTTTTATAGCTGAATTTCACTATTTCATAATGGTTTTCAGCCTGTTTGTTTCATAAAATCGGGTATCGGACCGGTACCCTGTTTCCTGCAATCGTGCCAAAATCTGAAACTGAATGACAGGAACCTTCATGTCGCGTCGCGCCACCAAAATCGTTGCCACCCTCGGTCCCGCATCCAGCGACCCCGCTCTGCTGGAAAAAATGATCCGCGCCGGCGTCAATGTGGTGCGTCTCAATTTCAGCCATGGCACGGCGCAGGACCATATCGACAGGGCGCAACTGGTGCGCGAAGCCGCGCAGCGCGCGGGCCGTGAAGTTGCCATCATGGCCGACCTGCAGGGACCGAAAATCCGCGTTGGCAAGTTTGCCGAAGGCAAGGTGCTGCTGGTGCCGGGAGAAAAATTCATCCTGGATGCCTCGCGCACCGAGCCGGGCGACATCAAGGGGGTGGGGCTGGACTACAAGGAATTGCCGCGTGATGTGAAGGCCGGCGATTTATTGCTGCTCAACGATGGCCTGATCGTGCTGACCGTCGATGCGGTGCGCGGCGCGGCAGTGCACACCACCGTCAAGCTCGGTGGCGAGCTGTCCAACAACAAGGGCATCAACAAGCAGGGCGGCGGCCTCACGGCACCCGCGCTGACAGCCAAGGACATGGAAGACATCAAGACGGCGATGAGTTTTCGGGCCGACTACGTGGCCGTGAGTTTCCCCAAAAACGCCACAGACATGGAAATGGCGCGCCAGCTGTGCAACGTGGCCGCCGCGCCCTACAAGCACAAGCCCGGTCTGATTGCCAAGATTGAACGCGCCGAGGCGATCCCCAATCTCGAAGAAATTTTGCGGGTCAGCGACGGCATCATGGTGGCGCGTGGTGACTTGGCGGTGGAAGTCGGCAACGCCACGGTGCCGGCCCTGCAAAAGCGCATGATCAGGATGGCCAGGGCCGCTGACAAGGTCGTCATCACCGCCACGCAGATGATGGAAAGCATGATTGTCAACCCGGTTCCCACGCGTGCCGAGGTCAGCGACGTGGCCAATGCCGTGCTCGATGGCACCGATGCGGTGATGCTCAGCGCCGAAACCGCCGCCGGGAAATACCCGCTGGAGACGATCCAGGAGATGGCCAAGATTTGCGAGGAGGCCGAAAAAACCGAATACAGGGAACTGGAAGCCGATTTCTCGGGCAAGACCTTCACCCACATTGACCAGTCGATTGCCATGGGAGCCTTGTTCACCGCCAATCGACTCGGCGCCAAGGCGATTGTGGCTCTTACCGATAGCGGCTCCACTGCCTTGTGGATGAGCCGCCATGACATCCGCGCGCCCATCTACGCGCTGACCTCGCGTCTGGCCACGCAGCGCAAGATGGCACTTTACCGCAATGTGCGTCCCTTGCTGCTGGACACCAGCGCCGACCGCGATACCGCGCTGGCGCAGGCCGAAAGCCACCTGCTGCGCAGAAACATCGTGCAGAGCGGCGATATCTATGCCATCACCTGCGGCGAGCCCATGGGTGCGCCGGGCGGCACCAACATGCTCAAGATTTGCCGGGTGGCTTAGCGCCAGTAAACGGTAGAATCAGGGCCTTGGTTACCCCGCGGTTACAAGTGCCGCACCCCCCAATCGGGGGGCGCTCGTGCTGCTCGGTTTCCCGGCCGTAAATCACCGTTTTTCACAGCGTTTTCACTTTCTGGGGATTTTGAACATGGCACTCGTTTCGATGCGCGAGCTGCTGGACCATGCCGCCGCCAATGGCTACGGCATTCCAGCTTTCAACGTCAACAATCTGGAGCAGGTCACTGCCATCATGCAGGCGGCTGACGAGGTCAATGCCCCGGTGATCATGCAGGCCAGCGCCGGTGCGCGCAAATACGCCGGTGAGGACTTTCTCAAGCACCTGATTCAGGCCGCCGTCGAAAGCTACCCGCACATTCCCGTCGTCATGCACCAGGACCATGGCCAGAGCCCCGACGTGTGCGCCGGCGCCATCAAGCTCGGTTTCAGCTCGGTCATGATGGACGGCTCGCTGATGGCCGACGGCAAGACCATTGCCAGCTACGACTACAACGTCGAGGTGACCCGCAAGGTGGTTGACATGGCCCACGCCACCGGCGTTTCGGTAGAGGGTGAACTCGGTTGCCTGGGTAGCCTGGAAACCATGCAGGGCGACAAGGAAGACGGTCACGGCAGCGAGGCAGTCATGACGCACGCGCAGTTGCTGACCGACCCTGAGCAGGCCGCCGACTTCGTCAAACGCACCCAGCTTGACGCACTGGCGATTGCCATTGGCACCAGCCACGGCGCCTACAAGTTCACGCGTAAGCCCACCGGCGACATTCTGGCGATCGAACGCGTCAAGGAAATTCACCGCCGTATTCCCAATACCCATCTGGTGATGCATGGATCGTCGAGCGTGCCGCAAGAGCTGCTCGCCATCATCCGCCAGTACGGCGGTGACATGAAGGAAACCTATGGCGTGCCGGTCGAAGAGATCCAGAAAGCCATCCAGTTTGGCGTGCGCAAGATCAACATCGACACCGACATCCGCTTGGCCATGACCGGCGCAGTCCGCAAATTCATGGCTGAAAACCCCGCCAAATTCGATCCGCGTGAATGGCTCAAGCCCGCCACCGTGGCGGCCAAAGCGCTGTGCAAGCAGCGCTACCTCGAGTTTGGCTGTGAAGGCCAGGCTGGCAAGATCAAGGGGGAGACGCTAAGCCTCGTGGCCGCCAAATACGCCAAAGGCGAGCTGGCCCAAGTGGTCCGTTAAGTTTTCACACACTTCGCTGAATTCGCGATAATTCAAAGCCTGTGGACTCTCCCTGAGTTGCGTGGGTTTTTTCTTTTTCATCCGCCTGACCACCATGACTCCAGCACTTCACACATCGGCCCTGACTTCATTGCCTCTGCTTGCGCGCGGCAAGGTGCGCGACAACTACGCTGTCGGTAAGGACCGGCTACTGATGGTGGCCAGCGACCGCTTGAGCGCGTTTGACGTGATCCTGGGCGAGCCGATCCCCGGCAAAGGCGCCCTGCTGACGCAAATGGCATTGTTCTGGTTCGGTAAACTTGGCGCCATTTGCCCCAATCACCTGACCGGCGAGGCCCCCGAAAGCGTGGTCACGGCCGGCGAAATCCCCCAGGTCACGGGCCGCTCCATGCTGGTCAAGCGCCTCAAACCGATACCCGTGGAAGCGGTGGTGCGCGGCTACCTGGCTGGCAGCGGCTGGAAGGAATACCAGCAGAGCCAGTCGGTCTGCGGCGTGGCACTGCCCGCCGGGCTCAAGAACGCCAGCAAGCTGCCCGAGCCCATCTTCACGCCAGCGGCCAAGGCCCAAGTCGGCGAGCATGATGAAAACATCAGCTATGAGCAGGTGGTGAAGGCCGTCGGCCCGGCACTCGCCGCACAAATCAAAAAGCTCAGCCTGGAGATTTACAGCATTGCTGCCGCCTTTGCGCTCGCCAAGGGCATCATCATCGCTGACACCAAATTCGAATTCGGCCTGGACGAAAACGGCACACTGACCCTGATGGATGAAGTGCTGACGCCCGACTCGTCGCGCTACTGGCCCATCGAGGGCTATGAACAAGCCTTTGCCGCCGGGCAAAATCCGCCCAGCTACGACAAACAATTTGTGCGCGACTGGCTGGAAGCCGTGCGCATCAATGGCAAGCCCTGGGACAAGACCCCACCCGCGCCGCCCCTGCCGGAAGACGTGATCGCCAAGACCGCCGCCAAGTACCAGGAAGCGCTGGCGCGACTGACGGTCTGAAGCTACCTGCGGGGCATGTCACAGCCCAATAACACCACAAACGGTGCGCCCTGCTAAAAAATGAGTTTCTCATTCGTCAACCAACAGGAGACAGCCATGGCGGCCAAGAAGATTTTGATGATTTGTGGTGACTATTGTGAAGACTACGAAACCATGGTGCCGTTTCAGGCGCTGCTGGCCGTGGGGCATACGGTGCATGCGGTGTGCCCGGACAAGGTGGCTGGCGACCAGATCAAAACGGCAATCCACGACTTCGAAGGCGCTCAGACCTACAGCGAAAAACCGGGCCACAACTTTGCGCTGAATGCGACGTTTGCCGACATCAAGGTTGAAGACTACGATGCCCTGGTGCTGCCTGGCGGCCGCGGACCGGAGTATTTGCGCACCTACCCCGCTGTGGTGGCCATGGTCAACACTTCTTTGACAGCAACAAGCCCGTCGCAGCCATCTGCCATGCCGCACAACTGCTGGCGGGTGCCGATGTGCTGAAAAAGCGCACCTGCGCTGCTTATCCGGCCTGCCGCGTCGAGGTGGAACGTGCCGGCGGTAGCTACGCCGACATTGCCATTGATGCCGCCCATACCGACGGCAATCTGGTGTCGGCACCGGCCTGGCCCGCACACCCGGCATGGATTGCGCAGTTTCTGGTGGTACTAGGGACCCGGATCACGCTTTGAGTGCACGCATTGACGCGGGCCTGCCAGCGTTGCATGATGCCTAGCAGCCTGTCGGACAC
>DHWX01000004.1 GCA_002413395.1 Polaromonas sp. UBA5171 | reverse complement strand
GAGGCATCCATAGCATCTCCTATTGGGGGTGAGGGCAGGTTAAAAAGGATCATTCTTCCTTGCGAATGATGGAGCGTAGCGTAAGAGGCCGTAGCTTTCCGTTCGCTTTCAGTTTTTTGGGATTAGGGAAAGTACGGGGGTAGAGATGGATGCGCGGGCACTGTCCGACCGTAGTATGGTTCCGGCATGCGAATTTTGCTGGTTGAAGACAACAAGGTGCTGGCCGACTGGCTCAGTCGTGCGCTGCGCAAGGGGCACTACACCGTGGACTGGATTGACAACGGTGCAGACGCTGATTTTGCGCTGCGCAGCGAGTCTTACAGTCTGGTCATACTGGATCTGGCGCTGCCAAAGCTGGATGGCAGGGAGGTGCTCAAGCGCCTGCGCGCGCGCAACGACAGTACGCCAGTATTGATCCTGACAGCCAACAACTCGATACAAAGCCGCGTCAGTGAGCTGGACCACGGCGCGGATGACTACATGGCCAAGCCATTCGAGGTTGAAGAGCTCGAAGCGCGGATTCGCATGCTGCTGCGGCGCTCGTCAAAGCTGGTCAACCCGTTGGTTGTTTGTGGTGACCTGCAGTACAACACCAACACCCGCGAATTTTCAGTGGCAGGCAAGCTGCTTGCGCTGACCCCGCGCGAGCATGCGGTGCTGGAAGTGCTGGTCACACGAATTGGCGTCACCGTTTCCAAGCAGGCGCTGGCGCAAAGCCTGTTTTCCATGGATGAGGAGGTCTCGCCTGATGCTATCGAAATCTATGTCCACCGCGTGCGAAAGAAACTTGAGCACAGTGTTGTCAGCATCGTGACGCTGCGCGGCTTGGGCTATCTGCTGCGGGAAATGGCTGATGCGTCATAGCCTGCGCATCCGGCTGCTGGTCTGGGTGCTGGTGCCGCTGGCCAGCGCGGTGGCGGTCGACGGCTGGATCAGCTACCGCAATGCACTGGACACCGCCTCGGTGGTGCAAGACCAGTTGCTGCTGGGTTCGGCCCGTACCATCGCAGAGCAGATCCGGTTTGAAGACGGCTCGTTCCAGAGCCAGATTCCACCGGCGGCGCTGGAGCTGTTCCAGTCCAGCCAGCCCGACCGGATTTATTACCGGGTCACCACCGGCGCCGGCCATCTGTTGTCGGGGTATACCAATCTGGCCAGGCCGCCGGTGGCGTTGCAGGCTGAAACGCCCTATTTCTTCAATGCCTCGATGAACGCAACGCCAGTGCGGGTGGTGGCGTTTTTGCAGCCCGTGATCGGCGATCCGGGCGTCAGACCGGTCATGGTGGAGGTGGCGCAAACCCTGCATGGGCACAGGCAACTGGCCAACAGTCTGTGGCTTCATTCGGTGCGCCAGCAATTGCTGATTTTGGCGCTCGCCGCAGTGTTCATTGTGTTTGGCCTGCACCGCGGGCTGCGTCCCTTGCTTGGCTTGCGCAACGCCGTCACCGTGCGCGAACCGGGCACGTTGCAGCCCATGGCAACAGAGCGCATTCCGGTTGAGCTGATGCCCCTGGTGGACTCGCTGAACGATTACATCAGGCGGCTGCAGGCGCATGTCGACGCGCAAGGCATTTTCATCCAGAACGCAGCCCATCAATTGCGCACGCCACTTGCCGTTCTCAATGCGCAGGTCAGCTATGCGATGCGGGCCACCGACGAGTCGGGGCGGGCGGAATCGTTGACGGCGCTGCGGCGCACGTTGCAGCAGGCGGTGCGGCTGGTGAATCAGTTGCTGACACTGTCCGCAGCCAAAGCGCTGGCGTCGGCGCCTGATCCGGAGACGGTGACACACAACAGCCTTGACGTGGTCGTTCGGGAGGTGTTTGAAACCCTGGTTGGGCCGGCGCAGGCGAAAAATATTGATCTGGGCTTTGAAACCAGCGCTGCCTCAGCGTGTGTGTTGGCAAGGCCGGTCGCGCTCAGGGAAATTGTGATGAACCTGGTGGACAACGCCATTCGCTACACCCAGCCCGGCGGCATTGTGACGGTTCGCGTGGCCTCGCGCGATGGTAAAACCATACTGACCGTCGAAGACAATGGTCCGGGCATAGCGCCCGAATCGCGGGAGCGCGTATTTGAGCGCTTTTACCGCATTCAAGACCAGGACTCCGATGGCAGTGGGCTCGGGCTGGCTATCGTTCGCGAGTTTGCTGCAGGGGCAGGCGCCCAGGTCAGCCTAGCAACGCCGCCCAGTGGCCTCGGGCTTGCGGTGACGGTGGTATTTTCCGGCCAGGCTGGTGCCTAAAGCCGGTACGAAATTACAAGCGAGCAGCGCCGCCGGCCTCACAATCCACTTCATGCGAAAACATCTTTCAGAAACCAACGGCCCGCAGCGCCTGCTCTATGGCTTGCTGGCGGGTCTGGCTGCTGCGGCGCTGGTTATTGAACCTCGACCTTTATCACGTTGCATGAAGTCATCCAGAAACTCCGACGCCGGTTCGACGCCGGTAACCAGCAAATGGTCCCTTGCCCGCGTGCAAGCAACGTACAGCAAGTGGCGTTCGGTGTCATAGACCTCTTGCAGGTCGGCGTCGTCACCGACCGTTTCAATGCGCTCTTGCAGGGGGATGACTTCATCGTCACAGGCCATCACCACCACGGCGCGAAACTCCAGCCCTTTGGCCAGGTGCATGGTGATGATCGACACATGGCCGCTGCTGGTCTCAACGTGTTCATCGAGCACCTTGAATGGCAGGCCCGACGCGGTGACTGCTGCTTGCGCACGTTTCAATTGCGCTGCCGAGCGTACGAAAACGCCGAACTCCTGCGGCAAGACACCAGCTTTGGACTGTTCGGCCAACCACGCCCCGACCACTTTGATTTCTTCGCTCTCACTTTTGAGCACGCGGATATCAGGCGGCGGGCCATTGAATACCGATACTGTGTCGCTGCGGGTTTCACTGTTGCCGTCCACATCCACCGCCTGGTCGCCGAGTAAACGGTCGGCCTGCTGGCGGATTTGATGGGAGGTACGGTAGTTGATGCGCAGCGTGCGCGACCGGCCGCGAATGTCCATCCCCAGCGACTTCCATGAAAACGGCTGCTGAAAGATGCGCTGTCCCAGGTCGCCAGCAAAGAAAAGCGCATCAGGGCGTTTGGCGCCGAGCGCCGCCAGAAAGCGCAGATGGGCGACGCTGAGGTCTTGCGCCTCGTCCACCACGGCAAAGTCAAAGGGCGGGTGCTTGGTGCCAATCAACCCGGATGCAAGGGCAGTGAACATACCCGCGTGCGTGGTCAGCTTCTGGGCCTCCAATGCGTTGCGCACCTGCTCAAAAATGGCCCACAGCACCGCCCGTTGTGGCTCTGGCAGCCGAGTCTTGCGACCCAGGCGGGTGACATCGCGGTAGTCATCCCAGCTTGCCAACTGCCAGGCATCGACGATCTGCTCCCACTCGGTCACCAGAAAGTGCAGGCTGAATTTATGACCGCGCACGGCTTTGGACGCATCGCTGAGCATCTGCTGCACCGCATCGCGGCTGGCCAGCGTTACCGGGCCATGTTGTGCCTTGTACAGGCGCTGGCCGATGGTGTTCAGTGACACCACGTCGATGCGCTCGGCCAGACGCGGCTCACTGCCGACCAGGCGTTTCAGTTTGGTGTGCAGTGCGCTGGCCAGAGTGTCTGAAAACGTTGTGAGTAACACCCTGGCATCGGGGTGGCTGCGTGCCAGAACCACGGCGCGGTGCAGTGCCACAATCGTTTTACCCGTACCTGCAGAACCAGACACACGGGCAGGGCCGGTGTAGTCGCGCTCCACCCACTGGCGCTGCTCGGGGTGCAAAAAGACAGTCCACTTGTCCCAGGGAAAGTTCAGAGCCGCCTCCAGCTCGGCCACGTTGGTCATCACGCGGAAGCGGCGCTGCGCGTCGGGGTGGTCGAACGGGTTGGCTGCCGCCACGGCGAGCGCAGGCACACGCGGTTTACCGCCGGTGGCCACCTCCAGCAGCGCCTCTGCCGCTTCGGCGGGCAAGTGGTCGGCCAGGGCCAGCAAGGTGTCCTCGGTGGCGCCCTTTACGTCGGCCAGCCATTCGGCGGGCACATAGCCCAGCAGTTCTTTATCCGTCCTGTTGGCAAAAAGCAGCTTGGGAGCAATGGTGGGCGCGGGCGCTTGCACCAATGGCAGCTCGGTTTGCACACAGACGGGCACGATCACCTGTTGCATCGTTTCCCGGACCTCAACCAACTGCGCCGCTCCCGTGGTGGGATGCGTCTCCAGCTTGCGCCGCTGCGCCCAGTCATAGGCCTTGTCGTGGTGATCCACGTAGCACAGCAGCAGGCTGCTGTCGGTCTTGTGAACAATGATGCGGATGTCACTGCCCGCGCGGGCAGACCAGAAGTGCTTGTCTTTTGACTTGTCGATGCGGTGCAAGCTGATGCCGGGCTGCGCCGGGTTGACTTGCAGGTCAAAGGCGGTGGTCTTGACCGCTTTCTGCTCGTCGCCAGTCAGGTGTGCCAAGCTGTCGGTGAAGGTGTCGGCAATGCGGAAGTCCATCGTTGTCAATCCTTGGCGACAAAGTTCGGCATGGCTCGCTTCATGAATTCATCAAATAGCGGGACCGTGAAAGCGATGTCGCCGTAGGCTGGGCTATAGATCATCCCCTTCTTGATGAGCTTGGCGCGTACTGGCCCGATGCTGTTGACTTTGACGCCAAGGCAGTTTGCGATGTCGCCCGAACGAATGGCTCCTGAGCCCAGTTCGGCCATGGCACGCAGGAAATTTTTTTCTCCCGGTGTAAGCCGATCAAACCTGACCCTGAAGAAATTCTGGTCGAGCCGACGAATAACAGACTCGACTGCTGATTGCACGACCTCCAATTCGATAGGGCTTGTCACCGCCAGATTCCATATCTGGTAACCCCATTCCTGGATGAAATAGGGGTAGCCTTTGGTGAGGCGGTAGGTTTCAGCCAGGGCTGCATCCGACAGTCTTACCCCTTCCAACAGCGCTGGTTCGCTGATGGCCTTGTTCGAGTCGGATTCTGACAGGGCGCCAACATCCGGGAACGCAAACAAACGTTCAGCGTAAGACTTTGATTCACCCGCCAACCCGGGCAGCACGGGCAAGCCAGCGCCCAGCAACACCACCGGCAATTGGCGCTGCTGCATGCGGTGCATGGCCATGATGACAGCGCCCAACTCTTTTTGACTCAGGTACTGGATTTCATCAATAAGAATAGCGACCGCACTCTTTTTCTCTCTGGCCGCTTCGCCGAGTGCTTCGAACAAATTGGGCAAGTCGATTTCAATATCCCCACTATCGGCAGCACCGGTTTCAGGGTCAATATCGAGACCGATCTCAAGCTCGCCCATTTTGACTTTCAAACCGCCCAGGAAGCTGCGCAACACCCGCAAACCGCGCTTGACGCGATCTCCCGTCTGCGCCAGCCGGTCCAGCTCAAAAAAGACCGCCTTCAAGGGTGCGGCGATCAGTGGTCCCAGTGCCTTGTCCTCATGGGCTTCAACCAGCACCGTGCGGTATCCGGCCTCTTGGGCCATGCGCCGCACCTCGTTGAGCAGCACCGTTTTGCCGACCCCGCGCAGCCCGGTCAACATCAGGCTCTTTTCTGGCTTGCCGACAAGAACGCGCCCGAGCAGGATGCGGGCTTGTTCCAGAACAGGCGCGCGTCCAGCCAGTTCCGGCGGCGGCGATCCCGCGCCAGGTGAAAACGGATTTTTGATCGGGTCCATGTTCTATCCAGTTATAGCTAGTTCTAGGCCAATGTTACTAGAACTTAATAGAACTCATCACAATTCATCAAGTCACCCTAAACACCTTCATCACCTCATCCCCCAGGTGATTGATAAGCTTCACAGCGACCCGCCCAGACTTGGGCTTGTCAAACGGGCGTGAGGTGTCGCTGTTGAGCGTGTCCCAGGCTTCCTTGTCGATCTCAGCTTTCAGCGTGGTCTTCAACGCGCTGTACGGGTCATTCGCCCCCAGAAAGTAGGCGTGTCGCACGAAGAAGTTCTCTTCGTTGTAGTCGGTGTCGATGAACCAGCAGGCGATGCCGTCGGTAGCAGTGGTGCGCCTCGTCGTTGATGACCATGATGTTTTTCAGGCCCATCAGGTCAGGCATGACACGCTGGATCATTTGGCCTTCGGTTTCCAGTATCAGCGGTGCGTCGCCGGTACGGCCCTGCAGCAATTGGCGACCACCCTTGGACAGCTCGATGCGCTCACGCATCTTGAAGGCGTGGTAATTGGTGATGACGATCTTGGCCTTGCCCATGTCGTCAAGCATGTCGCCCGGGAGGAGTTCGCGGTCTTTGTAGTAGCTGTTGGGGTCGTTCGGCTGCAAGACGCGCAGGCGGTCTTTGATGGTCAGGCCGGGCGCGCAGATCAGGAAGCCGCGCGTGAAATGCTTGCTGGTCGGGCGGCGCACCGCGTTGATGGTCTGCCAGGCGATCAACATGGTCATGACGGTGGTTTTGCCCGCGCCGGTGGCCAGCTTCAATGCCAAGCGCATCAATTCGGGGTTGGCGTCCTTGTTGGCGCTGGCCAGGTGGTCCAGCAGCAGCTTGTCTCCTTTGCTTTGCGAGGCGACCTCGGTCAGCCAGATGGCGGTTTCAGCAGCTTCGACCTGACAAAAGAACGGGCGCACGCCGCTGAATTTGTGATCCCGCCAGTGTTGCAGCAAGCGGGCCGTCTCGGGCGTGACCTGCCACTGGCTGGGGTTGGGCAAGGCGCGCCATGCATCTACGCTCTGACGCACTTGATTGATGATGGAAGTGGGATCGTACTGCTGCTCTTTGGTCGAAAGGCTCTTCCCCTCGTCAAACACCATCTCGTCTTGCTGCGCCGCCTTCTTGCGCTTCTTGGGCTTGGGGATGGGGTGATGAACTCGGCGCGCCGACGACTTTTCAGAATTTGTTGGGTGGGTTGGCCGTCTGAGTCCAACTCCCAATGCCGTTGCGGGCACTCATACGGTGAGTTGAGGATTGGGTGGTCAAAGAATGGGTTGGACATGGTCAATACTATTCGATTGGCAACTGGCCAAGGTATCTGTATCACTGCGGAAATTGTCGCAAGATTCCCAGAGGGATAAGGCAAGTTCTGACTTTCTTATGGGCATCGCCTATCTTTGTTTCGCGGTCTATCATATTTGGTGTGTGTTGTCAGCCCCAACAGCGCCCCAATCTGTCCGGCAGTCCGCATGATCTGGTACAGCTCAAGCTGATCGGTCGTGGCTTCTTGGGCCAGAGCGGGTTGGCCTTGAAGCATGAATGCCGTCGGCCTCACAATCCACTTCATGCGAAAACATCTTTCAGAAACCAACGGCCCGCAGCGCCTGCTCTATGGCTTGCTGGCGGGCCTGGTCGCGGCGGCGCTGCCGATTCCGCTGGTGTGGCAATACCGCGGACTTTTCGGATGGTGCGTGGGCATTGCAGTCTATCTGTTGCTGGCCTGGTGGCTGTGCGTCCGCTTCGATTCAACACGCACCCGGGAGCGGGCGCAGGCGCAGGATGAATCCAGTGGGATGCTGTTTCTGCTGATGCTGCTCGCCACCCTGGCGTGCGTGGCGGCAATTGTCATCCTGATGCAGCAGTCGAGGAACTTGTCGGGCACCGTGCGTGCGCTTCATATTGCGCTGTCGATGGCTGCGCTGGTTGCGTCGTGGCTTTTCATCCAGACCGTTTTCGCGTTTCGCTATGCGCACCGCTATTACCAGGAGGAAAAACTCAAGGAACCGGATGGGCCGGGCCTGCAGTTTCCCGGCGGCCTGGACCCGGATTATTTCGATTTTTTGTATTACGCCCACGTGGTGGGCATGACCGCGCAGGTGTCTGACGTTCAGGTTACCTCGCGCGAGATGCGTCGGCTCACGCTGGTGCACAGCGTGCTGTCGTTCGGCTTCAACATGTTGATTCTGGCGCTCAGCATCAACGTGGTGGCGGGGGCATTTCAGTAACGCAATCCGGTTACTTGCTGCGGCCATGATTATGGCTTGGGCCTTTGGCCCCGACCCAGCCGCAACAGCCCGGTGGAAAGCGCCGTGCCGCACACAATCACGCCCGCGCACCCGAGCATCCACGGTGTGACGCTTTCCCCCAGAAACAGCACGCCATACAGCACGGCAAACACCGGCAGCACAAAGGTCACCGACAGCGCACGGGCCGGGCCGGCGTTTTCAATCAGGCGGAAATACAGGATGTAGGCCAGCCCGGTGCAGACCACGCCCACCGCCAGCAAGGCCAGCCAGGCAGCGCTCCCCGGCATGCGCGCGGGCCACAGCCACAGGGCCGGCAGGGCCAGGCCCAGCGTGGCCCCGATCTGGCTGCCCGCGGCCGTTACCAGCGGTGGCAGGCCTGACAGATAGCGTTTGGCGTAGCTGGCCGAAATGCCGTAGCACACCACGGCGATCAAGCAGGCCAGCACCGCCCAACCGGGTGCCACGGCGGCTGCATCGGGTTTGAAGCTGGCCCCTGGTCCGGTGGCTCTCCACGCCAGCAATGCCACGCCCGCAAAGCCGATGACCAGCCCCAGCACGCGCGAGGCATTGAGTTTGTCCTTGAGCCAGAGCCATGCGACCAGCGCGCCAAACATCGGCACGGTGGCGTTCAAAATGGCCGACAACCCGGTGCTGATGGACAGCAGCGCAAACGAAAACATGGCAAACGGAATAGCCGAGTTGAGCAGGCCGATGAAGAAGGTCTTTCGCCAGTGTTTGGCGAGGTCGGGCAACGAACCGCGCAGCCAGACCATGGGCAGCAAAAACGCGGCCGCAATCGTCGCGCGCATGGCAGCTGTCGGCAGTGGGCCAAACTCGACCACGCCGATGCGCATGAAGAGAAACGAAGCGCCCCAGATCGCGGCCAGCAACACGAAATCAGTGCGCCAGGGTTTGGGGCTGGTCAGGGCTTCGGGCGATTCAATGGCAGAAGGCCGGGAACTCAAGTCAGCTTCTCCCGGCGCACACCTTCGAGCTTGAGCAAGGCAACTTTTCGATGCAGCCCACCCCCATAGCCCGTGAGCGAGCCGTCGCTGCCCATCACGCGGTGACACGGCACGATGATGCTGACAGGGTTGCGCCCGACCGCCGCCCCCACGGCCCGCATGGCCAACGGCTTGCCAATGCGCCTGCTCACTTCACCATAACTCTCGGTGCTGCCAGGTGGGATGGCCAGCAGCGCCTGCCAGACCAATTGCTGAAACGCGGTGCCGCAGGCCAGATCCAGCGGAACGTCAAAGTGCTTGCGCCGGCCCGCAAAATACTCGGCGAGTTGCTGGCTGGTTTTTTTGAGCACCGGGTGCTCGGCGTCTTCGGGCCAATGGATATGGTCCCCACGCTTTTCACTTCGTGTAAGACGCTGCCCCTCTGGGGGGCTGTGCTTGCTCGGGGCGGCCTTTCGCGTCGCACTCTGGTCTGGTCCCGTCAACTCAGGGGGCAGGTAGCGCTGGCCTTCCACAAACCAGAGCCCGGTCAGACCCTTGGCGGTGGCGGCGAGGGTGATGAACCCCAAAGGGCTCGGGCAGTTTGTCTGGACGATCGACTTGTCAAATTTCATGATGTTTGCCTTGAGTGTCCCTGATTTGGTCAGGGCTTGCTTTTTTACGGTTTGATAGAGTGTTTATGGCAATTCAGGACATCGGTGGTTGTGGCAGAGGGTGCGGCGGGTGCAATATTCAGCAAGCCGTTCCAGGCGCGAATCGCCGCGTAGCTGCGCCATGGCTTCCACGCCAGTGAGGCAAGTTCGGCCTGCCGGGTCGGATTTTTCAGCGCCTGTACGCCCAGCGCTTTGTGCAATGCCACATCACCGGCCGGAAACGCATCGGGCCAGCGCAATGCGCGCATGGCGATGTATTGCGCCGTCCAGTCACCAATGCCGGGCAGCGCTTTCAGCGCGGCGAGAGTGGCGTTGACATCGGCGCTGCCGTGCAATGGCAGGCGCTTGTCGGCCACGGCCTGGGCAATGCCGATGATGGCGGCCTGGCGCTGCCTGACGATGCCGAGCTGGCCCAGCGCGTCGCCGCTGGCGGCCGCCAGCACTGCAGGCGCAGGAAAAAGCCGCGTTAATTGCGGCCAGGGCGTCGTGATTGTCTCGCCAAACCGTTCCACCAGGCGCTGCGCCAGCGTGCGGGCCGCCACCACCGTGATCTGCTGGCCCAGCACCGCGCGCACCGCCAGCTCATAGCCGTCGAGCGAACCAGGCACGCGCAGCCCGTCGCCGCCCCGAAAGGCGCCCTGCAGCACGCTATTGATGGCGGCCGGATCGGCGTCCAGATCAAACATGGCGCGTACCCGGCGAATCACCAGCGGCAACACGTCCCGCAGCGAGTCGCTGACACGCAATACCAGCTGGCAGTGCGCCTCATCAAAACGGGCCAGCAGCCAGCCGACATGCACTTTTCCGTCGGATTCAATGCGAAATGTCCTTCCTGTGCTGGGTTGCAGGGTATCAGCAGCGATGAATTCAATAGTGTTGATGGCGCGCTTGCGGAAAAATTCGAGCATCGCTGCCACGTCATAAGGCGGGCGGTAGCCGAGCTTGATGGTGATGCCATCGCCTGCGGGCCTGGACCCCTGGCGACGCAACTGCGTTGGGTTGAGTTGGTAATGCTGTACAAACGCCGCGTTGAAGCGCCGAACGCTGGCGAAGCCGCTGATGAGGGCAACTTGTGTGATTGGCATGTTCGTATCGGCCAGCAATTGCTTGGCAGTCAGCAACCGTCGTGTCTGAAGGTATTGCATGGGTGAGACGCCAAACTGGGCCTCGAAAATCCGCCGCAGGTGGCGGTCGCTGACACCCAGTTTCGCGGCCAGTTTTTCGACTGAGGGCCTGCTGTCTGAGCAGACCTCGGGTTCATCCAGCAAGCGGGCAGCCTGGTGCGCGAGGATCCAGGATGCGTCCTGAATTGACCACGCCACTGAATACGGCGCCAGTTCGGGACGGCAGCGCAGGCAGGGGCGAAAGCCGACGCTTTCAGCCTGCGCTGCATGACGGAAGAAGCGGCAGTTTTCACGTTTTGGGGTCTTGACGCTGCACACTGGCCGGCAATAGATGCCGGTGGACGTCACGCCAGTGAAAAAGCTGCCATCAAAACGCGCATCGCGCGCTTTCAAGGCGAGGTAGCAGGCGTTGTCGGCAAGCGGCACGGTGGCGATCATGGCGGAAATGATACGCCGGGAAAAAATCTGAACTAGCCGTTTTCGGACATGTCACCCAGACCGTTGAACGGGGGCTGCCGAAGAGGGGTGCCGCCTACAATCGACCGAAGTCAACATACAGAAAGACCCGCGTCAATGCAAGTCAATGCATCCATTTTCAAGGCCTACGACATTCGCGGCGTCGTGCCGTCCACCATCAACGAAGAAATCGCCGAGGCGCTTGGAAAAGCCTTTGGCATGGCCGCGCTGGCAGAAGGCGAAAAAAACGTGGCCGTCGGGCGGGATGGCCGACTCAGCGGGCCCGCGCTCAGCGCTGCCCTCATGCGTGGCCTGACTGCCGTTGGTGTTGACGTGGTGGACGTGGGCATGGTCACCACGCCCATGCTTTATTTTGCGGCCAACACGCAGGCCAGCTCCGGCATTCAGGTCACCGGCAGCCACAACCCGAAAGACTACAACGGCTTCAAGATGGTGCTGGCCGGGCGCGCCATTTACGGCGATGAAATCCAGGCGCTGCGCCGCATCATGGAGGCTGAAAAATGGGTGTTGTCCGCCACGCCCGGCGTGATTCGTCAGGTGGATGTGGCGTTGGCCTACCGCGAGCGCATTGTCTCCGGCATCAAGCTGTCGCGCCCCCTGAAAATCGTCATCGATTCGGGCAACGGTATTGCCGGTGCCTCAGCCCCCGCCATTTTCCGGGCGCTGGGCTGTGAAGTCACCGAACTGTTCAGCGAAGTGGACGGCAATTTTCCGAACCACCATCCCGACCCGAGTAAACCTGAGAATCTGCAGGATTTGATCAATGCGCTGAAACATGGTGATGCCGAACTGGGCCTGGCCTTTGACGGCGACGGCGACCGGCTCGGCATTGTCACCAAAGACGGCCAGAACATCTACCCCGACCGGCAGATGATGCTGTTTGCCCGCGACGTGCTTGCGCGCGTGCCCGGCGGCACCATTCTGTTTGACGTGAAATGCTCGCAGCGCCTGGCGCCCGCGATTGAAGCGGCTGGCGGCGTACCGATGATGTACAAAACCGGCCACTCGCTGATCAAGGCCAGGATGAAAGAAGTCAACTCGCCGCTGGGGGGCGAGATGAGCGGCCACATCTTTTTCAAGGAACGCTGGTACGGCTTTGACGACGGCACTTACGCTGGCGCGCGCCTGCTGGAAATTGTCAGCCGGGTGCCGGACGCGGGCGCCTTGCTCAACGGCTTGCCGACCAGCTTCAGCACGCCGGAACTCAACGTCGCCTGCAAAGAGGGCGAACCCCACACGGTAGTGGAGGCGTTGACCAAGAGGGCTTCTTTCCCTGCGCCCGCCAAGGTCTCCACCATTGACGGCGTGCGCGTGGATTGGCCCGATGGCTTTGGCCTGATTCGCGCCTCCAACACCACGCCGGTGCTGGTGCTGCGCTTTGAAGGCCACACGCCGCAGGCGCTGCAGCGTATCGAGGCCGACATGCTGGCACTGCTGCGCAGCGTCAAGCCCGACGCTGGTTTTGCAGCCGCAGCGCATTGATGCTTTAACGCGTGGCTCTGTGAAGATTCTGTTAGTCAAGCTGTCGTCCCTGGGTGACGTGGTGCATGCCTTACCGGTGGTGCACGACATTCGCGCCGCCCTGCCTGGCGCACAGATTGACTGGGTGGTGGAAAAATCGCTTGCACCGCTGTTGGTTCAACACGCGGGCTTGCACCGCATCATTGCCTGTGAGATCAGGCGCTGGCGGCATTCGTTCTGGACAGCAGCCACGTGGCGCGAATGGCGCGCCTTTCGCGCTTGGTTGCAACAGGATGCCTACGACGCCGTGATTGATCTGCAGGGTCTGGCCAAATCCGCACTGGTGGCGCGGCTGGCGCGCCTGGTTCCTGGCGGCAAGCGTTACGCGCTGGCCAACCAGACCGAGGGTTCGGGCTACGAGGCACCAACGCGCTGGGTAGCTGACGTGGCCGTTCGTATCGCACCGCACACCGCTGCCGTGCAGCGCTCGCGAGAGCTGGCGGCGCGGGCCCTCGGCTACACCTTGCAGTCTGGTCCGGACTATGGACTGAAAGTTCATTCGGCCCATATGGAACAGGGGAAAGCAGATCCTGGAAATAGGGCCAACCAGGTCGTCTTCGTGCACGGCACATCGCGCACCGACAAGGAGTGGCCGATCGGGCACTGGATAGAACTTGGCCAGCGCCTGAAGGCGGCGGGTTTCCGGGTGGTGCTGCCGCACGGCAATACCCGGGAACTGGCGACAAGCCAGACGATTGCACAGGCGCTGAATGAGAGCCAGCCCGCCAACGCCGTGGTCTGGCCGCTGCTGCCGCTTGACGCCCTGACGCAAGCGCTGGCGCAATGCGCAGGCGTGATCGGCGTTGACAGCGGCGTGAGCCATATCGCCGTGGCGCTGGATCTGCCGCATGTGCAACTCTACAACTTCGACACGGCATGGCGCACCGGGCCTGATACCGGCGGGCGGCAGGCCAGCGTGTTTGCGCAACCCGCTCCCACTGTGGAAGCCGTCTGGCAAGCCTGGCTGGAATGTCGCGCGGTGCATCGTCTGGCCACCGCATGAACGCCCTGGCCTTGCACTTTTATTCGCTGCTGATGCGGCTGGCCCAACCGCTGCTGCGCCGCAAGCTGGCGCGTCGGGGTCGACAGGAGCCGGGCTATCTGGTGACAGTTGATGAGCGTTTTGGCCACTACACGCAGCCAGCGGAGCCAGCCCAGGAATTGATCTGGGTGCATGCCGTTTCGCTGGGCGAAACGCGCACGGCGGCGTTGCTCCTCAACGCCTTGCGCGCCGGGCATCCAGACTGGCGTGTTTTGCTCACGCATGGCACGGCCACCGGGCGCGCTGAAGGCGCCAAGCTGTTGCGGCCCGGCGATATACAGGTCTGGCAAGCGTGGGACAGTCCGGCCGCCGTGGCCCGGTTTTTCAACCATTTCAAGCCGCGCTTGGGTCTGCTGATGGAAACCGAAATCTGGCCCAACGCAGTGGCCGCTGCAAAGGCGCACGCCATGCCGCTGCTGCTCGTTAATGGCCGCCTGTCAAAAAAATCCCTGCGCCAAGCGCTGCGCATGGCGCCTTTGTCCTTTCCGGCCTATGGCGCGTTATCAGCGGTGCTGGCACAGACCGAGGCCGATGCCCAGCGTTTTCGCCGCCTGGGTGCGAGGGTTGCCGGTGTGTTTGGCAACCTCAAGTTTGACGCCACGCCCGATGCCAGCCAGCTCGTGCAGGGGAAAGCCTGGCGGCAGGCGGTGGCTCGGCCAGTGCTGCTGTTCGCCAGTTCGCGGGATGGCGAGGAAGACGATTTTCTTAAGGAAATCGTGGTTCTGATCAAGGTAAAACCTGCGCATGAAGCTACTGACAGCATGGCAACAGAGAACCCCAAGAGCTTCAAGGCGCTGATCGTTCCGCGGCATCCGCAGCGCTTTGATGACGTGCAGGCGCTGGCTGAACGGCACGGCTTGCGGGTCTCGCGCCGCTCCGCGTGGCTGGCGGGTCCGGCTGAGAGCCGCGACGCGATGCAGGCCGACATCTGGCTGGGCGATTCGCTTGGCGAAATGGCGCTGTATTACGCCCTCAGCGATGTGGCCTTGCTGGGCGGCAGCTTTGCGCCGCTGGGCGGCCAGAACCTGATTGAGGCCGCCGCCTGTGGCTGCCCAGTGGTGATGGGACCGCATACCTTCAATTTTGCCGAGGCCGCCGAGCTGGCCGAAGCCGAGGGCGCAGCGCAACGCGTAGCCAGCCTGCCCGAAGCCGTGCAGGCTGCGCTGGGGCTGGTGAGTGACGCGCCCGCGTTGGCGGAAGCGGCGGCTTCAGGGCTAGCCTTTGCGGCGCGGAATCGGGGTGCGACGGCCAGGACGCTGGATGCATTGCGGGCCTATCTATAAATTGGCCGGTTGCTGGGTTATTGGGCTATGGATCTCTCGCTTTCATGGATAGGCAGGACTGAGATCGTTTGCTGCCGAAAAGACATTTAATTGTTTTCGCTTGGTTGATTGCAAAGCAGTACTTACTGTCATTGGACGGACGGATCAACGGATAGGCATTTCAACCGCATGAGTGCCATTATGGCACCGTGGAACAGCCATCAACCGGCGTGGAAACCCGTAATTTGACACGCTGATTGACAGGTTTTCCCTGGAAAGCCTTGGCCGTGAGAGTGATTTGCGGTGCACCGAGTACACCACACGCAGAGCTACCCCGCAGCGAGTCTGAATCGCCGGTTTGCCCATTCACCAATTGATGCGCTGATCGACCTCGCAGTCAGGTGCAGGCGCCGCCAGATCCCAGTCCAGCTCGATTTCGACACCCTTGCCCATCTGCGCATCACAATCCTGCCAAAGCGGTGGCCCGCGCCGGGGATATGCGCGGGGCTTGTGAGTCGACACCGATGTGGTTCAGAATCTTCCTCACCTCGGCACCCTCGGTAATGAACGCGATCAGGCGCATCTGCCCGCCGCATATTGGGCACGCCAGCGGAAAAACCTCGTAGATGCGTGCAATCAACACCGCCCACAGGTAGTGGACTTATAACCAGCTTTGTGCATTTGCGGTGCTGTCAGAAGGTAGACCACTTACTCCTGCATTGATAGCTGCTTACGCGAACTCCACGGGGTCTAGAGCCCAATTTGGCTTATAAACCCAGCCCCTGCCAGACCTGCTCCGCCCTGGCGCTGACTGCCGCATCCATCTGCAACGGCCGCCCCCATTCACGGCTGGTTTCACCGGGCCACTTGTTGGTGGCGTCCAGCCCCATCTTGCTGCCCAGGCCGCTCACCGGGGAAGCAAAGTCCAGGTAGTCGATCGGCGTGCTGTCCACCAGCAGGGTGTCGCGCGTCGGGTCCACCCGCGTGGTAATGGCCCAGATCACATCCTTCCAGTCGCGGATATTGACGTCATCGTCCACCACCACGATGAACTTGGTGTACATGAACTGGCGCAGAAAACTCCAGATGCCAAACATCACACGCCGGGCGTGGCCGGGGTAGGACTTCTTGATTTGGACTACGGCCAGCCGATAGCTGCAGCCCTCTGGCGGCAGGTAAAAGTCGGTGATCTCGGGATACTGGCGCTGTAGCAGCGGCACAAACAACTCATTCAGGGCCAGCGCCAGCATGGCCGGCTCATCGGGCGGCTTGCCGGTGTAGGTGGAGTGGTAAATCGGTTCGCGGCGTTGCGTGATGCGGTCGATGGTGAAAACCGGGAACCAGTCCTGCTCGTTGTAATAACCAGTGTGGTCGCCATAGGACACGCATCATCGCGCTGATTGAGGATCCTACGGTTGTGCGTAATCGCCTGAAATCGCCAGAAGCCGGGCTCAGCGCCGAGCGCATTGCGTACTGAGCGCGCCGGCGCTTGCCCGATTGGGTCAAATTTGGGCAGGAAGCGGCAGGTGTCTGCGAGCAATCCCAATTCTGACGTTTTCGACCACGACGCTGGATATACTCGGCACTGGTGTGGATTGGATCCAAGTCACGATCCAAGCTTATCCGCCTATCCCTCCAAGGCATTGTCTGAGCACCCGGACCGGTGAAAGATTTGCAGTCAAACGATGTCTAAAAAGGTATTCCAATGAATGTTCACGCGGGAGGGCTTATGCCGAAAACCGGTTCTGGTGATGGCGCAGGCGAGAAACAGGGTGGCCCTGACTGCGTCGTGGAAGTTCGGCGCCAAGAAACACTGCTCAAGACGGGCGCTTTGCAAGACGCGATTTTCAACAGCGCCAATTTCTCGAGCATCGCCACCGACNNCGCGAAGGGCGTGATCCAGATCTTCAACGTCGGCGCGGAACTCTGGGTGGCAATATAGTCGCAAAGGCTGCGCAGCGAACTGAAAATGTGCTGGTTGTCCGGGCTGTCGCTGCGCAGTTGCAGACCATAGCGCTTGGACACCTCCAACGCGACTTCCAGCACATCAATCGAGTCCAGACCCAGGCCATCGCCATACAACGGGTCATCAGGCGTGATTTGATCTGCTGTGACCTCGAGATTCAGAGACTCGATCATCAATTGGGCAACTTCACGCTGCAAATCTGCGGTACTAGAGACAGTAGGTTTCAGGTTGTCTTGCATGGTGTTAATAGAAAAGTATTGAGCCAGAAGCCGTAAATGGTGAAGCGCTTGCAGCTTGTTGCCATGCTCGGAAGAAGCATTGCCAGGCTGAGCGTGCATTTTATTACCGCCCGGTGGGCAAGTCTGGCATCAATTTGGCCGCCAGACCTTGCGCTGGCGAGTTTTTGCTATATTTTAAATAGCTGCTTGCGCAGTATTTGCGGTGGCCAGAGCCCAATTTGACTCACAAACCCAGGGTTTGCCAGAGCCGCTCCACTTTGGCCGTCACTCGGCGGGCAGGAGTTCCATTTCTACAGTCATCATTGCCCCAAGCAAGACAGCAGTTTCCTGCCAAAGAACCGTTTACACAATACTTCTCACAGCCCCAGGGCGCAGAAACACCGACGCGCACCGCACCAGTGATGAAATACAACTCAAGGTAGCCAAGCACCGCATCGGCCATGGCTTGGTGCGTTTCGTGGGTATGCCCGGTTGTATTAATTGCGATTCGGGTTATTGGGCGCGCGATCACCGCGGGTCCAGCCGCCCCGGTTCATGTTCCAACGCCCATCACGCTCCACCCATGTCGGCTGGTTGTACATATACCCGCGGCGTTCGCGTATCCAGGTACCCCTGACCCATTGATGCTGTCGATTTCTCCATTCCCAATGACCGGAAACCCACACATAACCATGGCGCGGCGGGGGCGCGACCTCTGCTCGGAGCGGTGGCGGGGCGACTCGCACAATAACAGTCGCGGCAGTGACCGAAGTCGCAATACCCCCAAAAGATGCCGCCAGCATGGCGGCAAGCAGAACTTTCTTAATCATAGTGAACTCCTGACAAGTAGTTTAGTAAGCGTTGTCTTTGTAAGCCGAATCCGGAACGCAGTATGTGCGTTAGCGCGCATAGTCGTAGGCCCATGAATAAAACTTTCGTCAGGACGATCTGGGGGCCTTGCTCAGTTGGTCTTGGGAAGCGCTTCACGCTGCACTGCGCGCGGTGTGGGACCGTACCACGCTGGACGATTGCACACTATTCGCCAATGTTCACCATGTACATGTCGATTGATGTTGTCGATCAAATAGCAGAGGCGATCAACTTTCAGCTGTTGTATCTCTTCCTTAATCCCATCAATTTCGTCGAGTGCGCTCGCAATTTCGAAGCGAACAGATTGGATTTCTTCCTTGAGTGAGTTGCGCAAATTTTTGTCTTTGCAGATCTTGATCTTTTCTTTTAGTGAAGTTAATTGCGTCCGGTGTACGGCAACACCCTCATGCAGTTCGTTCGCACATTTTCTTGGGAAATCTTCATACTGGACCATCCAGCCGTGGATCGACTCTATGTCGCCTGCTCTCCCTCGATCTGATTGGAAGTCAATCGCTTTCAGGTACAGCCTTATGGTTTTCTTGCAATCCTCGTAACTCAACTGACCATCGACTCCGGTGACCATGTCGGTTGTCATCACGGGATATGGTATTTTTGAAACTGGATGAGTTCGACCCAGAAACTTAGTTACTGCATGGTCTACAGTTGCACCTTCAATCGGGCACTGCAAACTGGTTGAGACGCTCTCTTTAACGAATGATCCTGCTTGAGTTACGGCTTTTGGTGGGCTATCAAAGGCATTTTGCGATATTAGCCAGTAGAGCAGGCAGCCAACGGCACCCAAGCAAAGTATTAGCACAACCATGGCGTTAACTCAATCCATTGTGGAGTGGATAGGAAATTCAACCACATGAGACAAAGTATCGCACCTTGGAGCAGCCCTCGATTCGTGTCTCCGACACGCTGATTGAACAGCATTCGCCCTGAAAGCCTTGGCCGTGAGAGTGATTACCGGTGCGACGCGCCTGCCAGGCGCAGTGCTACCCGGCAGCGCATCTGAGTCGCTACCTGTCACCAGTTGATGTGTAGACCACTAACTCCTGAATTGATAGCTGCTTGCGCACATTCCACGGGGTCTAGAGCCAAATTTGACTCACAAACCCAGGGTTTGCCAGATCGGCTCCACTTTGGCCGTCACTTCGGTGCTCATCATCAAAGGTCGCCCCCATTCTCGGCTGGTTTCACCCGGCCATTTGTGGGTGGCGTCCAGCCCCATCTTGCTGCCCAGGCCGCTCACCGGTGACGCAAAGTCCAGGTAGTCGATCGGCGTGCTGTCAGCCAGCAGGGTATCGCGCGTCGGATCCACCCGCGTGGTGATGGCCCAGATCACATCCTTCCAGTCGCGGATGTTGATGTCGTCATCCACCACCACGATGAACTTGGGTAGTACATGAACTGGCGCAGGAAACTCCAGATGCCAAACATCACACGCCGGGCGTGGCCGGGGTAGGACTTCTTGATCTGCACCACGGCCAGCCGATAGCTGCAGCCCTCTGGCGGCAGGTAAAAGTCGGTGATCTCGGGATACTGGCGCTGGCACGCCGCTGATGCTCACTCATCCACCGAAAACCAAGAACCGTGCAGGCCACCTGCTGGTGGTCAAGCGGTGTTTTCTCCTGCCCGTACAGTGTGCGGAACGATGCCACGTCAGGGGTGGCGATGCCAAGTTCGTCGCTGACGATGACGCCACAGGCCGACGGGAATCACTCGGAAGGCATAGAGCAAGCGGCCACTCATGCGCAGAAAACGGATATGCAGCGCCATGCCCAGCTTGTGGGCATTACCCCGGCGCGCATTGATTGCCTCGCGCTCAGCACCATCGAAGGCGAAAAACGCCTTTATCTCGAAGTCGCTGATATCGCGGGGCAGCTCGCGCATCCCCAAAAACGTAGTTTGCCAGCCCTGCCTCGCGATCCCTATTAGTGGGTGGCCACGATACCGGTTTGGAAAGTGAACAGGAACCTGAGCAAAATCAACGATCTACCACCCCCAGCCCGCGTCATTGCTGGGTTTGCGAACCGCCAGTTTCTGCACCAAAAACGAGTAGGCCCCAAGGTGCAGGTGAAGGTCTCGGCCCAGGAGGTACAGGCCGAACTTTTCTGACAAACCCTGCTGAATTTCTGAATGCAAAACCCACCTCGATCCTCACAAGGATTCGAGCGGGTTTTTTTGGCGGCTGAAAATGATTTCTTCAGGGCCTTCGAATCAACCGGTGGTCGTAGAGGAACTTCTCGCCGGCCGTCGCATTGATCAGCTTCGCATCGGCGTGCAGCGGGTTGATTACATAGATCCGGTCGTGTCCGATGATGGCAGATGGGACTTCCAGTACGGCTTGTGCGCCCGCCTTGCACCACCCGTCTCCAAACGAGACGCTGGCCAGTGCAGCCGGGACCGCGTCCCACGTGGGAGGCAGCATCTTCGCCGTCATACGCTTACGCTTGGCCCAGACCGCACTTGGAATGTCGATCTCGATGATGTAGCGGTTCAACGGTAGATCATCACCGTTGAAGTGCACCAGGGTTTCCAGGCAGACCAGAGACACACTGGAAGCGCCATAGACTACAGGCACGCCCTTGCTGTTCCATCGCCCCCCGGTGATCTCGGCGCCTTTGCCACCCATGTCCTGCGCGAGATAGTCGCGCGTGGTGGTGCCGATGCGCCAGACCAGCATCAGGCGTAGGCCCCGCTCAGCATCTGGTTAAGCAGATTGGAGAGCAGCTTCTGGCCTGAGACTGTGGAAAGGTATTCGGCAGGTTTTTTGCCACCCAGCGCTGGCAAAGGCTTTTCGATCCATCGCCCCAGCCACTCGGCCGCATCAAAGTCGGTCGGATCGCCTGCGTCTTCCACCATGGACTGAACCTGGTCGATCAGTCGCTTGAGTCCTGCCAAGCGCTCGGACTGGTAGATGTCCAAGTTTACGGATTTGGTTTTCTTTCGTTCGACGGTTGTAGAGGATAGCTGCAGATAGTTCTGCAGATGCTTCCTGGTGGTTCCCATATTGTCGGCGATCAGGGCAACGAACGTCGGCTCTATCCCGGCCTGAAAGTTTTCGATGAATTCGACATCGGGCATCCGGTAGAGGTTGGGCGTAGATCCCCAGTGGCTACCCGTCGAGTCCAAGGTAACAATCAAAACGCCATCTTTTGTCACTTTTGAACGGGTCCGACTAAACGGGGACCTAAAGGCATTTTCCCCCGCAGAAAAATCTGCCACCATCGCTGGCAACTTGTCGCGCGTGGCTTTGCGTCCAACAAATTTGCTTTCGGTCGTACTGCTCATGATCGTTCTCCTGGTTCAGTCTTGAACCACACTATCCATTTGGGATTCAAGTGTACCCCAAATGGCAATTCCAGGCGATTTGGATGTGCGGTTTGAGCCTATGCTGTTGCGGCCGACGACCTTTTGACCCAGGCCGCCGATTTTGACTGCCCCCAGGCTAGAGAGGCCAGAATCGTTGCGCTGAGCGGATCTCCCAACCGATTGTTGGCGCCGACGTCAAATTGACCATGTGTGCCGAAAATACTCTGACTAGGCAAATCCGAGGATAAATGGGACAGGCCTTGTTTTGCAGGAAGTCAAGATTTGGTCAATCCGCGATCGACACAAGTAGGCCAATCTGGTCATTTTGACATCGGCGTCAACACGCCGGCATCATTGCCTGCATCATGCCCACCACCAATCCGGATTTGACCCCTGCTGGCAACGCGATCTATGCCATCAAGGCCCGCGATGCGGTGATCTTCTCGCCGCACCCGCGTGCCAAAAAACCTCTTTCGAGACCGTTCGCTTGATGCACGAAGCGCTGGAGCATGAAGGCGCACCGGCTGACCTGTTGCAGTGCCTGACCAAGGTGAATATCCCGATGTCACAGGCACTGATGGCGCGTGCCGATCTGATTATTGCCACCGGCGGCCAGCCGATGGTGCGCGCCGCCTACAGTTCCGGCACACCGGCTTATGGGGTCGGTGCCGGCAATTCGACGATGATCATCGACGAGACCGCCAACATTGAAGAAGCCGCACTCAACACCCGTTTAAGCAAGACTTCTGATTTTGGCTCGGGCTGCTCGGCCGACGGCAACCTGATCATCCAGGAATCGATCTTTGACGCGCTGCTGGCGCAACTGCAAAAAGAAGGTGGCTACCTGGCCAATGACGAAGAAAAGGCCAAGCTGCGCAAAGCCATGTGGGATGACGAATTGCACCGTCTGTCCGACACTGTGGCCATTTCGCCCCAAAAACTTGCCACCGCTGCGGGCTTCACTATTCCTGCCGATCGCAAGTTCATCATTGTTCATGGCGATGCCATCGGTAAGGAATATCCGTACTCTGGCGAGAAGTTGACCACGCTGCTGGCCGTCTATAAATTCAGCAACTTCGATCAGGCCCTCTCGATGATGCGGGCGATCTATGAAGTCGGCGGCAAGGGCCACTGCTGCGGCATTTACTCATTTGACCAGAGCCATATTCACCAACTGGCACTGGCCGCGCCAGTCAGCCGCATCATGGTGCGTCAAGCACAGTCCAAGGCCAATGCCGGTGCATTCAACAACGGCATGCCGATGACTTCCAGTCTGGGTTGCGGCACCTGGGGCGGCAATGTGATCTCGGAAAATGTGAGCCTGAAGTATTACTTGAACACCACCTGGGTGTCGGTGCCAATCAAGGAAGACCGCCCTTCGGACCAGGAACTGTTCGGCTCGTTCTACGATCCGGCGATGGAAGACGGGACGTTTACCGCCGCTGACATGGAAGGCGCCTGCTGATCCGCTTGGCTTTGTCGTAAAGTGCTTGCTTGTGTCCATTCGGCGTAGGCAAGCTTTTTTTTGACAAAAGGAGAACATTGACATGCAAACAGGTAAGCCAATTGAACTGCACGGGAAAGCCGTCTCTGGTGGGAAATTTCCGCTCATCTGTACCCCGCTGGTTGGGCGCACACGCGACCAAATACTGTCTGAATTGCAACTGATTCTCGCCAAGAAGCCCGACATTCTGGAATGGCGTGTCGATTATTTTGAAGACATTGGCAACGCGGCTGAGGTGATCAGCGTGGCGGCCAGTATCCGGCAGGACGCCGGGGGCATTCCGCTGTTGTTCACCCGACGCTCAGCCAAAGAGGGTGGCGAAAAAATTTCCTTGGCCGAAGACGAGGTTGTGACGCTCTATCAGGCCGTGTGCGAGAGCCGCTGTGTTGATATTGTCGATTTCGAAATGAACAACAATCCCGTGCATATCCGGCAAGTACGTGAGGTATCGAAGGCGAATGACACGAAGTTGATTTTGTCCTTTCATAATTTTTCCTTTACGCCGGGGTTGGAACTGCTCAACCAGCGATTCCTTGAGGCCGAGCAACTCGGGGCCGACATCGCGAAAGTGGCGGTCATGCCACGCAATCTGGAGGATGTGCTGACGCTTATGACGGCGACCCTGAAGTCCAGCCAAAAGCTCAAAATACCGCTGATCAGCATGTCCATGGGCGGCTATGGATCCCTCACCCGTCTGTTCGGCTGGACCTTCGGTTCGGCCTTGACGTTCGCGGTCGGCGCAAGCAGTTCAGCGCCAGGACAAGTGCCCATCGAAGACCTGAATACGGTGCTCGGTATTCTCCAGAAGTCGATTGCGGGAAAGTAAAACTCATTGACGCAACGAACTGTGGGTGAGCAAACACAGGCTGAAGAAAAACGACCTTCTATCCAGGGCAGTTTGTGGATGCTTGTTGCCGGTGTGTTGTTTGCTGGCATGGGCGTTTTCGTCAAGCTGGGCTTGAAATATTTCTCCAGTTCCGAACTGGTGTTCTATCGTTCTTTGTTCGGCGTCGTAATAGTATTCTTGGTGGTTCGTGCCAACGGCTTGGCGGTGTATTCGCCGAACTGGAAGCTCCATGTCTCGCGCAGTCTGGCCGGGTTTTCCGGCATGATGCTGCTGTTTTATGTGATTGGCAGATTGCCCTTGTCAACGGCGACGACTTTGAATTACACATCGCCTTTGTTCCTTGTCATTTTGAGCGCGCTGGTGCTAAAGCAGCGGCCCAAACCCGGGCTCGTTCTGGCCGTTGTACTGGGCTTTGCCGGTGTGGTGCTCTTGCTGCGTCCGACCTTCAACGCCAACCAGACCGTTGCCGGCCTGCTCGGCCTGGCCTCCGGTTTTTTCGCCGGGGTTGCCTATTTGACGACCAAGCATCTGGGGCGACTCGGTGAACCGGGATGGCGCGTTGTGTTCTATTTCACGCTGGTGTCCACCCTTGGCAGTGGGGCCTTCGCCTGGATCGAAGGGTTTCATGAAATCAGACAGGAAGGCTTGCCCGTGTTGCTGGGTGTTGGCGTTTGTGCCACATTAGGCCAGTTGGCGATGACCCACGCCTACCACGCGGGCGACACACTGACGGTCGGTAGCCTGGCGTACAGCACGGTGGTGTTCACCACCCTATTCAGCATCGTTATTTGGCAGGATACGCTGCCGATCACCAGTTGGCTGGCCATGGGACTCATTGTTGTCAGCGGGATTGTGGCCGCAAGATCGGGTTCGAGTGGGGATTTGATGCCCCAGGCTTGTAAATAGGCACGCTGTAGATCTGTTCGAACACCCTATTCAGCATGCCTGATTTGGACTCTTCAGGGCTTGCGAACCCGCACCAATAGCAGCATTGGCATGGCCAATAGTGTCAGCCACATCATCAGGTGAAAGTCACTCAGGTAGCCGATCATGGTGGCTTGACGGTTGATCTCCAAATTCAATAACCCCAACCCGGTTGGCGATTGCACGTTGAACAGCGGTGGCAGGTTTTGCACTGCGGCTGAAAAAGGTGTAATGGCCTCACTCAACTTGGCATGGGCGCGCGTGGTGCTCTCGCTCAATATGGCCTGCACAATCGAGATGCCTACGCTGGCGCCGATATTACGCAATAAGCTGTAAATTGGCGTGCCGTCGTTGCGTAGATTCGGAGCCAAAGTTGAGAAGGCAACCACGCTCAATGGTACAAAGGTAAATCCGATCCCCAAACCTTGAATCGTGCCAGAGACGACGATGAGCGTGCTGTCCATATCCAGCGTTAATTGAGTCATCAAATAAAGCGAAAATGCAGTCAGCGTGAACCCCAAAGCCATGATTGCGCGCGGGTCGATGCGGTGGATCAGGCGTCCCACCACCATCATGGCGAACATGGTTCCGATGCCGCGCGGCGCCATCACAATTCCTGTGAACACGATCGGATAGTTCATCAGCCCTTGCAGCAAAGACGGCTGCAAAGCCATGTTTGCGTACAGGATCATGCCAACTATGAAGGCCAGGGTTATGCCTATAACGAAATTCCGATCGCGCAACAAAGCTCTATTAAAGAAAGAGTTCCCCAGCGAAGTCCACGTATGAACGCTAAAAAATGCAAATGCCAGCGCGGAAGCAATCATCTCGGCCCGGATTTCTATCGAGCTGAACCAGTCAAGTTGTTCGCCACGGTCCAGGAACAGCTGAAGCAATCCCACCCCCAGACTCAGGGTGATAAATCCAAACAGGTCCAGTCGCGCCGCCGCCGGTCGGGTCTGAGGCAAATAGCGTGCAATGCCGTAAATGGCCATCGCGCCAACCGGCAGGTTGATGTAAAACACCCAGCGCCAGTTGTAGGATTCGGTCAGCCAGCCACCCAGCATTGGGCCGAGTATGGGTCCGACCATGATGCCAGCTCCCCATAAGGCCATGGCTTGACCGACTTTATCCTTGGGATTGATGTCCAGCAGCACGGCTTGTGACAACGGCACCAGGGCGGCGCCGAAAACCCCCTGCAACAACCGTGCGGCCACGATCTGCCAAAGCGATCCGGCCAGGCCGCACAAAGCTGAGGCAAGAGTAAAGCCAACCACTGCAGTCATGAAGACCTGCTTTCGACCCCATTTCGAGCACAACCACCCAGTCAGTGGCGTGGCAATTGCAGCGGCCACAATATAGGAAGTCAATACCCAGGTGATTTGGTCCTGTGATGCCTGCAAGCTGCCTTGCATGTGTGGCAACGCCACATTGGCAATGGTGGTGTCCAGCGCCTGCATGATGGTGGCCAACATGATGGCCACTGTGATCATGCCACGGTGTTCGACGGTGTGTGGGTCGATCGGGGCCGTGTGGGCTCGCCCCGCGCTCATTTGGAACTACCCGGGCTGGGCAGGGCAAGCAGATTTTCGTGGACGCGGCGCAGAAAGGCTAACAGCTGCTGCCGCTCCGCCTTGTCAAAGCCAGTCATGACGCGGGTTTGAATCGAGTCGCTGATAAGCAGTGCCGAGTCGAGTGCTTTTTCGGCGCAAGCTTCCAGGTGAATGTAGTTGACACGGCGGTCGTTGTCGCAAGCTGCACGGCGAATCCAGCCGCTCGCCTCCATTCGGTCGCACAGACTAGTCACTGCCATTGTGCTCAGGTCCAGACGTTCAGCCAGTGCCGATTGCGACAGTGGGCCACCCTGCCTTGCCAGTACACCCAGCAACCGGCACTGGGCTCGTGACAAGCCAATCTCTTCACGAGCCAGCTGATCAAAATGGCGGCCATAGAGGCGCGCCACTTCATTGACCAGGAAGGGAAAACGTTGGGTCAGATCACTTTTCATAAAAGATGATTATAAATATACTTACTAAATGGAAGGTTCAGACTGCAAGAAGATCCAGGCAGCGGTCAAACGCGACTCAGTTTTAGGCCGGTCGCTGGTCAGGTCTTGAAACGGTTGCAGGCGAATAAACCGACACCACCTCAATCAACTGTGTTCCGACACGTCAATTGGGTTGGATGCAGGCGCCGTACTTTCGTTGGGTGTCAATTGCCAGAAGATGCAGGCGGATGCAAGCGTAATAAGTCCCATGCAGGCAAAGGTCGCGTGGAACGCCTCCAGCATCTGCGCAGGAGTGCCAGTGCCAAATAGACCGGCGAATGCAGCCAGGACTCCTCCGGCGGTGGCCACTCCCATACTCATGGCGAGCATTTGAACCATGGAAAGCAAGCCATTGCCACTGCTGGCATGTACTGGGTCCAGATCCTTGAGTGTCAGGGTGTTCATCGCCGTGAACTGAAGCGAGTTAACAGCACCAAAACAGGCAAGCTGCACGGAATGCAACCACCACGCTTGCTCAGGCGAAGTCAATGCGAAGCTGGCCATGATCAAGCCTACCAGTACGGTGTTGACCACAAGCACGCGCCTATATCCGGCATGGATGATCAACGTTGTGACCAGCCGCTTGACTGCCATGCCCGCCATGGCAACGGGTAGCATCATCATGCCCGCGTGGAACGGTGAATAGCCCATGCTGACTTGCAATAGAAGCGGCACCAGCAACGGCATGCACGAACTGCCCAATCGCGAAAACAGATTGCCAAGCAATCCGATGCTCAGCGTTGGGATGGAAAAAAGGTCCGGAGAAAAAAGCGGATCGCTGTGGCGCGACGCGTGCAACCAGTAAGAGGTGAGACTGACCAATCCGAAAATCAGCATGACGAGTACGCCCGCATGATGCAATCCGAGGCTTGACAGCCCATCGAGCGCCAGCGAAACACACACCATTCCAAATGCCAGCAGCAAGTAGCCAACCACGTCAAATCGCGCTACACGCTCAAGCGGTGGGCCTCGCATGTAAATCAATGTGGCCACTCCGCCGATCACACCAACAGGTACGTTGATCAGGAAGATCCATTGCCAGGACGCCACCTCAACCAGCCAACCACCCAGTGTAGGCCCAATCAGCGGGCCGATGAGGCCCGGGATGGCGACAAAACTCATCGCAGGCAGGAAGTGACTTCGCGGAAATGATCGCAACACTGACAGTCGGCCCACGGGCAGCAGCAGTGCGCCCCCCATGCCCTGCACGACTCGTGAAGTCACCAGCTGGGTCACACTGTGTGAAGCGGCGCATAGTACGGAGCCAGCAACAAACATGGCTATCGCGCTCACATAGACACGGCGCGTGCCGAATTTATCGGCAATCCAGCCGGACGCTGGAATCAACATGGCCATTGTGAGCGAATAAGCCACCACCACCGACTGCATGCGAAGTGGACTCTCGCCGAGGGTGCGTGCCATTGCTGGCAAGGCGGTGTTGACAATGGTGGCGTCCAGCGTTTGCATGAAAAACCCGCATGCAACCAGCCAAAGCAGAGCATTGAGCTCCTTTTGTTCCTTGGCGCTGACTGATGGGATTTTCATGACGGCATCCTACTTCATCGAACTAGGCTCAGCCGTCATCTGAGCGCCCGGCACCTCAGTCTCGGGAGATTGGGTCAGGTGCGGCATGGTGGGTAAGCCGACGCGACTTTACCGGGACTTTGCAATTGGAAAAGTGACAAAAACAAGAACGATGCGTGACAAGCCCTATCATGACGCTGGGATAATTGACTAATCAGAAAAGATCAGCAGCATCAGCAGCAATCACAAGCATGAACGTCAGATACTTTTTTTTGATTATCACCGGCGGTTTTTTAGTACTCGGTTTGTACGGTTGCACTGCCAAAACTGACACGCCCGCGGCTGCGACTCCCGGTGGTGCTCCAGTCAATCCTTCGGCCGTCTCCGCGGTCGCTGTGACGGTCAGCACCGTACGTGCGCAGCAGCGGGACTTACCGGTGGTGCTCAAAGCCACTGGTACCGTGATACCTCTGATCAGTGTGGACATCAAAGCTCAGGTGAGCAGTGTCGTGGACAAAATCCATATCAAGGATGGGCAATTTGTCAAAGCCGGGGAGTTGCTGTTCACGCTGGACTCGCGTACCGATGAGGCAAACTTGGTCAAAGCCCGCGCGCAACTCGCCAAGGACAGCGCTGCACTTGCGGACGCCCAGCGGCAGTTGGCACGTGCCCAGCAGTTGCTGGCACAAAACTTTATTTCCCAAGGTGCCGTCGATACCGCTCAGGCGCAGGTTGACGCAGCGCGGGCCACTGTGGCCGCAGACCAGGCCGCTATCGATGCCAGCCGGGTTGCGCTGTCTTATGATCGTCTTACTGCGCCGAACTCTGGGCGGGCTGGCGCAGTCAATGTGTCGCCAGGAAGCGCCGTCCAGGCTAACTCGACCACGCTGGTCACGATTACACAGCTCGACCCGATTGCCATTGGCTTCAATCTTCCACAGCGTATCCTCCCGGATGCCTTGTCTTCGCTGAAGAACGGTGGTGCGGCGGTGAGCGCAACGCCGTCGGATGGTGGCGCGACATTTAGTGGGCGCTTGCAGTTTGTGGACAATGCCGTCGATGCCAGTTCGGGCTCGGTCAAGGTCAAGGCCATTTTCGACAACAAGGAGGGCAAGCTCTGGCCTGGTGCGTTTGTTGAAATATCACAAACAGTCAGCACGATTAAGGGCGCTATCGTGCTACCGCAAGCGGCCATCATTCCATCGGCACGTGGCGCGATCGTCTATGTTGTGGAGGATGGCAAGGCATCCATGCGGCCGGTGCAACTTGTTTATGCACAGGGCGAAGAGGCTGCGGTGACCGGGGTCAAAGTGGGCGAGTTCGTTGTTGTGGATGGAAAGCAGAATTTGCGTCCGAATACACCGGTGGTTGAACGAGTCAGTGCGCCCAAAGACGGCGCATCAGGTCCGGCACCAGCGGGGGATTCCCAAGGAACAAACGGCGCATCGGCGAGCAATCAGCGTCCGACTGCGCCATGAATTTTTCTGAGCTTTTTATTCGCCGTCCGGTGATGACGGTACTGCTCAACGTAGCGATTGTGCTTGCCGGTGTCATTGGCTTTCGCAGTATTCCAGTTGCCGCTCTGCCCAGTTACGACACTCCGGTGATTAACGTTTCCGCTGATTTTGCAGGAGCCAATCCGGAAACCATGGCGAGTTCCGTGGCGCTGCCGCTGGAGCGGCAATTTGAGACGGTACCTGGGCTAAAAACCATCAGTTCAACCAGTACGCTGGGCAAAACCTCGCTCACTCTTGAGTTCGACGAAGGACGCAATATTGATGCTGCGGCAGTCGATGTGCAGGCAGCGCTATTGCGTGCGCAGCGGTCGCTACCGCAGGACATGACTGAAATGCCGGCCTATCGCAAGGTTAACCCGGCCGACGCGCCGGTGCTGATCATTTCCCTGACATCACCGTCCCTGGCGCCTTCGGACCTGGAGGATTTCGCCGAGCATTTGATCTCGCCGACCCTGTCCATCATTGACGGTGTGGCGCAAGTCAATATTTATGGTTCCAAGCGTTATGCGGTTCGGGTGAGTGTGCAGCCAGAGGCGCTGGCGCTGCGCAACATAAGTCTGGATGAATTGAGTGCTGCCTTGCGCGCTGCCAATGTGAACACCCCGGTGGGTACGCTCGACGGGCCGAACCAGACATTGGTCCTGCAGGCCAACCGGCAACTTCGCAATGCGGCTGATTTTGCTGATTTGATTGTCAGCACACGGGGTGGCAATCCAGTGCGACTGAAAGATGTTGCCCGCGTGCAGGACAGTCTGGAAACCCTCAAGAGCTGGGCTACCTTCAACGGTGAAAACACGATTACGCTGGCTATCCTGCGGCAGCCCGGCGCCAACACGGTTCGGGTGGTTGACGCCATTCGCCTCGCGTTGCCGAACCTGCAACGCCAAATGCCGCAGTCGGTCAAATTGATTCCTTTTCTTGATCGATCAGTTTCGGTGCGTGCCGCCTTGCACGACGTTTCGCTGACGCTGTTGGGCACGATTACGCTGGTGGTGCTGGTGATCTTTCTCTTTCTACGCCGTTTTGTGGCGACCATGATCCCGATGTTGTCGCTGCCGGTTTCATTGATTGGTGCGGTCGCACTGCTGTGGGGTTTTTCTTATAGCCTTGATAACATCTCATTGCTGGGTTTGACCCTGGCGGTTGGCCTGGTGGTCGATGATGCCATTGTGGTGCTCGAGAATATCATGCGCCATGTCGAAAGCGGCGAAGCGCCGTTTTCGGCAGCCTTGCGAGGTGCGCGCGAGGTGGGTTTCACAATTATCTCGATCTCGACATCACTCATCGCGGTATTTATTCCAATTTTTTTCATGCCCGGTGTGATCGGGCTTTTATTCCACGAATTTGCGGTGGTGGTGGGGTTGGCAATCATCGTATCCGCATTTGTGTCATTGACCCTGGTGCCCATGCTGGCCAGCCGGTTCCTGACTGACGAGGCGCACAAGAAACCACCGGGTGCTTTGGTACGGGTCTTCGAGCACGGGTTTGACTTTCTTCTGGCTGCCTACACACGCGTACTTGATGTCGCGCTGCGTCACCGAAAAACGGTGTTGGCGGTGGCGGCGGCTACTTTCATTGCCACCGTGTGGCTCATCAATATTATTCCCAAGGGCTTCTTTCCTGAGGAAGACATTGGGCAAATTGTGGCCTCGACGGAAGCATCCGAAGACACTTCATTTCCGGAGATGGTGCGTCTGCAGGAACGCGCCGCGGCAATTATCCGTGCCGATGCGAATGTAGCTGCGGTAAATTCTTTCAATGGTGGTATTGGGTCGCAAAACACCGGGCGCATGTTTATCGCACTTAAGGCAGCCAACCAGCGCCAGCATATGAAGCAGGTCGTCGAAGGGCTACGCCGCAAGTTGCGCGAGGTGGCAGGCATCAGTGTTTTCATGCGTCCGGTTCAAAACCTGCAGTTGGGCGGCCGTCCGAGCAAGGCGCAGTATCAATATATTTTGCAAAGCGTCAAGGCTGATGAACTCAATAGTTGGGCCTCGAAGTTGCAGGACAGTCTGCGCTCTGACCCCCTGTTTCGCGATGTGACGAGCGACGCACAATTGCGGGGTCTGCAGGCACAGCTCAAGATTGACCGAGATAGCGCCAACAAACTCGGCGTTTCAATTGATGCCATCCGCACGGCGCTGTTTAGCGCGTTTGGGGAGCGTCAGGTCTCGACCATCTACCTGCCTACGGACAGCTACCAGGTGATCATGGAGGTGCAAGCCAATGCCAAGCAGGATGAAAGCGCGCTAGGCGGCATTTACGTGCGTTCTTCCACTGGCGCCCTGGTACCCTTGTCGAATTTCACGACGGTGGAGCGCACGGTGGGTGCCACCTCCATTAACCACGTTGGCCAGTTGCAGGCAGTGACGGTGTCTTTTAACCTGGCACCCGGTGCAGCGTTGGGTGCTGCCACGGCAAAAATTGATGCGGCCCGCGCAGCAATCCAGATGCCTTCGTCCATCATCACCAGTTACGGTGGTGATGCGGCCGTCTTTAAGAGTTCACAAGGCAGTCAGGCGATCCTTGTCATCGCCGCCCTGCTGGTGATTTATGTGTTGCTGGGTGTCCTGTATGAAAGTTTTATTCATCCGATCACGATCATTGCGGGCTTGCCATCCGCAGCGGTCGGCGCGTTGGCCACCTTGATGCTGTTTGGACAAGACCTCACGCTGATTGCCACCATCGGGATCGTGCTTCTTGTGGGTATTGTGAAAAAAAATGCCATCATGATGATCGACTTCGCGCTGGATGCCCAACGCCATCAGGGCATGTCGGCAGCCATGGCCATTCGTGAGGCCTGCATTCTGCGCTTTCGCCCTATCATGATGACCACGATGGCCGCTCTGATGGGTGCGCTGCCGATTGCCCTCGGCATTGGTGCCGGTGCCGAATTGCGCCAACCCTTGGGCTTGGCGGTGGTCGGTGGGCTGGTGTTTTCACAGGCTATTACGCTCTTCATTACCCCGGTGATCTATCTTGCCCTGGATCGATTTAGCGGCACAGGACCAGTGCTGACGCCGGGTCCCGCACAGGCTTGAATTGAGAGCGCAGCACGATCAAGAAGGAACGCAGCGAAGGCGGGGGACGTCGGGCTGCGCTACCGCAGAACGAATGCCGGTGGACAGGGATCCGGCTCTGACATTTGTCCCGTTGACATTCGAGTTGGACGAGGCGTTTGACTGGCTTGAAAGAGTGATCGAAAGAAAGGGTGTAAGCCTTCATTGCTCACGGCTGGCGCTTCGTGTCTTTGCCTGTGCAAGCAGGAACGCGAGCTGAATGCGTCGTGCCGCATTCAGGTGCGGCTGATCGACCATCATGCCGCGGACCCGGCCCGACGCTTTGGCACCATCGTGCAGTTCGGCAATGACTTCCTGCGCCCAGGTCACGTCGTCGTCGCTCTGCTGCAGTGCCCTGTGGATCACCGCGATCTGCGCTGGGTGAATCGCGGCCTTTGCAGTAAATCCGAGAGCCGCGTGCGCCCGCGTTTCAGCCTCTAGACCTGCCGCGTCGTCCAGCTTGGTGTAAACAGCATCGATCGCGGCGACGCCGCACGCATGGCTGGCAAACAAGGCGGCGTCGCGCGCGCGCAGTGCCGGTGGCAGGTAGCGCCCAGATGTATCACGCAGGCTGCGAACCCCCAGGCTTGTGGCCAGGTCCTCGGCTCCCCAGAGGATGCCAGCCAGACGTGGTGTTGGCTGGTTAAAAGTATGGATGAGTTGCATGGCACGTGCGGTTTCCGTGGCAATGACCATTAGCAAAACCGAGCGCTGAGGTCGTCCGGAATGCCGCTCGATGTCACCAAGTTCCGCGTCGATCGTTGCTGCGTCTTCCATGCCTTCGCACTTTGGCAGCACAACGCCGGCCGGTCGCACACGGCTGAGCAGGCGCAGGTCGTCCTGATGCGAAGTACAGGGCAAGGGATTGATGCGAATCCAGATGGGCAGATCGGTGTCGACGGTTGGCAGCCAGCAGGCAACTGACTCGCGCGCAGCCGCTTTTTCAGCCAAGGGCACGCTGTCTTCCAGGTCGAGGATCAATGCGTCGGCACCGCTGGCCAGTGCCTTGGCAAAGCGCTCGGGCCGGTTGCCTGGTACGAATAAATAGGAACGCACTGCAGATGGGACGGGAGTTGCATGCATTACTGCGCTTTCGCGTGCGCGATGCGCTTGTGCATCAGCGCCTGGCGCACGCAGATGGCTACCACCTGCTGGTGCTGGTTGACGGCCACATGCTCAAATTCAACGATGCCGGCAGTCGGCCGGGATTTGCTTTCGCGTATCGACTTGACGGTGGTGCACACGTGGATGGTGTCGCCATGAAACAGCGGCTTCGGAAAACGAATATCACTCATGCCGAGGTTCGCGATGGTTGTACCCAGTGTCGTGTCATTGACGGTCATGCCAATCATCAGGCCGAGCGTGAACAGGCTATTGACCAGCGGCTTGCCCCACTCGGTTCGGGAAGCAAAATCAGCGTCAATGTGCAGTGGCTGCACATTCAGGGTGAGACAAGAGAACATGACGTTGTCCGACTCGGTGATGGTGCGACCCCATGGATGTTCGAATTTCTGACCGACCGTGAATTCTTCATAATACAAACCTGACATGAATGCCTCCTCTACTTGACCTGTACCGGATTTTCCAGCAGGGGATCGATTTCAACCAGCAGCTGTTCCTGGCCGACAATGTCGCCAACCTTTACCAGCACCTGCCGAATACGCCCGCTCAGCGGCGCAGTCAGTGCATGGTAGAGCTTCATCGCTTCCAGCGTCAGCACTGGATCGCCTTCGGCGACGACATCACCCTCTCGCACCATGACTTCGGCAATTCGGCCCGGCAGTGTTGCCGATAAACGGTCGTTCTGGCTGAGAGCACTGCTGACAGGGGGGCTGTGCGCGAGAGCGTGTTTCACGGTCCACGCCATGCTGTGGCCCAGCGCCCAGCTGAACCAGCGCTTGTCGTCAGTCCGCTGCACATGGAAGGTGACAGGCGGGGCTTCGCCGTCCCGAACCTCGACCCAAAATCCGTCGGCCTCGGCTGTCACCATCGCCTGCATGCCGGTGTGCTCAGCCAGCCTGTATCGGCCAAGGGCGTAAATGAGCCGTACCGTCTCGCCGTCACCACCCGCAGATACGTTGTCGAGCTGGATATCGACTGTCGCACCATGGCCGATCAGAGACGTCATGCGGAATCCGCGCAATGCGCCCCAAACGGTCGCCGGCACTGGCTGGCTCGCGGCCCAAGCCGCCCCTACCGCCAGCACATGGGCCTGCCGGATGCTCAGGTCTGGCGAGGCGCCGAAGACGAAATTTTGTTCGAGGAAGCGGGTTGTGAGCACGGCGTCGAATTCGGAATGCTCCAGAATCTGCAACAACAATGACGCATTGGTGCGAACCCCCTCGATGCGCAACTGCTCAATGCCGGCGCGCGCGTGCGCCCGTGCCAGCGCACGCGACGTACCATAGCCAATGACCTTCGCCAGCATTGAGTCGTAGTAGGGCGTGACCTCGCTGCCGACATGCAGGCCACTGTCGACGCGCACACCTGGTTGCGGGGTTGGTTCAGCATAGCCAGTCAGCCGACCCAGGCTGGGACGGTAGTCATGCTCCGGGTCTTCGGCATTGAGACGGCATTCAATTGCCCAACCGCTGCGCCCAATCGCCGTTTGCTGCAGCGGCAACGGTTCACCGGCTGCAATCCGCAACTGCCACTCTACGAGATCGATGCCCGTGGTCATTTCGGTCACCGCGTGTTCAACTTGCAGGCGCGTGTTGACTTCGAGAAAAAAAGGTGTGTCTCCCAGGTCGGCATCGAGCACAAACTCCACCGTGCCCGCGTTGTCATAAGCCATTGCGCGGCCCATGCGCAATGCGGCTTCGTAGAGTCTTCCGGCCATTGCGGGCGGCAAATGATTCGCCGGTGCTTCCTCGATCACTTTCTGGAAGCGGCGTTGAATGGAGCACTCACGCTCAAAAAGATGCACCAAGCCGCCGTGCCGGTCACCCATCAGCTGCACTTCCAGATGACGCGGGTTGATGATGTATTTTTCCAGCAAAATCTGTTCATCACCAAACGAGGCCAGTGCCTCCTTGCGCGCCAGCGACAGCATCGCCAGGAAGTCTTCCGGTGCATTGACGCGGCGCATACCCTTGCCGCCGCCGCCAGCGCTGGCCTTGATCAGCAGTGGAAATCCGATGCGATGGGCCTCATCCAGCAGCCGCTCGGGGCTCTGGTCGTCCCCGTCGTAACCGGGTACACATCGCACTCCGGCGGATCGCGCCATGCGTTTGCTTTCGATCTTGGAGCCCATGGCTTTGATTGCGCCCCGGTTTGGTCCGACAAAGGCGATGCCCTGTGCGTCGCAGGCATCGACCAGTTCCAGCTTTTCGGACAAAAAACCATAGCCTGGATGGATGGCTTGTGCGCCGCTTGAGAGCGCTGCGGCAATGATGCGATCAACCCGCAGATAGGACTCGCTGGCGCTCGCGCCACCAATGGCCAGGGCGTAGTCGGCTTCGGCCACATGGCGGCTGCTGGCATCAGCTTCAGAGTACACCGCAACGGTCTTGATGCCCAGACGGCGACAGGTGCGGATGATGCGGCAGGCAATCTCGCCGCGGTTGGCAATCAGGATTTGCTTGAACATCGGATTACATCCTGAACACGGGTGAGGGGCCGGTGACGCGCGGTATGCCTTGCGCCAGCAATTGCAGGCACAGGCCAAGCACATCACGTGTCTGTGATGGCTCGATAATACCGTCGTCCCAGAGCCGTGCGGTCGCGTAATACGGATCGCTTTGGCGGGTGAACTGCTCGGTAGTCTGGCGCGCCAGTTCCACCCGTTCGGCCTCGGCACCCACGCCCTTGAGTGAACTTTTGCGCAACTCGGTTAGCACGGTGGTCGCGACTTCGGGGCTCATGGTCGCGATTCGGGAGTTGGGCCAGGCAAAGAGAAAGTTCGGCGCAAAACCGCGACCGCACATGCCGTAGTTGCCGGCACCATAAGAGCCGCCAATCAGGACGGTAAGCCGTGGTACCCGGGCGGTTGACATGGCGTAAACCAGTTTGGCGGAGTGTTTGGCAATCCCGCCACGCTCGGCCTCGGTGCCAACCATGAACCCGGTGATGTTCTGCAGGAACAACAGCGGAATGTTGCGCTGGTTGCACAGCTCGATGAAGTGGGCGCCCTTGACCGACGAGTCGGAAAACAGCACGCCGTTGTTGGCCAGGATGCCTACCGGTTGACCATGCAGATGCGCCATGGCGCAAACGAGTGTGGTGCCATACTCGGGCTTGAATTCCTGCAGTTCGCTATCGTCCACCAGGCGGATCAGAACCTCGCGTACATCGTAGGGTTGCTTCAGGTTGCCGCCCACGATGCCACCGATCTCGCCCGGGTCAAAGCGCGGCGGCAGGCTGGCACGTGCTGGGACGGCTGGCGTCCACGGCATGTTCAGATGCCGCACAATCTGCCTGAGTTTGGCAAGTGCCTGTTTTTCGTCGGTGGCGAGGTAGTCGGTTACGCCCGAAACACGCGTGTGCATGGCCGCGCCGCCCAGAGTCTCGCCGTCGACCACCTCGTTGATGGCCGCCTTGACGATCGGGGGGCCGCCCAAGTGGATGCGCCCCGTGCCCTGGACGATGATGGCTTCGTCTGACAAGGCGGGAATGTAGGCGCCGCCGGCAGTGCAGCCGCCGAACACTGCAGACAGCTGTGGCAGGCCTTCGGCACTCATGCGGCATTGGTTGTAGAAGGTTGTTCCGAAGTGCCCCCAGTCGGGAAACACCTGGTCCTGCTCGGGCAGGTAAGCGCCTCCGCAGTCCACCAAGTACAAACAGGGTAAACGGTTTTGCAGTGCAATGTCCTGCGCCCGCACATGCTTGCGCACAGTCTCACGGAAAAAGCTTCCCCCTTTGACCGTGGCATCGTTGGCGATGATCATGCAATGCACCCCTTCAACCAGTCCGATGCCCGCCACTATCCCCGCCGCTGGTACCTCGTTATCGTACAGTCCCCAGGCGGCAAGCGGTGCGATTTCCAGGAACGGCGATCCTACGTCAAGCAGCAAGTCGATGCGTTGGCGCACCGGTAGCTTGCCGCGTTCAATGTGACGCTGCATTAGTTTGTCGCCACCACCGCGCATGGCCCAGGCCATGCGTTCGTGCAGTGTGGCAAGCAGATTGGCAAAGTGCTCCGCGTTGCGCGCGAACGCTTCACTGCGCGGGTTGATTCTTGACGCGACACTCATGATTTTCCTTGCTTTGGTCTTTGTATCCCAGGCCGGGCTGAGGACCGTGGCTTCAGGCCATTCACTACCAGATCGGCCAGTTCACCAGCCACGACCGCGAGGCCGGACTTGTTTTCGTCGTACCACTCGGTGGCCCAGTTCATGGCGCCAAACAGAAAGAATACTGTGCGCTGGAGGTCGTTCTCGGCGCGAATTTCTCCGCGCAACTGCAAGCTCGCCAGCAAGTTGCGCCAATAGTCCTCGTAGCGCCGACGCAAGGCCCGGTGCGAGGCGCGTACATCGGTTGGCACCTGCCCGAAGATGCGAATGTTGGCTGAGGTGAAGTCATGTGCATGCAGCAGTGCGCGCAGGTGAGCCTCAATCGCGCATTGCAGCGTAGCGGCCAGTCCGGCGGCTGGTGGCAGCGCTTCGACGGCTGCCTTGACGGCGTCAAACACGCGTTGCACGCCAATGTCCAACACCTCGCTGACGATCTGGTCCTTTGACTCAAAGTGGTAATACAGGCTGCCGGCTTTCATATCGCATGCGCCGGCAATCGCGCGAAGCGAAGTGGCTGCATAGCCTTCCTGACGGAACAACCGCGCCGCGGTGTCCAGGATGGCCTGCCGCGAGACCGCGCCAGCCGTCTTCGGTGGCAGCTTGGCGCGTCGCGGCTCCGGCTTGCTTTTATTCACGGGACTCAATGCCACTCAACCCATGCGCTTGGCAATTTCGTCAAGCATCACTTCAGTGGCGCCACCGCCAATTGACTGGATGCGCGCGTCACGTGTCATACGTTCGATCGCCGTTTCGCGAACGTAGCCCATGCCGCCATGAAACTGCAGGCAGTCGTACATTACTTCGTTGACCAGTTCACCGCAGAGTGCCTTGAGCATCGAGGCTTCGGATACCACGACCTGATTTTGTGCGTCGCGCCACGCGGTGTTGTAAATCAGTGCCTTGGCAGCCTCGACCCGCGCACTTAGCATTGCCATGCGCTGTCTGATGGCCTGCTTATCCCACAATGTTGCTCCAAACGCCTTGCGCTGAGTGACCCAGTCCACGGTAAGTTCGATCGCCTTGGAGGCTTCGCCCATGGCCTGGGCAGCCAGTACGATCCGTTCGTTCTGCAGGTTTTTTACCAGTGCGTAAAAGCCCTTGTTTTCCTCACCCAGCAGGTTTCCAGACGGAATACGGCAGTTGTCAAACACCAGTTCGGCTGTGTCGCTTGACAGCCAGCCATGTTTCCTTAAAGGACGGGCTACGCTGAAGCCGGGGGTGCCCTTTTCAACAATGAACATCGAGATTTGGTGATTGCGCCCGGCATCTCCAGTTTTGGCCGCCACAAAGAAAATTTCACCATGTACGCCATTGGTGATGAACATCTTGGAGCCGTTGAGCACCCAGTCATCACCGTCGCGGCGCGCCGTGGTCCGCATCGAAGCGAGATCGGACCCGGCATCCGGCTCGGTCANNCGGTCATGGCCACCGCAGCAATTCGTCGGCCCGCCACGATGTCAGGCATGAAGCGGCTCTTTTGCTCGACATTGCCGGCGTGGTGCAAGTGTGGTGCGGCCATGTCCGTGTGCACCAGCACCGTGATCGCGAATCCGCCAAAGCTTGAGCGTCCCAACTCCTCTGCCAAAACTACGGTGGACAAGGTATCGAGTTCGCTGCCGCCATACACCGATTCGAAGCGAATGCCGAGCAAGCCCAACTCGCCCATCTGGCGCAAAACCTCTCGCGGCACCTGGCCCGCGTCCTCCCAGCCCTCGGCATAGGGTACAACCCTCTCCTCGATAAATCTGCTCACAGTTTGCCGCAGCAATTCGTGTTCGACAGTGAAGTAGGGGAACTTTTCGTAAAGAGGAGCAAGGATTTTCATAGTTTATCTAGCTAACGTTTGTTAGGCTAGTATAGTGTGATCTGCATCTTGCCGCGAAGTACTGGATCAATCCGAGGTGCTGATGGATGGCAACGCCATGCCTTTGATCGACAGGGTGTTGGTAATGCTGATCTTCACGATCCCGATTTGGCTGCACTCGGTTAATCTGGATTTCTGATGACGGCGGCATTGATTCCTTGAAAAGCCTTTTCCCTTGAAATCAG
>DHWX01000089.1 GCA_002413395.1 Polaromonas sp. UBA5171 | reverse complement strand
GTGACGCAGATTCCATGTCGGCACGGACCAAACCAGAGTCCACTTTAGATGCCGGATATACGACTGCAGGCGCATCCCCAAAAGCCAAACTATCGGTCAACCTCTTGCCGTTGGCGGGGAATCCATATATGACGGGTTAGGGTTCAATTTCCCTCCCTGATTTCTCGAACCTTTGTAACAGCGCGTAGCCCAAGAAAAAAAGGAATGAGCCCAATAACTAAACCAGCTACAACGCCAATCCAGCCTGCTAAAACTAAACCCAGAAATGGGGAGCCGATTGTGATACCAATAACAATCAGCAGCAAAATTTGGTGGCGTTCGTAGTATTCATGAATATGCTGCCAACTCATTGAATCAGTGGCAATTACAGACTCATGAATTGAAACATCGTGAGTTTTCCGTGTATCACCGCACTTTGGACAAGGTTCAGTAAAACCTTCTGGCAATGGATTGCCACAACCAGAACATTTCGTAGATTGAAAAACATCTGTCATGTTAAACCCTAACGTGAAGATGACCGGCGCACAAGGCGAGGTGCGACCGAAGGGAGCTGACGCCCTTGGGCGTCCGTGTCGATTGACATGTTAAACCTCGCCCTGCATAAAGTGTCGGCCATGCAAAATTCTATTTTCAAAAAGCAACCTGGACGGCGTAGCCCAAAATCGGTTTTTTGACAATCGCGATGCCGTTGAACCAATCTCTCACGCATCTGTCCACGCACGCCTATGAGTGCCGTATGACCCTGCTGTGGTCTGCGGTGCTAATAGTGCAGCCTGCAACAGGCGCAAAAAAAGTGCCCCGATGCCCAGACGTGCAATGGCGCGCAGCAGCCAGCGCAGGTTGTAGCCCGCAGCACAGCTGTCCACCGGGTGCGCGATGGCCTTCTCGTCGGGTAAGAACCTGCCGTTACCGGCAGGCTCTCCCCTCAGAACCGTGCATGCGAGTTTCCCAGCACACGGCTCAAGCCTTCCAACAGCCCGCGAGCGGACCGGACTAACAACAACGGAGTCAGCAGGCATAGGGGGATCGGCGTTGGAAGTAAGAGGCCCATGCTGGGTCGAACGGATTGGCCTCACCGCGAACCTTCGTGTGACGCTGGATCGGAAGTGTCTCTGCCCTAAAAAGCACGAAATGGCGAAGTTGCTTGTAGCCCCGGGCCGAGCAAGCAAAGATCCAATCGTGCTGGGCAAAGCGGCGGAAGTACCGCGCCTTGATCCAGCCATAGTTCTTCTGTGGGTGACGGCGTTTGGCCCATGTCCACAGCATCTTCCATACTAGATGATCAACCTTTGTGAACGTCGCAGAGGCCACGACATGCCGGTGATACATCGCCCAACCCCGAAGAATCGGGTTGAGCAGCATGATCACTTGAGCCTGAGTGGCAGCCATGTTCTTCTTCAGCACTTCGCGCACTTTACCCAGTAGCGATTTCACGCTTTTGTGCGACGGCTTGATGAGCAGCTTCTCCCCATATTTGCGAACGTTTTGCCCCAAGAAGTCGAATCCTCTTGAGATGTGGGTGATAAGCGTTTTCTCGGGGGCCAGTTGCAGTCCTCGGGTCGCGAGGAATTTCTCCACAGTCGGCTTGACACACTGCTCAAGCAGTTCCCGGGTTACGCCTGTCACCACGAAGTCATCCGCGTAGCGGATGACATTCACCTTGGACTTTTGTCGAGGGGGGCGCTTTGGCCTGAACCCATAGGAGTTCGGGTCGGCTGTGGTTTCTGCAATGGGATTTAATGCCAGAAGCCACAGCGCTTGCATTGCCCGATCAAACATACAAGGAATGCCCAGCGGGCGCTCCTTGCCGTTGCTCTTGGGTATGTACACGCGCCGCAGTGGCAACGGTTGGTATCCCCTGTGCGTCAGTAACCGTGCAGCTTTGAGCTTGGAAGCCGGCGTTGTCCAAATCTTGCCGTCAACACCTGCCGTTTTCTTTCCTGCATTCTCCGTCACCCGCTTGACGGCAAGTAGCTTGCCGCTGTGCGAGCTGGTCAGCAGACGTTGTAAAACTTGCACCTTATTCCACCTGCTGGCCTGTGTGGCCTTAGCAATACGCACCTGCAGCCGCGTGACCTCCTCATTGACTTGGTCCCAGTTGATCTGGTCCCAGTTCATTTCAAAGACTGGAGGCGCACCAGTTCCCACCGTTGCGGCTTTCACCGAACGTGCAGGTCCCGTCATCTGCCTTCCTCCGGATCGCAGTTTCTCAGGCTCTCTTGCCATGGAAGACCCAGCGGAAGTGGGCTCGCTTTCGCGCCGAGTCATGTTTCAACCCGTATTCGCCCGATTACAGGACGACGTTCGCTTTCTCCGCATTCCTTTACCCGCTGCGCCATCAGCCTTCCTTGCGGTTGGCCTGCCGTTTCCGGCGACGTGTCGGGCTTACCGTGTTCCGCATACATCACAACGAGTAGGTTAGGTCCTGCCTGTACACCGGTGGTCGTCATGTCCGTGTGCCCCATGCCGCAGAGTGAGGCAGCCGACCACATACCATTTTGGTTCAAGCCTGTCAGCATCTTTGGCTTGTTCACAATAACGATGCTTGCAGCAGTTCACATGTGTTGACCTTACTACCCAGCCTGGCACCCCACCCGCATTGATGCTCGCAGGTGACGCCACTTCCTCGCGGAAGAGCGCGCGGCCAAAAGGCCCGATGCTTTGTTCCCATGGCTTCACACGCCGTCGTTACCAACAACGCATGCACAGGTAGGCTACGACCAACGGAATGGTCGGTCTCGTCACCAGCCTTGTGGGCGGGCGAGACAATGATGTTTGCGACCTCACGTCGCACCTGCACGGTGGTGTCGACAA
>DHWX01000024.1 GCA_002413395.1 Polaromonas sp. UBA5171 | reverse complement strand
GTGTCCGACAGGCTGCTAGTGCAGTCACTGCTCCTGCAGTGGTTACTCGGGCTGCTGTGCCTGCTGCCGTGGCCGGAGCTATTGCGTCGGCATCTCCTGCGCCCGCTTTGTCTGCACCAACCGGCGCTGCGCTGCCTGTGCCGGCCCACAACCCGACTGCGCCGCAAGGTCAGCTCCCGCATGCGTCACCCTCGGTGCGCAAATTTGCGCGTGAACTGAGCGTGCCCTTGAACGAGGTCAAAGGCACGGGTCTAAAAGGCCGCATCACTGACACCGACGTTCAAGCGTTTACCCGCTCCGTCATGAGCGGTGCCGTTGAAACGCTGGCAGCAGCGAAAAGCAAGAGGGCTACCGCTGCGACCAACGACCGCGCCGGCTTGGGTCTGATCCCCTGGCCCGTTGTGGACTTCACCAAGTTTGGCTCCGTCGAGCGTAAAGACCGCCCCCGCATCAAGAAGATCAGCGCCGCCAACCTGCACCGCAACTGGGTCATGATTCCGCACGTCACCAACCATGACGATGCCGATATCACAGATCTGGAAGCCTTTCGGGTGGCCACCAATCTGGAAACCGAGAAGTCGGCAAAAACTGGAAATAACGCCAGCGTTAAGGTCACCATGCTGGCGTTCCTTATTAAGGCCTGCGTCGCGGCCCTCAAGAAATTCCCAGAATTCAATTCAAGCATCGACGGCGAGCAACTGGTGGCTCAAGCAGTATTTTCATATCGGTTTTGCTGCTGATACGCCTAACGGTTTGATGGTGCCGGTGATCAAGGACGCCGACAAGAAAGGCATCGTTCAGATCTCGCAGGAGATGAGCGAACTGGCTAAAAAGGCGCGCGACGGCAAGCTCAGCCCGGCCGAAATGTCGGGTGCCGGCTTCAGCATCTCAAGTCTGGGGGGCATTGGCGGGCGTTATTTCACGCCCATCATCAATGCACCTGAGGTGGCAATTCTGGGAGTTGGCAAGTCCACCATCGAGCCGGTGTGGGACGGCAAAGCGTTCCAGCCGCGCTTGATGCTGCCGCTGAGCTTAAGTTGGGATCATCGCCTGATCGACGGCGCTGGTGCGGCGCGCTTTAACGTCTACCTGAGTCAGATACTGGGCGATTTTCGTAGGGTTTTACTGTGATTTGTGGGACCACCCAAGGCTAGGCCTCTTGCAAAGCATTGCGACAATTGTCGGCGCGTCCCACGGCATGGCCAAAAAGTCGCCCAGCCACCCCCGGCACCCGGAACGTGTGTGCTGGGGGTGTGACCGGTACTGCGCTGCTAAGGACATGCGTTGCGGTACCGGTACCGACCGCACACAACACCCCGTGGAACTATTTGGGGAAGACTGGCTTGAGTGGGATACGAAGCCGATTGACAAAGCTACTTACTTGGAAGTGAAGTAATAAGCCTAGTGAATACTTCACGAAGTCGGAGATCAGAGCTTGATTTGGTTGAGCCGCTCCTGAGCGGCAAACGGATCAAACGCGCTGGGGTCGAATGCGCCACCACACCACTGGAGCATGGTCTGATGTTCTGGGTTTGCGGGGTCCCGGATGGCCTCGAGGAACTCCGCGGGTTGTGTCGCATTAGTGGAGNNGGGCAGTCCATCTGCCCTTTGCGGATCATGTGCATTGTCTCGATTCCGGCGATGATGATTCGTGCGCTCCAAAATGACTTGAAGCCCAGCATCGGTCGGGTGATCCGCTTGATGGCCCGGTGGTCCTGCTCGACGATGTTGTTGAGGTATTTGTTCTGGCGCATCAGGATGTCGACGCAGGCGTCGGCCTTGACGCTTTCTATGGCGGCCGTGTTGGCGCCGCTCTTGTCGATGGTGATCTTCTCTGGCACATCATGCAGGTTGATGGCACGTTCCAGAAACCGACGGGCCGCAGCCAGATCGCGCTTGGCAGTGAGCAGAAAATCCACCGTGTCGCCGTCACGGTCGACGGCGCGGTAGAAATATTTCCACTGGCCCGACACTTTGATGTAGGTCTCGTCCATGCGCCAGCTCTTCCCAACTGGGTGCTTGCGCCGACGAAATACGGCTGCCAGCACCGGCACCATCTTGATCGCCCAGCGATGCACGGTGGCGTGATCCACGAAAACACCGCGCTCCTGCATCATCTCCTCGATGTGGCGAAGGCTCAGCGGGTAGGCAACATACCAGCGCACGCAAATCAGCATCACTTCCAGCGGGTAGTGGAGCCGTTTGAGAACTTTGCGTAAGGCGCTATTGACCAAACATTTACGGAAATCATGCATGGCTCAGATTGTCCGACATCGCTATTGCGACACAACCTCCAGCTGCAAATCAAGGTTCTGATCCTGCGTCGAAACACGGGCATAACCGATCAACATGGCTTGTCTCTCGCCCGTCAACTCTTTAATGAAAAGAACTCTTCCGCGCCAACAGCGTACTTAGTTGGGCTGAATTCGATGACCTGGTACGTGGCCAACTGCTCACGATAGAACGGATCTTCATTCAGTACAACATCCAATTCTTCGCGGCTCAGGTTTTTAACCAAAATAACGCCACCGATTCGAGGCACTTGGGCACCAGAGGCTAGGAAATGACCAGCAGCGTAGTGCGAATCTAGGAACTTGCGGTGCTCCTCCAGATATTTTTCGACGACCGTAAGCGGTTGAACGTAGTGCAGTAAAACGACGAACATTAGAATCTTCCTTCTCAAAACTCATTGAAATAGTACCTGTTTGAGAATAACATTTCAAGAGCTATTTTCGAGAATCGCAATGCCTTGATTTCCCGTGTCGCATCAGCGTCAGGCGTGACCTCTCAAAATCCCTCGTTTTCAAGAAGAAGGTGTCTGCATGCCACGCCGTTCGATGGTTGTGTCGCATTAGTGGAGTTGAGCCGAAAAGAGTTGCGCGGTCGGCCTGTTGATCAAACAGCCAGGCTGTAGAACTGCTGTGCCGCGGACATGGTTTGGCCACCGGGGCAGTCCATCTGCCCTTTGGGTTCTGTCGCGATAACGGA
>DHWX01000020.1 GCA_002413395.1 Polaromonas sp. UBA5171 | reverse complement strand
GAGTCGATGGCCACGCCCACCGGGCGGCCATAGGCTTGGCCTTCTGGGCTCAAGAAACCCGTCAGGACATCAAACGGCAGGCCGCTTGGCTTGCCTTCCCTGAAGGGCACAAACACCACCTTGTAGCCACTGCGCGGCACGCGATTCCAGGAGCCGTGCTCACCAACAAAAACCCCGCTGGACAAAATAGCAGGCAAGGCCCGACCTTTTGAAAAAACCATGCCCAAAGGTGCAACGTGGGAGCCCAGCGCATAGTCTGGCGCGATGGCCTGGGCCACCAGATCGGGTCGCGGCGGGTTGACGCGCTCGTCCACATGCTGGCCGTAATAGCTGTAAGGCCAGCCGTAAAAGGCACCGTCCTTGACTGAAGTCAGGTAGTCTGGAACCAGGTCACTACCGAGTTCGTCGCGCTCGTTCACCACCGTCCAGAGTTCAGCATTTTCCGGCGCCCAACCCATACCGTTGGGATTACGCAGGCCAGAGGCGAAGATGCGGTGGCTGCCGGTTTTGAGGTCCACCTCCCAGATCGCCGCGCGTCCGGTCTCAGCCGCCACGCCACGCTCACCCGCATTGCTGTTGGAGCCCACCGTGACATATAGCTTGCTGCCATCGGGGCTGGCGATCAGGTTTTTGGTCCAGTGGTGGTTGATGGGACCGGCGGGCAGGTCCAGCACTTTCACGGGCGCTGCCGTGATTCGGGTTTGCCCGGTTTCGTAGGGAAAACGGAGCACCGCGTCGGCATTGGCCACGTAAAAATCCTTGCCGATCAGCACCATGCCAAAGGGCGAATGAAGCCCCTGCAAAAACACCGTACGGGTCTCGGCCTTGCCGTCACCGTCGGCGTCGCGCAGCAGCGTGATGCGATTGGCGCTGGGCACACCCGCGCCTGCCCGTTTCATCACCCATTTCGCGATCCAGCCCTTGATGCCCTGGCTATCGTCGGGTTTGGGTGGCGCGTTGCTTTCGGCCACCAGCACGTCGCCGTTGGGCAGCACATAAACCCAGCGCGGATGGTCCAGCCCAGAGGCCAGCGCGGTCACGGTCAGCCCCGCCATGGGCGCAGGCATCACGCCTTCGGGCCAACCGCTGGCGGGCGCAATGTTCACTGTGGGAATCAGGCTGATTTTGGGTTGCGGCAGGATGGGGTTGGGCCCCATGCCAGCCTCGGGTGGCAGCAGGGCGGTGTCGCCGCATGCAACCAGGCCACCCAGCAGCCCCAGGCAGAGCGCGCGTCGGCTCCACCCCTTGAACCAAAAAAACGCTGTCTGCATGACGTTGCCCTTCCGAAGTGCTTGAATGCCAAACCCTGCACCCGCGCAGCGCCTGCCTTGAACGATAAACCCCAGTGCGCGGCGGCGTTGTCATCCCTTTTCCATGACGCATGTCAGGGTTTGGCCGCGCGCGAATTTCAGCCGGGCAGCAAGGGTAAATCGGCCTTTTTGAGTGTGCGCAGCACAAAGCTGGACTTGCTGTGGCGTATGCCCTTGATCTTGTAGAGCCGCTCGCGCAGCAGGCGCTCGTAGTCCTTGGTGTCATGCACGGCAATACGCAGCAGGTAGTCGTATTCACCGGACACCAGATACGCTTCGATCACCTCTGGAATGGTCGCCAGGGTTTCGCCAAATTTCTCCAGCGTGTTATCGGAGTGGCTGTCCAGTGTGACCTGCACCATCACCGTGTCGCCCAAGCCCAGCGCCTGCGCATTGAGGCGCACGGTGTAGCCCTCGATCACCCCGGCTTCTTCCATTTTTTTGATACGGCCCCAGCACGGCGAGGCACTCAGGCCCACGGCCTGGCCAATATCTTGCAGACTGGTTCGCGAGTCCGCTTGCAAAATTTGAAGAATTTTTCGATCAAATGTATCCATACGGGTAATTTATCTATTTTTTTAATATTTTTAGATTATTTATCCTCTATTCCAAAATAAAGCGGCAAATTGAGAAAATTCTTTGGACCGCCGTGATCGATACTTGTCTGGCACCGCAGGCAGACTTATCGGCACTGCCAACGGTACAAACCCCCAGGCGGGTTACCGCCCACTTGGGGGTTTGATTTTTTTGGGCAGCGCGGCACCCAAAGGTCAAAATGCAGCCTGGTTGCTCAGCGTGTCAACTGGCAACTGATCCAGTTCGGTCAGCAACTGTGCCAGGCTGTGGCCTGCAGCACCCAGCAGCGCATGGCCCTTTTCAGCCGTGGCCGCAGCGGCATTTCCCACCGCGCCCTGCGGGTTGTAGTCCTGCATTTGCCACGCCAGTTTGGCGCTACGGCCATCGCCCAGCAGACTGAATTTTTCAGCGCGATCCTGCGAAGTGGAATGAAAATTCTGTGCGCGGGTCATATCGACCTGTTCAGGCTTGAGCGCCAGCATCATCGAGGTTTCGATCTCACCCGCATGAATGCCGAAACGGTGCTCTTGCGCGTTGAACAGGGCAGCTACGGATTTGCCATTTTCGCCTGTGAGCGGCAGATTGAACCAGCTCACGCTGTATACCAGTATGTCAAGGCGCGCACGCAAATCGCGCGCCACCACATCCAGCAGCCCGACCTGGCCACCGTGCGAGTTGAACAGCACAAGTTTTTTGACGCCGCTCGCCACCACCGACTCGGCCAGTTCGGTCCAGAGCCGGATCACGGTTTCTGACTTGAGCGTGAGCGTGCCGGAAAAACGGGCATGCTCGGGGCTCAAGCCGATGGATTGCGTGGGCAAAAACAGCACCGGCAGGGCGGGGGGCAGATGCTGCAAGGCGGCCGCTATCACACCCTCGGCCAGCGTGGCATCGACATTGAGCGGTAAATGCGGGCCGTGCTGCTCAATCGCCGCCACCGGCAGCACCGCGATGCAGCGGGCCAGGTCCAGCCGCGCAAAGTCGGGGCTTTTCAGGTCGGCCCAGAAGCGGGGCAAGGCGGCGGGCGTGGAAGGTGCAGGGTTCATGGGCGTATTTTGAGGGTAATTTGGGTTGTTGGGGGTGGGTTTGATTGGAATGCGGTTTGCCTTGCTGACAAGCCGGGGGTCGCCCCGGCAGGCGAGTTACTTTTCTTTGCTTCGCCAAAGAAACCTAACGAAAAGAAAGGTAACCCTACCGTCTGCGGCCCTACGGGCATCCTGCGGTGCTCAGTTCAGCCGGGGTCTCGTGCAAACTCGCCTGCGGCTCAAACAAGCACGAGCCCGGGTCCGTCTGGACTTCCGCTCCTCAGCGCATACAGAAGGGTGGGGAAGAAGATCAATGCCAACAGCCGAACTTCGCAGCTCGCGCAGTGCGCGTTTTGCTCCCCGGTTCCGATTCCTTATTTCCCAAACCCGTCCTGGCTGGGCTGGGCTGAGCAGCGCAAGTTGAGTTATTGGGGCCAGACACCAATTTCGCTGCGGCACATGGCATCGTGCCCTCCGGGCGAGCCAAAGACTCGGCGAATTTTGGCTCCGACCCAAAAAGAACTGTGAAGCTTCGCGGCGGAGTCCGTGTTTGGCGCATTACTGTCGTTAGACTGACGAAGAAAATGTCAATTCATATCCACACCCATACGCCGTTTGAATATTTATAGGCCGTGACCATAAGGAATTTTTTACTATGACAATTCAAGAACCCTCACTCTTGTTCTTCCGAAAAAAGCCAGATGGTTGGTTAACGAGTGCTTCTATCGCCAGTTCGATGCAGTCGCTGGAAACGAGTTTTTTTCTGATTGCCCTTGGTTGTTACCCACACGCATTGTTGGTTTGCGCCTCCGCAATCGAGAGCGCCATGCAAGCAGCGGACATTGGAGCCAAAGAGAGAGACAACCTCCAAGATTTAATAAATAAAGCGAAAAAATTGTCCAAGGCAGTCGATGGGTTTGGGGACGAATCGCTCGATCACTTCCGTGAGACCCGAAATCGAATCACACATCGAGGATTCAGCTCTCAAGACGATAGTGTGGCAACAAACCTCTACCTCGAAGTGGGGTTGCCTTTTCTTTCTCTATGCTATCGCGAATTCCACGCATTTGACCTAATGGACGGATTATTGATGGAATATGCCAAGCACATCAATGCGGCACAAAATGTTCATGCACTAGCCAAGAACTTGCTAGACCTTGATATGTCCTATTGCCTGAACAGCTTCGGGCATCTAATCCGTTGGTGTTTCAAGAACAGGTTCTCAGCAGGATGGGAAATCAGTGCTCTTTTTCATGCCGAGGAAATTGGAGAAAAGTTTGCGAAAACTTACGCGGAGAAGAAGCAGCTTGAAGCGTTATTTGAGACGCCCTGGTCTTTCGATTGTCCAGTCTGCGACGATGTTGATTGCGTTGTAGCCGAACTCGACCCCAATGCGATGGATATGAAAGAGGTCAGTCCAATGCGAATGGCATGCACAAACTGCGGATTTGTAGTCTCCAAATCTCAACCCTATCTCAGCCAAGTTCTCCTTCAAAAACAGGTTGCCGAGAAAAAAGCGAGAGTACTGAACACGTATGGAGTTGTATGATTTGGTTTTCTCCGCGCAACATGGCGGTCGAGGGAGACACTCCGTAAGCCTGCATCCCCCGTTCGGTTCGGTTCGGGCCGCGCCGCCCCTAACCTTAAAAATTAGACCTTTCCTCACACCAAGCGTTACGTTTCAGGAGCTAACTTTGGAATACCAATTCGATTGGAAGTCAACCACAGATTGCGAAACTAGGAAGTCTGCCGAAGCAAATATTCGCGCAGAACTAAAAAGAGGTCATTACCCAATGGCCTTCTGCCATGAAGGAACCATCGTCGTCACCTTATTGTTATCCGGCCCCCTTCAAACAAAGCTTGTTGGAAACATGAAGTGCAGTTGTGGAAAGGCTCAAGGGGAAATCGAGGGCAGTAGCGACGGATCGAGCCTTATTTTGAACGCTGTTGAAAAATGGGCCCATGAGCTTCAGCATATTAATAGCGGGAGCAATAGTCGAATGGTTAAATAGGCCAAAAAATTATTGCAACCCATCGCGCCCGCACACATGCAAGACCTTCTTCTCAGCCTGCTTTTTGTTGGCATTGTGTGGCTGGTGTGGCGGGCGTTTACAAAAAGACCTCCACTTCACGCACCGGCAAGTGAGCCACAGCCAGCTGAAAATAAGGAAGCCCACCATTTGCGCAATACGCTGCAATTTGCCAAGGACCAACACAGCGCTCTAAGCAAAATGCGACTTGAACAGGCGGTTTGGCAGCACCAGTTCGGGGCCGCCCAAGTGGCTGAACTTGATCAACTTAGTGGCCAGGAATTTGAAGAATTCCTCGCTGGATTGTTTCGCGCCCAGGGCTACGCAGCCGAACTCACTCCCACCTCTGGGGATTACGGTGCTGATCTCATCTTGAGCAAAGATGGGCGACGTATCGCGGTACAGGCCAAACGCTATGTTGGCAGCGTCGGCGTGCAAGCTGTGCAGGAAGCGCTCTCGGGGCAAGCGTATTACCAATGCCATACTGCTTGGGTGATTTCCACCGGTTCATTCACCAACAACGCGGTGGAACTGGCGAAAAAATCCGGCGTGAAAATGATAGGCCGTAGCGAGATAGGCAAGCTCATGACGCAACACACCGCGAAAACCAAAAAATGACTGAGCACGAGAATCTGCCTGTTAAATTTGCGACGCAAGGTTTAGCTGCAACAATAGAAAAGCCCGGCAGCCTTGTGGCGCGCGGGTTGGTGGCGATTCAAGAGAATAAACAACAGGGGCTGACGCAAAAGGAAGAGTTTGACGCGATCTCACCGGAAACAATTCGTTCCTGGTCCTATGGCGAAGTAAAGAATCCGGGAGCCATCAACTACCGCACCTCCAAGCCCGAGCGCGATGGTCTTTTTTGCGCCAAGATT
>DHWX01000019.1 GCA_002413395.1 Polaromonas sp. UBA5171 | reverse complement strand
CTCCAGAGATGTTAGTTCGTCTTTTCTGGCAACGGCAGGTGCACCCAGTCGGTGTAGAACGCTTCGATGTCTGGCTCAAATTCATGAATGACCGGGTACCAGGGCGTTGGCGCTTCGACGTCATGCATGGTGCCGCACTCTGGGCAGTAGTACTCACGGTACACCTGCCAGGCGGTGTCCGGCGCCATCAGCTTTGGATAGACTTCGTGCATGGCCTCTGGTGTATCGCGAACGTAACTTCGACAGGTCCATCCGGTACTTGGAACCGAAGGACGGAACGCCCAACTCGGATTCGGGCAACTCCCAATCAGCGGGCACCAGACCTGCGTCTTCACTGCGTTCTCGCTCGTGCCCAAAAAGCGCTTGATCCGAAGATGCTGCTTGATCCACTTGAAGNNCACCGCGTTCTCGCTGGTGCCCAGAAACTTCTTGATGCGCAGGTGCTGCTTGATCCACTTGAAGAACAATTCCACCTGCCAGCGGTTCTTGTAAAGCTGAGCTATCACCGGTGCGGGCAGCGTCGTGTTGTTCGTCAAAAAAATCAACGTCTTGCCAGTCAGCGGATATTTGAATCGCACCCGACGCAGATGCTCGGGATAGTCTCGAGCGCTCTTGTAGCCGTTGAGCGCCATCGTCTGATCGCACATCACGCCAGTAGCTTTTTCCACCTTGGCCGAATACACGCGCCGGGCATTGAAATTGGACTTGACGCGGGTGACAAAGAAGGCACCAGCCTGATGCATCGCGTACAGCCGCGCAAAGTCCAGATAGCCCCGGTCCATGATGTAGAAAGCGCCTGCTTCCATCGGCAAGATGTCGAGCACATTGACGTCTCCCATCTTGCCGTCGCTGATGTGAATGAAGCTGGGAATGGAGCCACGCAAATCCAGCAGCGTGTGCAACTTGATCGCCGCCTTGGCCCGGCGAAACGGCGCCCAGTCGAACAGACTCAGGCACAAGTCGATGGTGCTGGAGTCCAGAGCATAGACATTGCCAGCGATATTCACATCCAGCCCCAGCGGTTCGTCGGCGTAGAGCTTGTTGGCGCGGCGAATCAAGACAGCGGCGAAGTCGGCCCAGATGCGCCAGTTGCGTCGCTCGTTGGCATCGGCCAGCGTGGAGCGACGTACCGCTTGGCGCAACCCTATGGCGTAGAGCTTGGTGGTGTTGGCGCCCAGTGTGGCTTCGACGTCGCGCAGGGACTCGCGCCAAGTCAATTGCGCGTAGGCCATGTTGCGAAAGTGCTCGGTGCTGGGCAATGCCGAAACACGAGCGTCGCCCGAGTAGCGTGCCACGATGCGTGCAAAGCTGGTCCACGGCACAAACTCCATCAATTGGGCAAAAAGCGTCTTGCCAAGATTCATGAGAAGTCCCCAAAGTTGTCAACCTTGGGAAACTACCTAAAAATGCAGAATCGAGATTCAAATCGGCACCAAATAAAACTGGTCGCAAACCCGCATGGTTATTGGCCTTGCACCAAAACCGAACTACGTTGACCGGACACTACTGACTTGAAATCATTCCGTCGCCGGCTTGCAATAGTGGGAAAAATACCCTGCAGTCCCCGGTCAGCACGGGAAAACTCGAAGATGCGGAACTGGTGTTCATCCGGGAAACCATCGAGGCCGAACGAGGTAATCTCACAATGGCGGTCAAGCACCTTGGCATTGCCAAGAGCACCCTGTACATCAAGTTAAAAAAATATGGACTGGATCAGGTATTAAATGGCGTCAGAGGTTCAGGTTGTTAGAAACCGGCTGCGTCAGGGAGTCCGATGGTCCTGGACAAAATATACCGTCAGCCCGCATGTACTATGACCGAGCAGGCATTAATAGCGTATTGCTGTTGCAGCTTTTGCACTCAAGCGCAGCACTCTGCAACTCACGCCGTGCAAGCCTCGCGTCCATCACGGCTCTTCTTTTAAAACTCATACTCGGTTTGCAGGCGAAATGTGGTCCTTGGAGCCGCATTGTTGGTGCCAAAAAGGATGGCCGCGTTGTACCTGATGGCCTGCTTGCTACCGGTCTTGATCTTTCCGAATATCGCTGGCCCGAACTTATGCTCCTGTTCAGATGACGGGGCCCATTTGTCCCAGCGACCCAGGGAGCCGAAGCCCTGCGCGCCCCACTCAAATTTTTCGGATGCGCGGTACTTTAGTTGCACCTGATAGTGCAGTTCGGTCTCGAAAGGCTCGCTGGCTCGAATATGTCTTTGCCAGAGCAGGTTCAGATTGCCTTGAATGGAGCCCCACTCAGCCTGCAAAAGCGGACCATAGGTGATTTCGTAGCCTTCTGATTGATCCTTTGGGCGCTCTGTTTCCAGCAAGAAACCGACATCCACAGGGTACTTGCCGGTCTCGGTCAACTGAAAACGATTTTCCCATTCCACCGCGTCGAAAGCATTTGACTGTCCGGGGTCGCGTTTCCACTTGCCGTAGAGTTCTGTGAACCACCATGAGGTCGCGCCCAAGCCAAAACCGACTGAGGTAGCGGTGCCACTGGACATGTCCTTGCGCTGTTCGGCACCCGACTTGAAGTCGATTTCTTTCTCACCCTGTTCGACAATCGGGGTAATTACGTAGTCGTTGGGTGCTGCGCGCAGCATCAGCGGCACAAACAGGGGGCATAGGGCGACCAGCACCCTCGCCGATTTGGCGATTCGCATACAGGAACTCCGGGAAAGGTTAAAGAAAAGCCGTGCTTATCGGGCCCGCGCCAGCAGACTTGGCCGTGCTCGGGTATCGATCCGCTGTTGATGACGGTGCATCTGCCTGGTGGCCAAGCCAATAATGAACAGGGTGCCGAGATAAAACGCCAGCTGCAATCCTGAGGGTCGAGCGTCGTATCCCACGAGCGCGCGCAGCAGAATTCCGAGCGGCGAGTCGGTCTGCAGGACCGCAGAGGTATCCCACAATGCGCTGGCCCACAGATTCACCAGGCCTGACTGGGCAAGTGCCCGGGCCAACTGGCTGGCAATAGCCGCGGTCAACAGCAGGATAAGCACGTTGGTCACCGCGAAGAGATTCTGTGGCTTGACTCGGGATAGACCAAAATAGATCATGAAGCCAAGCACCACGCCGCCAACAATGCCCAACGACGCGCCAACCAGCATGCTGTGGGAATTTTCAGGTGACCCAGTGGCAAGGCCGGCCACGAACAGTACCGTTTCAGCGCCTTCGCGCAGCACCGCCAACACGACGGCCGCGATCAGCGTTCGCGGGGAGCGGGTACCTTCCCGCACCGAGGCACCCAATTGTTTGGCCTCCTGCGACATTTTTTTGCCATGGGTAGAGACCCAGATGCAATGCCAGGCCAGCATGACCAGCGCCAGGCTGAGGATGCCGACATTCACCAGATCCTGGCCAACGCCGTCGGCCAGGGTGCTGATTCTGTCGGCACCGGCGGCCAGTGCCAGCGCTCCCAGGATTCCCGCGAAGACGGCGCCTGCGAGCCATTTCGATCGACCTGTCAGACCACGCGTGGCGGCTGCAACGATCCCCACAAATAGTGCGGCTTCAAGCGTTTCGCGGAAAACAATGATTGCAGTAGCAAACATGTGGAACTCCCTAAGTCCGATGGCTATTCAGCGACCACCACGCCTTTGGCCGTGGCTTCGTTGTATTCACCAGAAAACTCATACATTCCCTGCTTGAGCGGTCCGAAAAATATGACGACCCTGGCGCCCGGCGGAACCACCTTCTCCCGATTCAGCGCGTAGCTGTCAAACTCTTCTGGTGTCGTATCCTGGTTGCTCACCATCAGCCGAATGCGTTGGCCAGCGGGAACCTTGATTTCAGTCGGCTCAAAGCGGTGGTTCTTAATCACCAGCAGTACTTCAGGCTCGGCCAGCGCAAATGTGCATGCGGATATGGCGGCGATGCCGCAAGCCATCCGCAACGCTTTAGAAGAGGCAATAAAGGTTTTCATTTTTACCTGATGAGTTGAAGCAGTTATTTCATTGTAATGAGAATCATTCGTAATTGTAAAGGATATTTATCTAATTCAGGAACTGCGGAGCAGAACCCTTGAGCCTCACGTTTTGCCCAAGTGGGCAGTCAACGCCGACAACAGGAAGAGGTCGCCGCCATGCACTTGGCCGCAAGGCTGCGGCTTCTGTGGTGCAAGAACGTGGGAGCGCGCCGGGCTTTGGCTTGGTTCATCCGGGTGGCCCGGGAAGGTCTCAGGTGTAAGTCACCCAACTCGCGTACTCGGGCGCATCCAGGTGCGGCAGGGTGTTGTAGGTCAGCAGTCTGTGGCCTTTGGGATTAAAGGCAAATTCAGTGACCGAACAGTTACGGATGCGCATGTTCAGCGCAATCGTTGCCTCGGGACTGGTGCCCATGACATGGCCCACGGCGGTCGCGATGGGACCGCCACTGGAGACCAGCAGCACATTGCCGTCATGGTGGCTGCGGATGTGGTCCAGAGCGGAGGTGACGCCGGCGACAAAATCACTGTAGCTGGGCATGCCTATGGGGCTGACCACGCCTGCCATCCATTGCGCCAGTCCATCGCGCAACAAACGGAAGTGCTGCTTGTAGGTCTCGGGTGTGTCAGGCTTTTCGAGCGGGTACGGATGGACGGCAGCGATCACCGCTTCACTGTTGTATTCATTCAGCCTCGGCCATAATACATGGGCTCCCACGCCTGCCGTTTCGCCTTCAAACTTCACCCCCATGCCCTCGCAAATGCCGGCAAAGGTCTGGATTTGGCGCTGCAGGGTGCCGGTTACGGTGGCATCAAACGCTATGCCCTTGTATTTGAAGTACTCTCCCAGGCGCACGCTTTGCTGGTGCCCCAGAACGCTGAGTTCGTCGTAGTTATCAGTGCCAAACGAAGCCTGACCATGGCGTACCAGATAAAGTGTTCCCATGGGTAAATTGTGGCGACAAGTCGGTGTGCGTCCAGTCGCACGCGGGACGGGTGAGTCAGGCGTCTCCTGATTTTCCCGATTTCCTGACGATTTGTATCGGCAGCGTGCGACACTCCACCGAGTCATGCCATGATGCGTTGGCAAAAATCCTGAGGAAGCTGTTGTGCGTTTGGTCTGTATGGTTGTGTTTAGTGCCCTGATAGGCTTAAAAGCCTTTGCTGCGGAGCCGGCCCAGGTCATGCTGGAAGATCTGACATGGACGGACGTTCAGCAGGCGATCAAGGGAGGCGCCACCACCGTCATCATTCCGGTCGGCGGAACGGAACAAAGCGGCCCGCACATGGCGCTGGGCAAGCACAATGTCCGCGTCAAGGTGCTGGCCGCCAAAATCGCCACGCGCCTGGGCCATACGTTGGTGGCGCCAGTCATCAATTACGTGCCGGAAGGCGCCATCACGCCACCCCAGGGGCACATGCGATTTACCGGAACCCTTTCTGTATCTGCCGAAGCTTTTGGCGGCGTTGTCGAAGGCGCGGTGCGCAGTCTCAAGCAACATGGCTTTCGCCATATCGTGCTGATTGGTGACCATGGCGGCTATCAGGCGCAACTCAAGAGCATTGCCGCCCGGCTGGATCGAGAATGGTCGACTACGCCAACCCGGGTTCATTTCATCGAGGCGTATTACCGCGTGGCGCAAAAGCCGTATGAGGATGCCTTGCGCGCCAAGGGACTGAGCGACGTGCAGATCGGGATCCATGCGGGCAGCGCTGACACCTCCCTGATGATGGCAATCGACCCTTCGCTGGTGCGCCCCGAGCGTTTTGATGAGGCCGCGCGCGAAGGGGTCGGGGCTGGCACCGTGGGTGATCCGCGCAAGTCCAGTGCCGCACTGGGTGAGCTGGGTGTGGATCTGATCGTGGCGCGCACGGTCGAAGCCATCAGGGCCGCCGAGGCGCACCGATAGAATGCGCGCCCCCCAACCTTTTACAGTAGTCCCATGACCCGCACTCTCCGTTTTACCTTTCTTGCTGTCACTGCTGCCGTTGCGGCGGGAGTATTGGGCGGCGCTTCAACACATACTCTGGCGCAAGCGGCAAGGGTGCTGCCAGAGGCGGGTGCCGCTGGCGTTGTTGTTACCGTGCCGGGCATGCCGCCGGTTCCCGATGCGCATAATCTCTACAGTGAAACGGTGGCAGGCAAACTCAGTGCGGCCACGGTCGGGGCATTGGAGCGGGTTTATGTGCCCAATCGCGCTGAAAACACGGTGACGGTGATTGACCCGGCCACGCTCAAGGTGGTTGATAAATTCAAGGTAGGCATCAACCCGCAGCATGTGGTGCCCTCGTGGGATTTGCAGACGTTGTGGGTGGCCAACAACGCCGAGGGGCGCACTGACGGCAGCCTGACACCGATCAACCCGCAGACCGGAAAGCCGGGCAAGCAGGTGCCTCTGGACGACCCCTACAACCTGTATTTTTCGCCCGATGGCAAACTGGCAATTGTGGTGGTCGAGGCCCACAAACGGCTGGATTTTCGCGACGCGCACAGCATGGCGCTGGCGTATTCAATCGCCACGCCCGATTGCCCTGGCATCAACCACGCGGACTTCTCGATTGATGGCCGCTATGCGCTGTTTACCTGCGAGTTTGACGGAGGCATCACCAAAATTGATCTGGTCAACCGCAAAGTGTTGGGCACCCTCAAGCTCAGTCGCTATTTCAATCGGCCCGATGCCTTGGCCGTGATTGCCGCGCCAGGCAAAAAGCCGCGCCATGTACCCGACCCGAGCCAGCCGGGAGGCGATATATGCACTACCCCCGGCATGCCCCAGGATGTGCGTGTTTCGCCTGATGGCAAGACTTTTTTCGTGGCTGACATGATGGCCGACGGCGTGCATCTGGTGGACGGCGAGACCTTCAGGCAGATCGGTTTTATTGAAACCGGCATCGGTGCCCATGGGCTGTACCCCAGCCGCGATGGCAAGAGTCTGTATGTGGCCAATCGCGGCAGCAACAAAATTCATGGCCCACCGCGCGGCAAGGGCAGCGTTTCAGTGATTGATTTCGCCAGTCGCAGCGTCGTCAGGAATTGGCCGATTCCAGGCGGCGGCAGCCCTGACATGGGCAATGTCAGCGCGGATGGAAAGCACCTGTGGCTATCGGGACGGTTTGACGATGTGGTGTACCGGATTGACACACAGACGGGCGCGGTGGACAAGATCAAGGTCGGCCGCGAACCGCACGGTCTGACGGTCTGGCCGCAGCCTGGCCGCTATTCGCTGGGACACACGGGCAACCTGCGCTAGGTGCTGGCGGTCTGATCTTGGCTAGTACGTCAGCGCTGTCTGCGGTGCCAGTGCAGTGCGCAGGGCTTGCTCATTTACAGCATTTGCATGGTGCGTTCATGCTGCAACGCTCACGTTCCAGCATGCCTTTGAAGAAATTTTTGACGTTCAATTCCTGACTTGCCAAAAAAACAATTTACAAGATACTGAATTTCGCAATCGGTCATTCAATTTTGGCGCCATATGCCTACCGGTTCCAGCAAAAAAACTTCAGGCAGGTTCGATGGGTGTTCACGATTGTCTTGACGCAAGAGCGACCTCGCTCTTGCGTTGCTCTCGGATTTTGTGTCGCGTCAGCTGCTCAGTGATTGGTACTTCGACTCTCTGGTCAAGACTCACGCCGTCGGCGGGTTGACATCGACCCAACCCTTACGGGTAATTGCCTAGATGATTCGCCTTGAACGTCTTGCACGCAAATTCGTATGTGGAGATAATCAAAATTCAAATCAACAATGCGGAGATAAATAATGGCGGTATCAAATTCAGCTGGTTGCTTGCGTCCATCGCGCAAGCTGCTTCTATCGGGAACATTCGCGTTTTGTGCAGGCGTTTCTACCTTGGCCATGGCGGCTGACCCCATCAAGATAGGCGTGATCGCCGAAGCCCAGGCGATCGCCGGGGCTTCGATCCCGCAAGCGGCACAAATGGCCGCTGATGAGATCAACGCCAAAGGCGGCGTCGATGGCCGGAAAATCGAAATTGTGACCTATGACAACCACAGCTCTTCTGCTGAATCGGTGCGTGCGTTTCAGCGGGCGGTGAGCGAAGACAAGGTGGTTGCCGTCATCGGAAGCTATATCAGCGAAGTGGTGCTTGCGCTCGAACCGTGGGCCGCGCGACTGAAAACGCCATTCATTACACCGGGTGCTGCGTCCAATGAAATCAGTCTGAACGTACACAATGACTATGAAAAAAACAAATACACCTTTCATGGCTACCTGACCTCGGCTGCGCTTGCGCAGTCTGTTTGCGACGCCACCAAAGACCTCATGGTTGACGACAGGCACATGAAATCTGCGATCATCATGAGTGAAGATGCGGCGTGGACCAAACCACTTGATGTGGGCTACCAGGAATGCCTGCCCAAGATTGGCCTGAAAGTTCTGGACCACATACGTTTCTCGCCCGACACGACCGACTTTACCCCGATCTTCAACAAGATCGAAGGTGCCAAGCCTGACGTGATCATCACTGGCATTTCGCATGTAGGCGTGCAGCCTACCGTGCAGTGGAAGACGCAGCAAGTCCCAGTCGCCATGGTGGGAATCAGTTCGCAGGCGTCCAACAGCACCTTCTGGAACGATACCAACGGGGCTGCGGATGGCGTTGTTTTCCAGGCAGTATCCGGGCCTGACGTGGCCGTTACGCCAAAAACCTTGCCGTTCACCGAGGGGTTCAAAAAACGCTATGGTAATTTCCCTTCATATGCAGGCTACACCTCTTATGACGAGGTGTACTTCATCGCTGATGCCATTCATCGCGCCGGGTCGACAAATGCAGACAAGATGGTTGCGGCGCTGGAAAAAACAGACTGGTTGGGCACCATTGGCCGCGTCCAGTTCTACGGCAAAGACGACCAGTTCACGCATTCCATCAAGTATGGTAAAGGTCTGATCACCGGCCTGATGCTGCAGTGGCAGAACGGCAAGCAAGTCACCGTTTGGCCGAAGGACGTGGCCAAGGGCACTATTCACTTTCCCAGTTTCATCAAGACGGCCGCTGGCAAATAGCGCTCACGCTCACTCTGCCTTGAGCTTGGCCCGAGGCATGACTACCTTGTCTTTTTTTTCAAAAAATGAGGCGGCCACTTGGCCGTTTTAGAAGATGCTTGCCCTGCAAATCTTGATTGATGGTTTTGCCATCAGCGCGTTGTATGCGCTTGGGGCGACGGGCTTCACGCTGATTTTTGGTGTGTCCGGTGTCCTTAATCTGTCACATGGGGCCATCATGGTCTCTGCGGCTGTAGCTGCCTGGGCTGCCGGGAATATTCTGCATCTCAACAGCTATGCAGGCGCACTGTTTGGGTTGCTGGCCGCGTTGATTGCGGCCCTTGTGACCTATTTCGCCATCGTCCAGCCGATTCAGCGATCCAGACGTATTCCAACCGAAGAGAAGGAAATTTTCATCCTGACTGCTACGCTGTTGTGGGGCGTGATGTTGCAGGAGCTCATTGCCTATTTTTTCACCAACAACGCTAAAACCGTTTTGCCAATTGTGGAGGGGGTTGTTTCCATTTTGAGTGTGCGCACACCGAAAAATGAAATATTCACCTCCATTGTGTGCTGGCTGGTGATTGGCTTGCTCTGGTTGCTTGTCAATCGGACCAAAATTGGAAAGATTGTTCTTGCCGCCTCAATGAACCCGCGCGGCGTAACTTTGCTGGGACATGAATTGACCCATGTTTATGTCGTCGTTTGGGCTATCTACGGGATTCTTGCGGGCATCGCCGGCGTCCTGCTGGGCATGTTTCTTGGCGTCAGTTCCTACAGTGTCGGGCCACTGACGGCGAGTGCTTTTTCCATTGTGGTTCTGGGTGGCCTCGGCAGCGTATCCGGTTCGCTGATTGCCGCTTATGTCGTGGGCTATCTGGAAACCATGACGGCTTATTTGATCTCGCCTGCGTATCGAACGATTCCGGCGCTGCTCTTGCTCCTCGTCGTTATGTATGTCCGGCCGCAAGGTCTGCTCGGGAGGCGTTAATCATGCGAAGCCTTTTGCGTTCCCCCCTCTTCTGGATAACTGTCGTCGTGTTGATCACTGCGGCAACGCTGCCTTGGTATGTTTCTGGCTACATCCTTGGGCTGTTGACCATCGCCTATTATTTTGGCGTGTTTGCGATGAGCTGGGATTTGCTGTTCGGCTTTGCCGGCGAGGTCAATTTTGGCCCGACGTTTTTGATTGGGGTTGGTGCGTACACCGCAGGCATTCTCAATAACAAATACGGAATCTCTCCCTATGCCTGCATCGCGCTTGGAGCTTTCGCATCTGTGATCGCGGGCTTCGTGCTGGCACTGCCGGCGCTCCGGGTGCGCGGCCCTTATTTTGGGCTGACAACCCTGGTGGCCGTTTTGATTCTGCAGAACTTCATTATCGTGTTCGCAGACCTGACTGGTGGCGAAATCGGGTTGACAATTCCGGATGTGTTATCGATTGATTCAGGAATAAATTACTGGATCGCGCTCGGTTTCATGACTGTCAGCGGTTGCATCCTGTTTGGACTGGCGCGCTCGCCGGTTGGTCTTATTTTGCAGGCGAGTGGGCAGGACCCGGTGCAGGCGGGGGCGTTGGGCTTCAACATCGTCAAGCACAAGCTCGCGGCGTTTGTTGTCAGCGCCTTTTTTTCCGGGCTGGCGGGGGCTCTGCTTGTCTTTTACATGGGAACGGCGTCAGTAGGTTTGGTGGTTGACATCGCTGTTGGCGTGCAGGTGATCGTTGCTGCCGTCCTGGGAGGACGAAGAACCATTCTGGGCGCGGCGCTCGGCGCGATTTTCCTGATCGTCGCTGGAGAGTTTCTCAGACCGACAGGGGAGCTTGCCACATTCATTGTTTCCTCGGTTGCTCTGCTGGTTATTCTTTTCTTTCCAGGCGGTTTTCTTGGCTCCATTCTTTCGCGGGTGCAAAAGTCGTGATCTCAACCGCACAAAAAGCACCACTCCTCGAAGTTCGGGGATTGACCAAGCGTTTCGGTGGCCTGACCGCCGTCAAAAATCTCAGTTTCAGCGTGAGAGCCGGCGAGATATTTGGGCTGATAGGGCCCAATGGCTCGGGTAAGTCGACCGCGATGAAGAGCATCATGGGAATCGAGCGGCCCACTGAAGGAGAGGTGATCTTTCAAGGCGCCAATCTTGCGGGACTCCCAGCCCACAAGATTGCCCGGCGTGGTTTTGGCATGGTCTTTCAACACTCTCGCCCATTGAACCGGCAGACGGTACTTGAGAACATCATGGTTGCACTGCTGCCGGACAGCTTGCTCAAGGTGTTTGCTGACCATTCGCTCAGACAACACGCCAAGCAGATTGCCGAACGCGTCGGTCTTGGGGAGGTCATGGACAGGCATCCGCCCACTCTGCCATTTGCTGATTTACGTCGCCTTGAACTCGCCAAGGCGATTGCGCGCGATCCCAAAGTTGTTCTGGTTGACGAACCCTTCGCAGGTCTGACGCTCGCTGAAGTTGGCATGTTTTCAGAGTTGATACGCGGCTTTCGTGATGAAGGTCGCGCTGTTCTTCTGGTGGATCACAACGTCAAGAGTGTGTCGGCGCTGGTTGACCGGGTGCTGGCGATGTATCTCGGCGAGGAAATTGTCACCGGCCGTGCGGACGAGGTGATGCGCAACGAAACGGTGCGGCGTGTTTATCTGGGCGGGGCGATTGAAACCTCAGCCCGGCCAGAAGTCAGCTTCAAGGATAAAGAGCCGCTATTAAAGGTCGAAAATGTCAGCGTTTATTACGGCAAGGCGCAGGCACTCGACAACGTGTCCATTCATGTTCATCAAGGCGAATTTGTCTCTGTGGTCGGGCTGAACGGTGCGGGTAAGACAACGCTTTTCAACACTATTTCAGGCTTTTTACCGCATTCGGGCGAGATCATCAGGGCGGGTCAATCCCAGGGCGGACTCACGCCTGCCCGGATTGCCAGAAACGGAATCGTGCAGTGCCCGGAGACGCGTGAATTGTTCGGTGAAATGAGTATCCGTGAGAATCTGGATCTTGGAGGGCAGCACCTTGAGGATGACGAACGGGAAAAGCAACTTGCGTGGCTCTTTGAGTTGTTCCCCATCCTGAACGAACGTCAGGGGCAGATGGCGCAAACCCTCAGTGGGGGTGAGCAGCAGATGCTGGCCATAGGCCGGGCACTGATGATGAAACCGGAACTTCTGATTCTGGACGAGCCCACCTTGGGGCTCGCACCGGTGATTCTTGAACAGCTCTCCAAGGCGCTCGAAAAGCTGCGCCAGACCACGCCAATCACGGTGCTACTGGGAGAGCAGAACGTCACCTTCGCCCTGCCGCACGCCGACCGTGTTTACGTCCTGGAGCACGCGCACATTGTCTGGGAAGGCGATCCTGGCCGATTTGCCAAGGAAGCTGGCGCGGATTATTTGTGAAGAGTCGTGCGTGCCCAACAGTCCGCCGCGTAGCTTTGGGTGTGCGGGTTGCCGACCGCATCACGCAGCGTCCAGCACCCTGGCCAGCGTTGCGCTGTCCACATTGCCGCCGCACAGGGTGGTGCCCACCACCAGCCCCCTGAGTTGATCGCGTTCCTGCATGGCGGCGGCAAAGCTGGCCGCGCCTGCGCCTTCGGCCACATTGTGGGTGTCGGCATACAGGTCGCGCATGGCTTGGGCGACCTCGTCGTCGGTGACCTTCACGATGTGGGCGATATGCGGCAGCAGGATGTCGAGCGCTGTCTGGTCCGCGATGCGGCAAGCCATGCCATCGGCCAGCTGTGTGGTGACCAGCGCTTCGACCACGTGGCCGGCAGCCAGCGAGTCGGCGTAGGTGGTGGCATGCGCGCTGACCACCCCCACAATGCGTAGCGTGCGCTTTAACGCCAGCTTGGCAGCAATTGCCGCGCAGGCCCCCGAGCCCTGGCCAATTGGCACATACACCACGTCGAGTTGCGGCACGGCCTGCATGAATTCCCACCAGTAAGTCGCCACGCCGCTCAGCAGGTCGGCGTGAAAGCTGGGCACCATGTGCGCGCCGCGCTCGGTGGCCCGCTTCATGGCGAATTCGCGGCTTTCCTGGAAGTCCTCGCCATGTTCGATCAGCGTCACGCCCAGCGCCCGCATGGCGGCATTTTTTTCCAGTGAATTGCCCCGTGGAACCACGATGCTGCAGGCCACACCGTGCGCGCGTGCCGCCCAGCCTATGCTCTGGCCATGGTTGCCGCGCGTGGCGCTGATGACCTCTCGCGGCAGTGCGCCGGATTTTTCAAGCGCGTCAAAGTAAGTGAGGCCGCCTCGAATCTTGAAGGCGCCGACCGGTGTGTGGTTCTCATGTTTGATCCAGCAGTCGGTGCCCAGCCGCTGGCTTGACAGGCCCCAGCGGTACTGCGGTGTCGCCTGGAATTCGCGATAGACCACGCGAGCCGCGTTTTCAATCTCCTGCAGGTTTGGCAAGTTGGCGAGCATTCAGATTCCTCCGGTTTCAAGTGTGAGCATGCCGTGTGGCGTTTGCAGTATGACAGCCGGGGCGACCAGAAAAACGCGGTTGTGCGTACCCATCAGGGGGTGCTCGCCCGCCGGCCCGAAGGTGATGCAGGGCACGCCCGCGGCCACGCTGGCTGCTGCCACGACGAGGGGGTCAATCGCGCTGACAGATGCATTGCAGCGGCCATGGCTTAAAGCGTTACCTGGCCATCAATGCAGGTCGCTGATTCGCCGCCGACCCACACCTGGCCCGCGGCATCGCGTTCCAGGTAAACCTGCCCGGCGCGACCCAGGCAAACCCCTTGCGATGCTATGTAGCGTTCGGGCGCATGCCCCTCGGCTACCAGCCATTGCGCCAGGCTGGCATTCAGGCTGCCAGTGACGGGGTCTTCGTTGACGCCGATGGCGGCTGCGAAAGCACGCACTTCCATATCAGGCGCGTCGATGATGGTTTGCGGCGCGTCGTGGGCAAACGCGCGGGCCTCGCGGTTGGCGCGCCCTATCAGTGGCGACTCTTCCTCTGGTGGATAGAGCGCTACGACACCGACTTTGACATCGAGCTTTGCAAGTTCCAGGTGGTTGGGCGCAAGTTGCAGCACGGTCTCCACGCGGTCCAGCAGCAGTGCCAGCCACACCGGCCCGTTGTCTAATAACTGGCTGGCCAGAATTTGTGGTGCCTGCAAGCTCAGGGCCGCCGCAACCTGGGCCAGCAATGCCGGATCGGGTGCCGCGCGTTTAAGCGGCGGCGCTGCAAAGGCCAGACGCCGTCCTTCCATCCTGTTGGGCTCGCGGCGAATTTTCACCAAGCCTACTTTGCACTGCTGCACGATGAAGTCTTTACCCTGCGGCTGGCCACCGGTCTGCAGCCAGGCGTGGCAACTGCCCAGCGTGGGGTGGCCGGCAAAGGGCAACTCGCCTCCGGGTGTGAAGATGCGCACGCGGTAGTCGGCTGACGGGTCGGTTGGTGGCAGCAAGAAGGTGGTTTCCGACAGATTGGTCCAGCGGGCAAAGCGCTGCATTGCGTCGTCATCGACCCCGCTGCCGTCCAGCACCACGGCCAGCGGGTTGCCGAAATACGGCTTGTCGGTGAAGACATCAACTTGTTTTAAGAGACGTTGTTTCATGGTCGTGACTTTCGTCGTGGGGCTTTGTCGCGGGGGCGGTTTCGTGCATCTCGCGAATGGCCGCAGCCAGCGCTGCAATGCCGATATTGATTTGCTCCACGCTGGCGGTTACAAAAGACAGCCGCAGCGTTCGAGTATCTGCCTGCCCGGCATAAAATGCCGCGCCGGGCACAAAGGCAACGCCCTTGTCGACCGCCCCGGGCAGCAGATCAACGGCGTTCATGCCTTGCGGCAAACGCACCCACAAAAACATGCCTCCGGCGGGCGTGTTCCATTGCACACCTTCAGGCATGTCGCGCGTCATGGCCGCCAGCATGGCATCACGCTGCGACTTGTACAGCGCACGAATGGTCGGCACATGGCGGTCCAGGAAACCGTCCTTCATCACCTCGGCCACCACGCGCTGGTTAAAGCCGGGGCTGTGCAGGTCGGCCGCCTGCTTGGCCTGCAGCAGCTTGGGGTAGATCGACGGCGGTGCCACCAGAAAACCGAGGCGAAGCCCGGGTGCCAGCACCTTGGAAAATGAACCCAGATAGAGGCAACCTTCAGGGTTGCGTGCGGTGAGCGGCAGCGGCGGTGGCGTGTCAAACCACAGGTCGCCATAAGGATTGTCTTCGAGGAGGGGCAGACCCAAGCGCACGGCCGCCTGGCTCAGCGCGGCGCGGCGCGCCTCAGTCATGGTGCGGCCGGTCGGGTTCTGAAAATTGGGCAGGACGTAAAAGAAACGCGCGCCAACGGCCTTGGCGCTTAAATCGGCAAGATCAACGCCGCCCTCATCACTCGCCACGCCGACAATTTCAGGCTCCATGGGCGTGAACGCCTGCAGCGCGCCCAGGTAGGTTGGCGTTTCAACCAGCACGCGGCTGCCGGTGTCGATCAGCACCTTGGCGGCCAGATCCAGCCCCTGCTGGGAGCCGGTGGTGATCAGCACCTGCGCCGGGTCCACCTTCCAGGGCAAGCCAGCGGCCACCATTTCGCGCAGCGGCGCAAAGCCTTCGCTGGCCGCGTATTGCAGCGCGGCATGGCCGTCCACGCGCAGCACCTTCTCGCAGGCGGCGCTGAAGGCGCTGACCGGAAAGGTCTTGGGCGAGGGCAACCCGCCAGCCAGGCTGATGATGCCGGGCTTTTCGGCGATCTTCAGGATCTCGCGGATCACCGAAGGGTTCATTTTTTTGGCGCGTTGCGCTTGGGTCCATGGCATGTTACTGGTCTCCTTGGGGCGCATCAAGCAACCCTGGTTAAAAAATCTCAGGCCGCCCAGTGCCAAGCCGCCGGTACCAGGCAAAAAAACCAGCCGCATTGAAAACATCGTTCATTGTTGATGTTGGCAGGGCTGTGTGTCATAAGAAAAGCATCCAGATCGCCGTGATCACCAGCACCGCCGCCATGATGCGGTTAAACCACACCAGCCGGCGGTTGCTGCCTGCCGGTCCGGCCAGCCAGTCGCGCAGCAAAGAGCCCGCCAGTGCATACGTGAGGTTGCTGGCAAAGGCAAAAGTCAGCATCACCGGCAACACCACTGCAAAACGCAGGCCGGGATCGGCGTGCCCGGCAATCCACCCGCTCACAATTGCCAGCGCCAGCATCCATGCCTTGATATTCAAAAACTGCAGCGCGGCACCTTGCCAGAAGGTCACATTCAGGTGTGCAGAATCTGCCTGGCTGAGCTGGTGCGAGCGGGAAACCTTCGCGGCCAGATACAGCAGGTAAACCACGCCGATGAGCTTGACGCCCCAACTCAGCAACGGCACGGCCAGCACCAGTGCACCCAAACCCAGCGTACACACGCCCAGCAACCCGACCCAGCCCACTGGCACCGCGAAGATGAACGGCAGCGCATGCTTGAGGCCGTGGTTGGCCGCCAGCGCGGTCGAGAGCGTGGTGTTGGGGCCGGGCGTGAAGCTCATCGCCGTGACCAGCGCCAGTAAGGCGGTGAACTCTTGCCAATTCATCGGCGTGACTTTATAGTGAAAACCAGCACACTACCAATACAGTTAAACAAACAAAAATGCAATCTGTACTGCTTGCCTTGGCAGCACAGGCAGATTGTCAGGGACCACGATCATGCTGATGAAAACCGCCTCCCAGTCACTGACCGAGCAACTTGCCGGGCGGTTTGCCGAGCGTATCCGAAACCGCTTGCTGGCATCAGGCGCGCGCCTGCCGTCGGTCCGGCAGTGTGCCCAACAGCAGGGCGTGAGCGCGTCCACCGTGGTGGCGGCGTATGACCAACTGGTGGCGCAGGGCTTGGTGCAAGCGCGCAAAAATCGCGGATTTTTTGTCCGTGATTCATCACAAAATGTAGCTGCAGCCCTTGTTGAAAAATCAAATTCAGCTACAAAAGCAATAGCTAATACGCCCGTGGACGCAACTGCGCTGATTCGTGGCATGTTCCATCAGGTCAGCAGCAAGCCGCAGCCCGGCATGGGTGTGTTTCCATCGGACTGGCTGGAAACCAGTTTCATGACGGCGGCGGTGCGCAAGGTCACCAGCGCCAGCGCGCTACGGGAGTTTTCGCTGCAATACGGCGAACCCATGGGCGACCCTGGCCTGCGCCGCTCGCTCTCGCAAAAGCTCGGTGCGCTCAATGTGAACGCCGTGCCCGGGCAGATCATCACCACCGTCGGCGCCACCCATGCGCTGGATATTGTCAGCCGCACGCTGCTGCGCGCCGGCGACTGCGTGATGGTCGAGGAACCCGGCTGGGCCGTGGAGTTTGCCCGACTGGGCGCGCTGGGCATGCGCATCCTGCCGGTGCCGCGCTCTGCCGCCGGTCCTGATCTGGCGGTGATGGCGCAGTATTGCCAGCTTCACCAGCCCAAACTGTTTGTCAGTGTGAGCGTGTTCCACAACCCCACCGGCTACTGCCTCACGCCTGGCAGCGCCCACCGCGTGCTGCAACTGGCCAGCCAGCACAACTTCCACATTGCCGAAGACGACACCTACAGCCACCTGGCCCCCGAGCATGCCACGCGGCTGTGCGCGCTCGATGGCTTGCAGCGCACTATTTATGTCAGCGGCTTTGCCAAAATTCTCGCGCCTGGCTGGCGCGTTGGTTTCATGGCTGCGCCGCCAGACCTGGTCGAACGCCTGCTCAACACCAAGCTGCTCGCGACGCTGACTACGCCAGCGCTGCTGGAAAAAGCGCTGGCCTGGTGCATCGACCAGGGCCAACTGCGCCGCCACGCCGAGCGCATCCGCACCCGGCTTGACGCCGCGCGCGGGCGCAGCGTCAAGCTCGCCCTGGCGCATGGCTGCAGCTTTGCAGCCGAGCCAGCCGGATTGTTTGGCTGGGCGGACACTGGAGTTGATACCGACGCGCTGGCACAGCGCATGCTCGATAAGGGCTATCTGATTGCACCCGGCGCGCTGTTTCATGCGGCGCGGCAGCCCAGCACCCTGATGCGGATCAACTTTGCGACGACGCAGGAGGCCGTGTTCTGGAAAGTGTTTGCGCGCCTGCGGGATGGGGTCAAGTGAGCTTGGGTTTTTCTTCTCAGATGAGCCGATAAAAAATTTCACGATTTCCTCGTGGCACCTTGAAGCCGTCAACCGCAAGTCTCACGACGCGCGGCTCGCTCGGGACAGGGAAGCTCCTTTGATTCGTTCGGGCTCCACACGAATCCGACTTACGCGTACACTTTCCAGCTTACCGTGAAGTTAAAAAAGGGCGCAGAGATGGTTGTAAAGCCGCAAACAACTGATGCCGATGCTGAGACGATTCTTTCCCAGCGTCATTGCGGTAGCCGCATTTTGGTGGTCGATGACGCGCCGATGAACCGGGAAATTGTTCAGATATTGCTGGAGGATGTTGGTTTGGTGGTGGAGACCGCAGAGGATGGCGCAGAGGCAATCGTCCTGGCGCGAAAGACGGCCTACGTTGCCATCTTCATGGACATGGAGATGCCCAACGTAAATGGAGTGGAGGCGACGAAGCAGATACGCGAGATTCCTGGCTACAGCCACACACCAATCATTGCCATGACCGGCAACGCATTTTCCGCGGACAAGGCACGCTGTCTGGAGGCCGGCATGAGCGACTTCGTGACCAAGCCATTCGACCCCGATGGACTGTTTTCGGCCTTGCTGCGGGGGCTTGATCTACACCGCGTGTAACAGAGATGCTTGCGGAGCTTGTCCATCATGTTTTCAGCGCAGCCGCCAAGGTCTCAAGCGCCAGACTGATGGCCTCCATCTCGAGGCGCAGCGCCTCGCCGTCCGGCGCCTGAGGGCTTGCCCGCAACAGCGCCTCCAGACTCGCTGCCTTGGCTGACAGGTAATCAACCCCCAGCGTGGCCGCCGTCCCCTTGAGGGTGTGTGCCAGCCTCAGTGCAGTCACATGGTCACCAGCGGCCAGACTCTCGGCCAGACGCGTCATGTCATCCGCGTGGGACACCGCCAGACGGTCCAGCAGTTCCAGGTACTTTTCGGTCTTTCCGTGCAAGATAGCCAGACCCCGTTCCACCGTTCATTCCCGGCATGCCGTCCAGACGCGCCAGAGCGGCCTCGGGACTCATTGGCGGGACGGTCTGTCCGGGCTGTAGTGAGCGAAATTCGGAGCCACCCGGGCTGGGTATGTCCTTCCCCTGCATTCCCCGGCCCGCATCCACCGTCAGCCACTTAAGCAGCATTTTGTACAGGGCGTCGGGATTCACCGGTTTAGCAACGAAGTCGTTCATGCCCACTTCCTGGCAGGCACGGCGGTCCTCGTCAAAGGCATTGGCTGTCATGGCCAGGATCGGCTTTATCTCCCAGCCTGGCATGGCGCGGATGGCCCGTGTCGCCTCCAGACCGTTCATCTGCGGCATCTGCACATCCATCAGGATCAGGTCATAGTTGGTGGTACGCACCTGGTTCACCGCCTCGCGGCCATTCACCGCTGTATCCACGGTCAGACCTGCGCCGTGCAGCAGTTCCAGGGCAACTTCCCGGTTGATTGCATTGTCTTCGGCCAGGAGGATCCGTGCACCGCCATGGCCGTGGCGCAGTTCGGCCTCGGCATTGTTCACTTTAACGGTTGCGGGCGGCATGACGCCGTGGCCACGTTGCAGGCGTGCAGTGAACCAGAAGGTACTGCCTTTATCCGGTTCGCTCTCTGCTCCGGCCTCCCCACCCATCAGTTTTGCCAGATGCCGGGTGATGACGAGCCCGAGGCCGGTGCCGCCGTACTTGCGGGTGGTGGAGGCATCGGCCTGCTTGAACGCATGAAACAGGTTGGACAGCTTTTCCGGAGAAATGCCGACTCCCATGTCTTCCACCTCGAATCGCACCAGCATCTCTTCACCACCGCTTTCCAACAAAATTGCGCGCAGGGTGATAGAACCCCGCTCGGTAAATTTGATGGCATTGCTGGCGTAGTTGAGCAGCGCCTGGCGCAGCCTCAACGGGTCTCCACGCAGCCAGACGGGAACGGAGTCCGGATCGACCGTGATCTTCAGCCCTTTGGCCTTGGCCTGGTCAGAGATCATGGAGTGGACATGGTCCAGCATGCTCGTCAGGTGAAAGTCGGCGTGTTCGAGCTGGAGCTTGCCAGCCTCGATCTTGGAGATGTCGAGGATGTCGTTGATGATCGATAGAAGGTGGGCCGCCGCAGAGTCGATCTCGCCAAGATAATCGGCTTGCTTCGGCGTCGGATCTGCACGGCGTAGCAAATGGGTAAGGCCGATGATGGCGTTCATCGGGGTGCGGATTTCATGGCTCATGTTGGCCAGGAAAGTGCTCTTGGCCTTGTTGGCGTCGTCAGCCTGGCGTCGGGCGGCGACCAGTTCCGTCGTGCGGCGCTCCACCAGTGCTTCAAGATGAAGCCGATGCTCAGTGATTTCCTCCTCCAGGCGCTTCTTCTCGGTGATGTCCTGTTTCACCGCAACATAATGGGTAATGTCCCCATTGGGTTGGCGCAGCGGCGTAATGCTGGCGAACTCGACATATTCGCTGCCATCCTTGCGCCGATTGAAGAGTTCGCCCTTCCAGGTCAGGCCCTTGCTCAGCGCCTGCCACAATGCGGCGTAAGTCTCCGGCAAAGTCTTGCCCGATTGCAGCACGCGCGGATTCTGGCCGATCACGTCCTCGCGGTTGTAGCCCGTTGTCCGCAGGAAGGCATCGTTCACGTACACGATGCTCGCATCGACATTGGTGATCACAATGCTTTCCGGACTTTGTTCTACTGCCAATGACAGTTTGCGCAGTTGTTCCTCTGCTTGCATGCGCCCGCTGATGTCACGGGCTGTGATCGATGCACCGATGATCTGGCCCAACGGACTCTTGATTGGGGAGACCGTTAACGAGACATCAATTCGGCAGCCATCCTTGCGAATGCGCTTGGTCTCAAATCCCTTGATGGTTTCACCACGCTGAACGCTGGCAATAAACATGTCTTCCTCAGCTTGGCAATCGCCAGGAATCAAGCCCCGATCCGAACAGCCAAACATTTCCTCTGGCGCGTAGCCAAAAATGTTCTCGGCAGCCCGATTCCAGCTGATCACAAGTCCGTCCAGGGTTTTGCCGACGATGGCATCGCCGGAAGACTCGACGATGGCCGCCAGTTGCATCCGCTCCTGCTTCAAGCTTGCTTCGACCGTCTCGTTCGCCACCCGCAACGCTTCTTCGATCCGTTTGCGCTCGGCAATCTCCAGTTGCAGCTCTTCGTTCAGTCGCCTCAATTGAGCCGGACTCGGCAGTTTCAGCGCATGCGGAATGAGAGGCCAGAGCGCGATAGCGGTCACCACCGAAATCACTGCGGTCGCGGCCTTGAGCACCGCTTCGAGCGCGTACATCGGCTCCCACAGCACGATGGCGCCCATCAGGTGCGTGGCACCACACGCCATGATGAAGGCCGCGAACAGCCACAAAAGCCACCGGTAGGGGAAATCCTTGCGTTGTTTTGCAAAGTAGCCCAGGGCCAGTGGCATGGAGAAATAGGACAGGAAGATCAGGACATCGCTAGCGACAAAGGTTGTCACCAGTGTCGGCGACCAACTGATGCAATATCCGTGCGGGATATAGCCATTGACGGCCAAGAGATCAATCATGATGATGCCCTCAAAAATGCAGGCAAGCTGGCAGGCCTCTTCTGAAGCATCTGCCACGATCTCTCGACGCCCGTAGTTTCTATCTTAGTCTGACCCCGATCAAAAAGTAAAAATCTGGCATGATTTTTTACCTGACGGGAAAGGAAACATGTCGTCAAGAGAAGCAGATTGACGCAGAAACAAATCGCATTTGCTCGCAAACAGGGAGGGAGGGAGGGAGGGAGGGAGGG
>DHWX01000061.1 GCA_002413395.1 Polaromonas sp. UBA5171 | reverse complement strand
GCCGGCAACGCTTCGATCCTGTCTGAGCCTTGGCGTGCGGTCAAGATGGGTTGGCCGGACGTCTTGCAGATGGTTGGCATAAAATGGCAAAGATTGATATAACCAGAGGATCTCGCCATGTCGCTCAACATATCGCTGCCTGCCGAACTTGAAAACCGTGTGCGAGACCATGTTGCCTCTGGCATGTACGGCTCCGCGAGCGAAGTAATTCGTGAGGCGCTGCGCCTGTTTGAAGCCTACCAAACCGTGCAGGTTGCCAGTTTTGCTTCTTTGAAAGCGGACATTGCGCAGGGCATGGCAGATGTGCAGGCTGGCCGCGTCAGCGCAGTTGATATGAAGGCGATCAAGGCGCAGGGGCGGGCCGTATTACAGTCCAGCACGGTTGGGGTCTGATGGCTCGCGTGACGCTCACACAGAGCGCACAGGCCGATTTGCTGGAGGCTTGGCTGTTCATCGCCGAAGAAAACCCGCTGGCCGCCGACCGCGTGTTGGATGCCATTGAGCGTGAGGCCAATACCTTATTGCTTCAACCGCTGATGGGTCGAGCACGCCCGGAACTGGCCGATGGTGTGCGCACTTGGCCCACATCAACGCCCTACATCCTCTTCTACCTGGCAGATGATGCAGGCATCACCGTGGTTCGTGTCCTGCATCACGCCCGGGATGTGCGGCAGGTTTGGCCGTAATGGCACATCTTCCAACGTGCTTCACTGGCAAGTACAAAAAAGCGGGAAAGTTGTCCAGGCTAAAGTAAGTCAGTCGTGACCAAACCGTTGACTGGCTTGGATTTCCAGCTGTCCGAGGTCTGGTTCCCTATTGGCCTGCCGGTAAGATTCGTGTAAAACCGGCCACTTCGATCAAATCCTATAGAGGCAACGTCGTTCGAGTCGGCATCGCCTCGGATTTCAAGTCGGTCGGGTAGTCACCAAATCGCTTGAGCTTGCTGGTGGCATATGGGCTTAGGAATGCCAAATCGGCCGCACGGATATTGACGCCCTTGGACTTCAGCGTATGAAGGGCTTGGGTCTGATCCACCACATTTTGCAGTGCCACTGCATTGGTCACAAGTTCGTTGTAGATGATGGCCTTTTCTTGATCAGCAGGGTTATTAGACCGGAGATGACCGCCAGCACCGAAGGCGAGGTGCTTGGCGAACTTGTGATGCCGTTCGATCTTGGTCGTTCCCTTGTGGACCGTGCGACGTAAGGAGTCGTCCATGATCCATTCCAGCAAGTACGTCGTGCGTACTGCGTTGCCAAGTTCCTTCAAGGCCAAACCGAATCGATCCCTGGTGCTGTAGCTGTTGACCTTCGCCAAAACCGCGGAGGGTGCGAGCGTTCCGCTTTGGATTGCCAGCGCGAGTTGCATGAATTGGGGGTAGTGCTCATGGATCAGCGTCCAGTTGATCGTGCCTGAAAAAAGCGAGTTGATCCTTGCGTACCTGTTCGCGTTGTCAGACCGATACAGCGTGAGATTTTGCCAGCGGCGAATGCGCGGCATCAGTTCAATTCCCAGCAAGTACGCCAGCCCGAAGACGGCTGCCGACTGACCATGGGTGTCGGCATGCACCCGGCGAGGCTGCAGATCCGAGAGGTTCTGAAGCAATGCGTCCAGAATGTACGTCGCTTCATAGGTTCCGCAGGCGATGAAGCGACTAAACAGCGCAATGTAGTTGTCCGCAACATGGCGGTAAGCAATGCCACCGGTCTTGCCGTAACGAATGTGATGCTCGGCAATTCGAAGTCATGCCGAATGAGTGCGTCAATCGCCGAATTGATGATGTCAGCGGGGTCGGTACGCGCTTGGGCGGTCTTGCACATCGTTGCTTGGGCCAGAGCACGTGCCTCGATGCCCCACGAAACCACTTTTAGACGTTTGAGGATAGCCTGGCGATGCCGGTAAAGCGTTCGGTCAGGAAAAATCAAGTTTGATCCGGATTCCGCGCCCATACGGTGGGCCACGTGGTCAGTGGCAACAGGAGGAACATCTGCGGAACGCCGAAACCGCCCTGTGGTCTGGAAAATCTTCAGCTGTACCAACAATGCCACCTGAGACTCTACTGTTCGCGTCACAGTTGGGGCCCACTTGCGCTCATCGAAGCTCGGGCTGAAGAGTTGCTGCAAGTCGCCTGGAGTCAGCGGATCAGGTAGCTCTGGATAAATTACGCGCGCTGCGGTCGGTGTCATATGGTGCCCAAAGTGTCAGGACCGTGAACCATAACAACGCCAAACAGCTTCGTCGCCAAGCCACAAAATTTGAAAATATGGGGATGTGGCCGCTTTTACACGAATCTTACCGGCGGGCCTACAAGCCATATGAGTCCGGGCAATGGCACGTGCTCGACGAGCGGCACGGCTGCAATGAGTACGAGCCAGCCCATGACGAGATACAGGCCAGTCGAGAGCCAAGGGGGCGACAAACGGTCAAAGGCCTTCAACGTAATGCCGATCGCCGCAAGCGACCACACCACCCCAAAGAGGGTCCAACCCCAGACACCCCGAAGTGCCCCCAACGCAAAGGGTGTGTAGCTGCCAGCAATAAAGAGAAAGATTGCACCGTAATCAAGTTTTAGGAAGACGCGCTTGGCACGGCTGCTTGGTATTGCATGATAAAGCGTCGAAGTCAGATACAACAGCACCATGGTCGCTGCAAAAACGATGGCACCGATGAAGTTGACGGTACTGTGACGACTCGCCGGTACAACCAAAAACGGTAACGCAGCGATAGCCGACAGGAGTGCGACACCATGGCTCACGCTGTTAGCGATTTCCTCGCCCAAGCTCTGAGGACGTTTTGTCATGCGAAGCATTGTTGCACTTGGGAGAAGACCCAACGGTTTGCAATGGTTTTGCTAGCTTTTCCGCCTTGGGATGAAGTGAGCAGCTCAGGCTGCAATCCCCATTCATGTGCCAATTTCTTACAACTGGTTGCGGATTTTTTGGAACACTGAATTGTCTGTCAGGCCGCATGAACACGGGGTTTGGGCTTACAACCCCCTCAAGGAGCCGTGCCGCTGCTTTGCTGCAGGTGCTGCAGTAGATTCAGGCTTGGATATCCGTCCGCTGGCAGACCCAGGCTGCGCTGGTACTGACGAATGCCACGCCGCGTGGCCGGGCCCATCATGCCGTCGGGCGTGCCACTGTCGAAACCGCGTGTATTCAGGACCGTTTGCATTGCCAGCAACTGGCTGCGCGTCAAAGCTTGCAGATCGCGCGGCCAGGGTGCTTGTATCGGCGGGCCACCTGCCAGGCGTTGCGCCAGCAGACTGACAGCCAGTGCATAGCTGGTCGAGTTGTTGTAGCGCAGGATCGTGCGAAAGTTGGGTCCGATCAGGAAGGCCGGTCCGCCTGCGCTGGACGCCAACCAGATCGAGCTGTCGGTCAGCGCTGGCAGTGGTGTACCGTTCATCGATTGCACACCCTCGTTTGCCCAAGCGACCGATGTTTGTCGTACATTGTCATCGGCGCGCGCATAGTCGAACCCGGGCGGCAAGCGCACCTCAGTCCCCCACGGCTGACCGGCCTGCCATCCAGTGCTTGCCAGGAAGTTCGCCGTCGAAGCCATCACATCGGCCGAACTGCCCCATAGGTCGCGTCGGCCATCGCCATCGGCATCAACCGCATAGGCCAGAAAGTTGGAGGGCAGAAACTGCGTCTGGCCCATCGCGCCCGCCCACGATCCGATCATCTGCGTACGATCAATGTCACCGCTTTGCAGAATCTTCAAGGCAGCCAGCAATTGGCTGCGTGCCCACGCCTCGCGTCGGCCCTCGAAACCCAGTGTCGCCAAGGCATCAATGGTCGGGATGTCGCCGACGTTGCTGCCGTAGTTGCTCTCCATGCCCCAGATGGCGACGACGATCTCGATCGGGATGCCGTAGCGCCCAGTTATGGCAACTGCTTGGGGGCCCAGTTGCTGCAGCTTGTCCTGGCCACGGGTGATGCGCTGCGCCGACAGCGCATTGTCGAGGTAGTCCCATACCGACCGGGTGAACTCGGGCTGCGCCCGATCCAATTCAATGACGCCTGGCAGGAAGCGAATCGGGTCAAAGGCGATGTGCAGCGTCGCCTCACGGATGCCCGCTTTGCGGGCGATGGCGCTGAACTCAACTACCCAGAGGGCAAACTTCTGGTCGTGTTCAGCTTCGTCAGCGGTGGCTTGAGCGGGCTGGGTGGCAACCGTTGATGGCACCGGTGCCTTGGGTTCTGTGGTGGCTATGGTGGTACAGCCTGCAAGCGTAAAGATCGCGAGCAAACCGAGAACAAGCCAGCCGCGCGCTGAAAATGGAAAACGGGTTGGTATGTGCATTCCTGTCATTTTCGTTGCTCCATGAAGTCCCGCAGACACGCGATGGAATGCAGACACAGGTTCCAAAGCGGTATTGACCAAGCAAAGTGATGCTCGAATTGTGGTCCCACCGCCCAAGACGGCAGTGTGCTCCAGCACCGGTGATACCCAACGCGATGACCATATTCGAGATATCAAAGCGCACAGCAGAATTGCCTGGCAAAGGAAGACCGGTTACGGCTTGCGCGCACATGCCGAGTTGGCAATGCCGCGCTACAAGCGCATCATCGGATGTGCCATGAAAGCGCGTGCGCTGGCGCAACAAAAGACTCAGGCGTGGGTCAGTGCGTCTGCGCTGAACATGATGTCAGATCTTGGCATGCCGATGTCGGTGAAGATCTGAGAAGTGCAGGAAATCGGGGTCGTCATGACTTCATTCCGATTTATGCAACAACGCCGTTTGATATGGTTTGCCTTATGGGCAACACCGAGGTCCCATTAATCTGGCTCGTAGCAAAGATGAAAACTATCAAACTTGGCGTGAGAGTGTGATGGACGATCTCCGCAAACAGGGGACAATCACCAGAATCCTTCCTAACCCGATGAATGCCATGCCGGCCTTAGCAGTCCGATTCGCTTGACCGAGACGGGTCATCGAGGAAGGTGCCCGCGGGGTAACGACTCGGCTTATAGCGAATATACATGGACATCGATACCTATTGTTCTCGGATCGGCTATGGCGGGCCGCGAACGCCCAAGCTTGAAGTGCTGCAGGCGCTGGCCTTACGCCACCCCCAGGCCATCCCCTTCGAGAACGTCAGCGTGGTGGCCGGTGGTGTGCCCGACCTGTCGATCGATGCGTTGCAAGCCAAGCTGGTTCGCGGTGGCCGAGGCGGCTACTGTTACGAGCAGAATTCCCTGCTGCAGTCCGCGCTGATTGAAATCGGATTCACGGTGACCGGGCTGTCGGCGCGCGTGCGCTATCGGCTGCCGCCGGATCTGGAGGTGCCACGCAGCCACATGGTCCTGTGTGTCGATATGCCCGAGGGGCGCTTTCTTGTCGATGCCGGATTCGGTGGCTTGACATTGACCTCGCCGGTCATGATGGATCGTCACGAGCCACAGTCCACATCGCACGAGACTGTGCGTCTTGTGCCCGCAGGTTCAGACCAGCTTCTTCAGGCCAGGATCGCTGGCCAGTGGGTGGACGTCTACCGATTCGATCTTTCCCCGCATCTGCCAGCTGACTACGCAATGCAAAACTGGCACACCGCAACCCGGCCGAACTCCCTGTTTGGCAATAACCTGGTAGCGACGCGTCCTGTGGCCGGTGGCCGCTATGCACTCTTCAACCGCACGCTCACCTGGCGGCCGCTGGACGGTAAACCCGAGCGTCAGACGCTGCAAAGTTCTGCCGAACTTCGCGACGCGCTCCACAAGGTGTTCACGATCGCTGTCCCGGAATCGGAGTTCGAGAGGGTGGCCGACGTGTCGAGTCGAGGTCAGGAATCGAATGCAAGCTTTACTTAGGGCCGTGCGCTCGCAAAGGACCCAAGATGACATCGAGCAAATTGGCCAGCGGCTGCGCGCCATGATCCGAGAGGATCGGCACAAGCAGGCGATCCAACAGATTCCAGGCGTTGGGGACTTGACAGCCTCAGCGCTGGTGGTCGCCGTCGGAGATTTCTCGACATTCAAATCCCGGCGTCAGTTTGCGTCATGGGTAGGGTTAACACCACGGCAGGTCGGCACCGGGGGCAAAACACAGCAGCTAACCTTGGCAAATTGAGGTCGTCTTGCTGCTCATAATCATCTTTGCTTTTGTGCCTTTTTTACATACTGTGTCAAGAACGGACTTCCTTCGAAATATCGATTTCGAAGTCAGCATTGGTCAGGTCGCCGGCCACGCCACCCCAACCAGGGTAGAACTTAGCGAAGTCGGCCTGCAGGCGTTCCAACGGCACATCGTCGAAACTGCCGTGATGCCGCATGTATTCCATGTGACGCTGGCCACTGCGATCAAACGGGTGGTAGATGGAGTCATCTACCCCGTTGAAATCCAGCGGCAGAAAGCCGAACTTTTCGCAAAGACTGATATTGAAGGCTGGAGTGGCCTTGCGCCATGCGTCGTTCAGCCATATCTCGGAAAAACCGTGCCACACGAACACGTCGGTTTGCATGGCCTGGCGCATACGTTCGGTGGACAGGTGATTGCGCACGTCGGCAAAACCCAGCCGGGCAGGAATGCCTGCTGAACGACAGGCCGCGGTCAGCAAAGTGGCCTTGGTCACGCACCAGCCCACCCCCTGTTCGAGCACGGCGCTGGCCCGCATCCCATGATGGGTCAGATCGACGCGGTAGGGGTCGTACCGGAAACCGTCGCGTACTGCGTAAAAAAGGGCCACGGCGCGCTCGCGGTCGTCAGCCCCTTGTGCGTGTTCACGCGAGAAGGCCTGAACAGCGGGGTGGTTTGAATCCACCATTTGGGTGGGCAGTAGCGAACCCGACCCCGGAACTGTGCCGAGCGTCAAAGCCTGAAGGTTGTCGGTCATAGTATTCATCGGTCTTCTCTATCAATTGTTCTGGTTTGCCGACGACTTGGGACATCGGCTCGACAGTCAGATTAAGGTCTAAAAAAAGGTTTTGAAAATTATTTTTCGTTGTCAGCCAGTCTATTTAGAAAAAGATTTAAGTATGCCCACGATTTGTTGTGCGCTCATCTTCCTGAGCGCTGCAATTTTGGGCAACTGGTGGGCCCTTGGCCTGGCGCCTCGTTCCCATTTGTAGACTGACTGATCCGATGCACCCAGCAGCAAACCCATTTGCTTTGCGGATAAATCAAGCCGAGCCCTCAGTGCGGCGAACCCCTTTGAACTAAAGCGGATGGGCGTTGATTCATTCTCTGGTTCGACCTCCTTTGCTGGGGATGCCTTGCTCAATGAGGAAATCTGCTTTTCAAGTGCGGCCACGCGCCGCTTCAGTGCGTTGATGTCCGTGCGAGATGATGTGGCTGCTTTGCGCAACGTCAAAACCTCTGCTCGCACCTCTTTTCGTGCCAGCCGGACAATCTCATTTTTCATTACGGTTGCTAAATTCGGCATTTGATTTTTGCTCGGTTGTGAAAGTAGTATGTTAAGACCAGTGCAGGCTCCCATGAAACCATACCGCCAACTGCTGCGCGTCTTTTGCACAATCATCGAGACCAGTGAATTCAGGGCGACCAGACAGGCGTGACCGTGCGGTCCTAAATACCTGTTACCTGGAGCCAAGAGTAGACTCCACCCCGCTGCCCAATTTCTACAAAGATGCACCCCAAGACAACACTGATAGCTCCGTTCTTGTACCCGGTCGAATCAAAACCGCTACCCAAAGTCGTCCAAATTGAAAAGCCTGAGGTTGAGGCGCCAAAGAAACTTTCAAAGTCGCGGCCAGCGCGTAGCAAGAATCCGGTCAAACGGCCGTAATCGCGACAGAAAGTAGATTCTGGAAAATGAAGACACTAAATTATCTCGATCGACTTCGGGCTAAGCGCTATGGCGATCTCCCGAAGGCGACGGAGATCGATGTCAAGCGTGAAGGAGGACGCAGGCGTCGCTGCGCATGCGACTGCTGCCCAGGCCTATCCGGAACGAGACTACATTTTTTTAGCTTTAACTACATCACTGGAGACCAATATGTCCGCAACACCTGCGAGTTCACCGCGTCAGTCTTACGCCGAGGCCTATGCGCGCTTTGATCTCAGGACCGCTCTGTCGGTTCTGTCAGGGAATTTAGAAGAAGGCGTGAATGCCTGTATCGAATGCTGCGACAGGTATGCCGGATCCGGGCGCGTGGCTCTAATATGGGAGAGCCAGAACGGGCATAGCGAGACCTATACGTTTGATCAACTGAAAGAACTGTCTGCCAGCTTTGCCAATTTATTGGTGGCCTCTGGCGTTAAACCCGGTGATCGGGTTGCTGGGCTGCTGCCTCGCACTCCGGAGTTATTGATTACCATTTTGGGAATTTTGCGGGCCGGTGCTGTATATCAACCGCTATTTACCGCATTTGGATCGAAGGCAATCGAGTATCGTGTCAGCGCGTCACAATGGCGTCACGTGAAAATAAGTT
>DHWX01000134.1 GCA_002413395.1 Polaromonas sp. UBA5171 | reverse complement strand
TGGCGGGCTGCCCGGCGACTGCCGTGGCATGCATGGCGTTGAACGCGCCGACGCCAGCGCCACCGATGGCACCGGCGGTGAGCAAGGCAACGACAAGTTGGGTGCTTTTCAATGCGGGAGATTTCATGGCTGGGTTCCTTCAGTGGGGTGGCACACTGCGGTGCCGGTAGCTCCAACTATGGCGACGCTGCCTTAGACGAAACTTAAATTTATGAAGCCAGTTCCGCCGGAAAACGTACATCAATTTTCAGCCCGCCCAGCCGGATGGAGGGTCCCAATGTCAGTGTTGCGCCATGCCGCTCGGCTATCACCTTGACGATGGACAGTCCCAGACCGCTGCCGCTTTCAGCTGGCGCAACGCTTGCGCGAAAAAACCGGTCAAAGACGCGCGCACGGTCTTCGGCGGCAATACCCGGCCCGCTGTCTTCAATTGTCAATACCGGCTGCCCTTGCTGCGCCTGAAGGGATACATCCACCTGACCCGAAGCAGGCGTGTATTTGACGGCGTTGTCGAGCAGGTTGCGCAACAACATGCGCAGGGCTTCGGCCTGACCGTGGACCGGCATGGGCTCGATGGCATGATTTTCGGCCAGACCCAGATCGATATGCTTGTGCCATGCCTGCGGCAGCACATCGGCAATGGCCAGTTTCACCACCTCCTGCAAATCAAGCCGCTGGCTGGCGGCTTGCGCCTGGCCGCGGCCGGCCTCTTCGCGCGCCAGCAGCAGGAGCTGCTCGACCAGCCGGATGGCCCGGTCGATGCCCTGGTTCAGGCGGGCGATACCGGCCTCGCGCGCCGCAGGGTCTGTATCGGCGCGGCGCAGGGCCTGCGCCTGCAGCTTGAGCGCCGTGAGCGGCGAGCGCAGCTCATGCGCGGCATCGGCCACGAAATTCTTTTGTGCATCGAAAGCGCTTCGCACCCGGCCAAACAACAAATTGAGCTCATCCACCAGTGGCCGTACTTCGTCGGGCAGGCCGCCGTCGGCCAGCGGTGAAAAATCACTGGCGGCGCGGCGCGCCACCTCGCGGCGCGTGCGCTCCAGTGGCGCCAGGGAGCGCGTGATCACCCACCAGACTGCCAGCATCAGCAAAGGCGTGAGCAGCGCAAAGGGCAGCACGGCGGTGAGGGCGAGCGCCCTGGCGCGCGCGGTGCGGGCGCTCAGGTCCTGTGCAATCTGAACGGTTTGCAGGGCCGTTTGCAGCGTGTACACCCGATAGTGGTTGCCGTTGGCTTCCACGTCGGAAAAGCCCAGTACCGCGCGCTGCGGCAGGGCTGAATGTGTGGAGCGGAACAACTGGGTGCCGTCCGGGCCCCAGATTTGCACGAAAAGGTCAAAACCGTCCGCGCCGTCGCCCTCCACCAGGGGCGAGCCCAAGGGAACCCCATTGCGCATGGAACGGGCCATCTGCTGCAGATGGTCATCGAACAGGGCGTCGGCCTGCTGCAGGGCACCGCGGTAGGCGGTCACGGCCTGCAACACGGCGACCAGCAAAATGGCCAGCAGCACAAACCAGAGAAGGCGTCTCCGTAATGAGTGCGATGCCGGGCCGGTCATTGTTTGGGAATCAGGTAGCCCAGGCCGCGCACGGTCTGGATCAGGTCGGCGCCGAGTTTTTTGCGCACGCCGTGAATATAGACTTCCACCGCGTTGCTGCTGATGTCGTCTTTCCAGCTAAAAAGTTTTTCTTCAAGCTGACCGCGCGTCAGCACCACGCCGGGGCGCGCCAGCAGCGGTTCGAGCACGGCCCATTCGCGCGCCGACAGCGATACCGGCGTGCCTTGCACCGTGGCTTCGCGGGTCGCCGGGTTCAGGCTCACGCCTTTGTGTTCGAACACCGGCTCGCCCCGTCCGGCGCTGCGGCGCAGCAAAGCCCGTATGCGGGCCAGCAGTTCGTCGGTGTCGTAGGGTTTGACGACATAGTCGTCGGCACCGGCGTCGAGTCCGGCAATCCGGTCACCGACGGCGTCGCGCGCAGTGGCGACCAGCACCGGCACGCTATTGCGCCGGGCCCGCAGGGCGCGCAGCACCTCCAGTCCGTCGCGCTTGGGCAGGCCCAGGTCCAGCAGCACCAGGTCGTATTGCTCGGTGCGCAGGGCCTCGTCAGCCATGCTGCCGTCCCTGACCCAATCCGCCGCGTAGTGCTCGGTGCGCAGCACATGAAGTACCGCCTCTCCGATCATGGCGTCGTCTTCAACCAGTAATAGGCGCATTGGGGGGTTCCTTGAGGTTGCACAGTCTGGGGTGCGCAGCTTAGACGAGGCTTAAAGCGCTCGGCGGTTGCCTCGGCCCTGACGCCAGCCACGCACGGGGTGATTTTCACTGAACGGCGAATCCCTGAACGCCAAGTGTCCCTTATTCGGTTTCACTATGGAGATTAGTGACAAAGCATCCATTTTTCTTCAAAATACATAAACTGAAGTGTGTGCGAAAGATTTTCATACAAACAGGATAGGGGGTCGCTGTGAGGTGCATGCTGGACACCAACATCCTGATTTACCTGATCAAGAACAAGCCCCCCATCGTCGCAGACCGCGTGAATGCGCTGGGTAGCAGAGCGGAGTTGTGCATGTCGTTTTTTTACCTTCGTCGAGTTGCTCATGGGCGCCGAGCGCAGCACCAGAAAATCCGACGTGCTGCGTCGTTTGGACGCTCTCGCCCGTGCGGTGCCGGTGCGCTACGGCGTCACCCGATCCCTTTGCGAGCACTACGCCGTGCAGTTTACGCGGCTGCGTACAGCGGACACGCCCATAGGCGCCAATGACCTCTGGATTGCCAGCCCTGCCTTGGCTGATGACTGCACGCTGGTGATCAACAACATGCGTGAATTCGAGCGGGTGGCGGGGTTGAAGCTGGAAAACTGGGCGGAGAACCCTGTGCCGCCGTCTGTTGGTCGATATGTTTTTGGTAGCAGGTGAGACACAGCTGGTGGGCGCTAGATGTAAAAATGTACTTAATGATGCGGGTAACCGGAAGCTAACCTTCATTTCCCTCGGACGCTCGTTGACGGTGAACAGAATTTACTCTGGGAGTTTGTGCTTTTCCAGACATCGGGGGCTTCTGAGGCAGCCCATTCAGGTTCCGCCCACATAGGGGTTGCTGTGTCGTTCGTGCCCAAAGGTGCTTTCCGGCCCGTGGCCCGGGATAAACACGGTCTGGTCACCCATGGGCCACAGGCGCTGGGTGATGCTGTCAATGAGCTGCTGGTGGTTGCCTTGGGGGAAGTCCGTTCGGCCAATGCTGCCGGCAAATAGCACGTCGCCGACGAAGGCGCGTTCGATTTGCGGGGCGTGGAACACCACATGCCCCGGCGTGTGGCCCGGACAGTGGCGCACCTGCACCGTTTCGTTTCCCAGCGTGACGATGTCGCCATCGTGCAGCCAGCGTGTGGGCGTGAACGCTTGTGCGGGCGGGAAGCCGAATTGCGCGCTTTGCGCCGGTAGCCCGTCAATCCAGAACTGGTCACCTGGGTGCGGGCCGATGATGGGCAGGTTCAGGCGCTGCGCCAGCTCACCCGCGCCGCCCGCGTGGTCGATGTGAGCGTGCGTGAGCCAGATCTGCTCCAGGTTCAGGCTCAGGCGCTGCACTTCAGCCAGCAGACGACTCAGGTCGCCACCCGGATCGATGACAGCAGCGCGCAATGTCTGGTCACACCAGACGATGGAGCAGTTTTGCTGGAACGCGGTGACGGGAACGGTGAAGTAACGCAGCATCGTGAGGTGAGGATTATTGGCTATAGAGTTTCGATTTCATTTGAAAATCAATGGTTAGCCCTTCAGCTTTCAGTAAATCATTTAGACGCAGAGCCAATTGAGCCCGCAAATGACGCGCGTCAGAATGCGGAAAACCGAGATCGGCAAACACGTTTCCGGAGACCGGTTCAACCATTTCAGTTACCCAACCGCGCCCGATGCCGCGCAATCTGCGCGCGCACCTGGCTGGGTGCCGTGCCGCCTGGAATGTCGCGGGCATTGAGCGAGCCGCGCAGGCTCAGGCACTCGTAAATGTCTTTTTCAATGTTTGGGTTGAACTGCTGGAGCACTTCAAGGGGCAGCTCAGACAGATCCACGCCATGCGAGATGGCGGCCTTGACCGCATGTGCCACGGTCTCGTGCGCGTCGCGGAAAGGCAGGCCTTTCTTGACCAGGTAATCCGCCAGATCGGTGGCGGTGGCGTAGCCTTTGAGGGCGGCGTGTTCCATGGCCTCGGGCTTGACGCTAATGCCGCCCACCATTTCGGCAAAGATGCGCAGCGTGTCCTTGAGCGTGTCCACGGTGTCAAACAGCGGTTCCTTGTCTTCCTGGTTGTCCTTGTTGTAGGCCAGCGGCTGGCCTTTCATCAGGGTGATCAGGCCCATCAGGTGGCCGACCACACGGCCGGTCTTGCCGCGCGCGAGTTCGGGCACGTCGGGGTTTTTCTTCTGCGGCATGATCGATGAGCCGGTGCAAAAGCGGTCGGCAATGTCGATGAAACCAAAGCTCTGGCTCATCCACAGCACCAGCTCTTCGCTCAAGCGGCTGATGTGCACCATGGCCAGCGCCGCGGCGGCGGTGAATTCAATCGCAAAATCGCGGTCGCTCACGGCGTCCAGGCTGTTCTGGCAGACTTGAGGCTGGCCTTGGCCATCGACCATGCCCAAGGTGCGGGCCACGCGCTCACGGTCCAGCGGGTAGCTGGTGCCGGCCAGTGCGGCGGCGCCCAGGGGCAGGTGGTTGACGCGCTTGCGCACGTCCAGCATGCGCTCAGCGTCGCGACTGAACATTTCCACATAGGCGAGCATGTGGTGGCCAAAGCTCACCGGTTGCGCCACCTGCAAATGCGTGAAGCCGGGCAGAATCACCTCTGCATTTTTTTCAGCAATGTTGACCAGTGCTTTTTGAAAGTCAGTGAGCAGGCCGCTGATCAGGTCAATCTCGCCGCGCAGCCACAGGCGCACGTCGGTGGCGACCTGGTCGTTGCGGCTGCGGCCGGTGTGCAGGCGTTTGCCGGCGTCGCCCACGATTTGCGTCAGGCGCGCTTCAATGTTGAGGTGCACGTCTTCCAGATCCAGCTTCCATTCAAACGCGCCCGATTCGATCTCTGCCGTGATTTGCGCCATGCCGCTCTGGATGGCTGCGTGGTCGGCGGCTGTGATGATGCCCTGCGCGGCCAGCATGTCGGCATGGGCCAGCGAACCGGTGATGTCGGCCTGCCACAGGCGCTGGTCAAAAAACACACTGGCGGTGTAGCGCTTGACCAGATCGCTCATGGGCTCGGAGAACAGGGCAGACCAGGCTTGGGACTTTTTGTCGAATTGATTCACGTGGGTCTTTCCTTGGGGTGATCACGGGTCGGTGCGGTGCAAAGCGCAGGTCAGGGGCCCGCAGTGCGTTATTCTGGGCAAATGGTATTTCAACCGATGGCGGCAAGGCCGAGAGCGGTGCAATACTTGGAGACCGATTTTATCTGCGCGTCGCGCCTTCCTAGGCTAACCTTAACATCTTTCACGAAACCGATGAAGCCCTCGCTCGATCCACGGAATTTCGCAGAATCCACGCTCCAGGGAAGCGCTATCCAGGGCGATGAAGCAGCGCCGCAACCTTTGGTGCGTACCAGCATGTTTGACGCCTGCCATGTGGGGGTGGTGTTGCGTGCAGTGCTGTTTGTTGAGGCGGTGGTGGGGGTGGCTGCCATGTTTGGGGCTGGCGAGGTGGTGGACTGGCTGATGCGGTTTTCCCTGTTTACCGGCGGGGCACTGCCTGCCACGCTGGCCTGGCTGATCGCCGTTTGCGCACTGAAAGTGCGTCTGAATCGGCTGGCGCTTTTGCGCCAGTGGCTGGTCGGCATGGCGCTGGGTGGGGTGGCCGGGCTGTATGGCTGCGGCTTGCTGGCCCTGATGGGGCTGCTGCAGCCGACGCCATGGTGGGCCAGTACGGCTTCGGGCGCTCTACTCTCGGCCATGGTGCTGACAGGTCTCTTCTGGCGCGCCAAGGCGCTCACACCTGCGGCCACTGCCGCGCGGCTGGCCGAGCTGCAGTCGCGCATCCGGCCGCATTTTTTGTTCAATACGCTCAACAGCGCCATTGCGCTGGTGCGTGCCGAGCCTGCCAAGGCCGAGACCGTGCTGGAAGACTTGAGCGAGTTGTTTCGTCATGCGCTGGCCGACCCGGCCGAGTCGGTGACGCTGGGGCAGGAAATTGCACTGGCGCAGCGTTATCTGGCGATTGAGCAAGTCCGCTTTGGCAAGCGCCTGCAGGTGCACTGGAGCCTTGATGAGCACGCTGCCCAGGCCAGGCTGCCGCCGCTGCTGCTGCAGCCGCTGGTGGAAAACGCTGTGATGCACGGCGTGGAACCCAGCGCCGGTGGCGCACAAATCAGAATTTCCACCGTCAGGCGCGGCAGCACGGTGGTGATCAAGGTGACCAATTCAGCGCCCGCTGGCGTGGGGGAGCGTGGCAATGGACTGGCCTTGGCAAATGTGCGTGAGCGGCTCTTTTTGCTGCATGATGTGCAGGCCCAGTTCAAGACCGTTTTCAAGGATGGCATATTTCAGGTCCGGCTGGAGATTCCCGCATGACACTCAAAGTACTGGTGGTTGACGACGAGGCGCTGGCGCGTTCGCGCCTGCGCACCCTGCTGGGCGATTGCGCGACCCCGGCGGCGCTGGTGGCGGGCGAGGCGGCCGATGCCGTGCAAGCCGTGAGCGCCCTGGAGCAGGGACGCTTTGACGTAGTGTTGCTGGACATCCGCATGCCGGGAGTTGATGGCATGGCGCTGGCCCAAACCATCGCCGCCTTGCCCCAGCCGCCCGCCGTGGTGTTTGTCACGGCGCATGCCGGGCACGCGGTGCAGGCCTTTGAACTTGAAGCTATCGATTATCTGACGAAGCCGGTACGGCTTGAGCGCTTGCAGCAGGCGCTACAAAAAGTAGAGCGTTTGGCTCAATCAAAACGTAGCCTGGTGTCCGATTTGCCTGATGAAATTCTGATTATTCAAGACCGCGGACGGACCGAGCGGGTGCCTCTGGCCGAAGTGCTGTATCTCAAGGCCGAGCTCAAGTACATCACGGTGCGCACCGCCAGCCGCAGCTTCATTTTGAATGGCTCTCTGAACGAGCTCGAAGAGCGCCATGCCGCATGGTTCATGCGCATCCATCGCAATGCGCTGATTGCGCGGCGCGCCGTGCGCGCGCTCGAAAAGCATTTCGACCCGGAGGAAGGCGAAGGCTGGGCGGTGCGGCTCAATGGCATTGACGAAGTGCTGGCGGTCTCGCGGCGACAGCTCGGCGCGGTTCGGGAAGCTATTCTGGGCTGATGGCGACACTCCGGCCGCGTCCATCAGGGACGATAGCCGGTTCATTCCGGCGTCAGCGTCCTACACCGTTTTGCCTGTTTTCAGGTTTGAATGGACGCATAACGATCATGGGACTGCGTTGCGCCGTTTTTTGCCAGCCAGCAGGTCAGTGTGCCAGCGAGGCGGTACCTGCAGATATTTATGAAGAACCAGATGACCGAAGAATTCCCTCCAGACACTCCGCTTGCCGATCCTGAAACGGCGCTGTTGACCGAGCCAGACCGGGTGTTTCTTCATATGCCGGTGGATATCCGCAACATGTCGCTGGTGGTGCTGGCCGTGCTGGCCAGCATTTTTGTGCTTCATTGGGCCATGGTTGTCTTTATTCCGGTCATGCTTAGTGTGCTGTTCAGTTATGCGCTGTCGCCACTGGTCAACTGGATGGAGCGTCAACGGGTGCCACGCTGGCTTGGCGCTGCGCTGCTGGTGCTGGCCATTTTCGGCGCCATCGGCTCGGCTGCTTATTCACTCGGCAATCAGGCCACGCAACTGGTGGAGGCGCTGCCGATGGCGGCGCAAAAGCTCAGGCAGGCCGTGAAACCACATGGCGGCAAAGCAGACAGCGCGCTCCAAACCGTGCAGAAAGCCGCGTCGCAACTTGAGCAGGCGGCGCGGGAAAATGCTACGCCTGACAGCAACCGTGGTGCCACGCGCGTGGTGGTCGAGTCGTCAGGCTTTAACGTCAAGGACTATGTGTGGTCAGGCACGGTGGGCTTGCTCACCCTGATGGGCCAGACTGCCGCAGTCGTTTTCCTGACCTATTTTTTGATGGTCTCTGGCGATACTTTTCGCCGCAAGCTGGTCAAGCTGGCCGGCCCCAGCCTGAGCAGAAAGAAAATCACCCTGCAGGCACTGCATGAAGTGACCGGCCAGATTCAGCGCTATCTGCAGGTGCAGTTGCTCACCAGCGCGCTAGTGGGGGTGCTCACCTGGCTGGCCCTGCTGGCCATCGGGGCTGGACAATGCCGCAGTGTGGGGCATTGTGGCGGGCGTGCTCAATCTGGTGCCTTATGTGGGCTCACTGGCCACCGCAGCAAGCTCGGCGCTGGTCGGATTTTTGCAGTTTGGTTCGCTCGACATGGCCTTGCTGGTTGGTGGCATTTCTCTGCTCATTCACACCCTGGTCGGCAATTTGCTCACACCCTGGCTGACCAGTCGCAGCAGTCAATTGAGTCCGGTCGCGGTATTTGTCGGCTTGCTTTTCTGGGGCTGGCTGTGGGGCGTCTGGGGCTTGCTGTTAGGCATACCCATCCTGATGATCGTCAAGACCATTTGTGATCGGGTGGATGACCTGAAACCAATTGGCGAGTTTCTGGGCTCGTAGTCGGGCTGGCGATGCGCGAAATCAGCTATTAAATTTCCAGCATTTCAGGGAACCCACTGTCACGGCAACAGGCCGGTTACAGCAATATCCGGCGGCTGCGCCAACATCGCTTCGCCGTGCACCAACAGTACGGCTGACTGCGGCAGGGTATCGAGCGACACCCACTCGCCCCAGCCCAGCACCTGGTCGGCTTTCAGCGACACCGCGGCATGACGGTCGCGCTGCCAGTGCACGGTGATGTCGTGTCCTTGCAGCTTCAAGCGGATTTCCACGGCGGGCCAATGCGACGGCAGGCGCGGCGAAAGGGACAGGCGGCCTGGCCGAACGGTCAGGCCGAGCAGGGTTTCCAGCGCCGCGCGGTAAAGCCAGGCGGCCGAGCCGGTGTACCAGCTCCAGCCGCCGCGGCCGACGTAGGGTGCGGCGCTGTAGACGTCGCCAGCCATCACATAAGGCTCGATTTCGTAGGCCGGGCCGCGCTCTGGATGCTGGCTGCGGTGCGCGGGGCTGAGGGCTTCGAAACTTTCCCAGGCGCCCTCGGTGTCACCGCTGAGGGCCTGAGCCATCATGCCCCAGACGCCGGCGTGCGAATACTGGCCGCCGTTCTCGCGGACGCCCCGCGGATAGGCCTGGATGTAGCCAGGGTTGTTGGCGGAATGCTGAAATGGTGGATCCAGCAGGCGCAGCAAACCCGCTTGTTGATCAATCAGCTGGCCCTTGAGTGACTGCATGGCCGGGGTAGTGAAAGCCGCCGTGGACGCACCCGACAGCACGCCCCACGCCTGCGCGATCAGGTCGATGCGGCATTCGGCGTTGGCGCTTGAACCCAGCGGCACGCCGTTGTCGAAAAAGGCGCGGCGGAACCAGGCGCCGTCCCAGCCGGCGTCATGCAACGCGGCGACCCAGCCGCTGCGTGCTTCCATCCAGCGTGTAGCGCGCGCATCGTCGCCGCGTGTTTTTGCCAAAGGCGCAAAGCCATCGACCACGCTGCACAGGAACCAGCCGAGCCAGATCGACTCGCCGCGGCCCTCGTTGCCGACACGGTTCATGCCGTCGTTCCAGTCGCCGGTGCCCATCAGTGGCAAGCCGTGCACGCCCACCGCCAGGCTGCGTTCGATGGTACGGGCGCAGTGCTCATAGATGCTGGCGGACTGGGGACTGACTTGCGGCACGTAGTAGGCGTCTTCTGCGCCCTCGGGAATCGGTGGGCCGTCGATGAAGGGAACGATGTCGTCGAGAACGGCCACGTCGCCAGTCACCTGAACGTAATGCGCGCAGACGTAAGGCAGCCAGAGCAGGTCGTCGGAAAAATGCGTGCGCACCCCTGCGCCACTGGGCGCATGCCACCAGTGCTGGACATCGCCTTCGGGGAATTGGCGCGAGGCATTGAGGACGATCTGTTCGCGCAGGCGCGCCGGGTCGGCCAGGCCCAGGGCCATTGCATCCTGCAATTGATCACGAAAGCCGAAAGCGCCGCCCGCCTGGTAAAACCCGGCCTTGGACCACAGACGGCACGCCACCGTCTGGTAAAGCAGCCAGTGGTTGACCAGGGCGTCGAACAGCGGGTCGGGCGTGGCGACCCATGCCTTGCCCAGTAGTTCTGACCACCAGCCCTTGACTTCGGCCAGCGCCTTGCTGGTGTCGCGCTGTGCCCAGTCCAGGGCCATCTGCTCCGCGGCAGCAGCATCGGCCCCATGACCGAGGATGAAACTGAATGTCAGTGTGCCACCTCCGGCCACCTCGAACTTGCGGGTGATCGCGGCGCAGGGATCAAATGCGCCGCCGCTGTGTTGCCCCAGCGTGGTGGGCAGCACCAGCCGCCCCAACGTGTCGAAAAATTCGCCGCGATGGCAGGTCCATTGCAGACTGGTCACCGCATCGGCGGTTGCGCCAAAAGCGAGAAAAGCCGTACTGCCGCCGAAGCCGCCCTGGCTTTCTCGTTGCTGGGCGAACACAGCCGTCGGCTCTGAGCCCTTCCAGGTGTGCAGCGTGCGCCGTGCGCCATGTGTTGCACCCATTTGCCATTCCACCATCGCGATGGCGCGCAAGCGCCGCCGGGCGCTGCCGTTGTGTTGGACGCGCACCTGCACGACCTTCACGGCCTCGCTCAGATGAGCGAAAAAGGTCGTTTCCACTTGCAGGCCGCCGTGCTGACCCTCAAACACTGAATAACCCTGGCCGTGGCGCACGCGCCAACGGCTGCCAGGCGCTCTGAGCAAACTGGGCACCAGCGGCAAAACCTCGCCACTGTCCAGGTCTTGCAGCAGCCAATGCTCAAAGGCCGGGTCGCGCACCGGGTCGTTGGACCACGGTGTGATCTGGTGTTCCTGGCTGTCGACGGCCCAGGTATAGCCGCTGCCGGTTTCCGACACCTGAAAACCAAACACGGGGTTGGCGATGACGTTGACCCAAGGTTTGAGCAAGGGCTGGTCGCCCTGCAACTCAAAATGGTACTCGCCGCTTGCGGCATCGAAGTGGCCCCTGGGGCCCATTTCAGTCGGGGCCGCAGTCTTGGTTGCGGCGGCGGGCAACTGGCTCCAAAGCGGGGTACGGGCCGCTGCATCGCTGTGCTGCGGCAACCAGCTCGCGCGCAGTGCGGCCACTTGTGTTTCCAGCGGACGGCCATCGGCAATGAGCACGACACGCGCCAGGCCGGCCAGCGCGGCCTTTTCGTCGTTGGCGATTTCCTGCTCGCGCAGCAGGTAAAAGCCCAGCGATGAGCCTGCGGCATCGTCGTTTGGAAAGCTCGATTGCGCGGCCTGCATCAGTCGGTCGCGCAGCGCCAGAATGTCGCGCTGCAACGGCATCAGGTAAGAGTTGGGTTCGTTGTTAAGCACTACGACATCGACCGCCAAGCCGCCGAAGGCCCACCAGGGCTGCGCCCGCAGCAGCGCATGGACCAGCCGCATCCCGCTGGCTGACTGGATGCGTACCAGCATGATTGGTTTGTCTCCTGAAATGCCGAAGCGCCAGAGCTGGCGCTGATCCAGTGGCGAGCGTTCGACCCTCGGCCGTGGCGTGCTGTACATGAGTGCCGTGGTCAGGTCCTGCAACGCCAGGCTTTCCTCGGGAGTCAGCGCCAGATCGCGCAGTCGCACCTGAGCCAGCGTGGCGGCCATGCGGGTGGCGCGTTTGATGTGCATCGGCTGCAGATACTTGTCGATGCGCGCCGCCAGTTCGCCCTCGGTGTCGGCGGCGGCGGTGGCGAAGGTCAGCCTGGCCACGGCACCGGGTGCCAGCCGCAGCTTCACGCGCAGGCTGCCCACGGGGTCAAGACCGTTGATCGGACTGCCGCTGGTGCCTTTGGGTTGTGTCAGCAGGGCCGGCTGGTGCGGCGGACGGTTGCGGCCCGCGAACAGCCGGCGGTCGGCAATGCAGTCCACCGAAAGCAGCTCAGCCCCGGCTTCCGCCAGAAAGTGTGAGACCGCCATTTGCAAGTCTCCATGCACGCGCGGCCTGCGCGTGAGCATGATGGCGCGCCAGTACGGTTCCCAGCGCGTGTGCATGAAGAGATTGGAAAATGCCGGGTGTGCTTCATCGGCGCGCGGATCGGCGAGCACGGCCTCGAAGCAGGAGACCAGTTCCAGAATCTGCTCGGTTCGGCCGGTGTTATGCAGGGTCACGGTGCGCAACTCGGTGTCGTCCTCGGGGCTGACCAAAACCGTGATGGTTGCGCTCAGGTCACCGCCCCGTGCATCAAACTGGACCCGGTCGGCCATGAAGCGCGCCTGGTAGCGCCAACTTGGGCCTGGCGCTGGTGCGGCGGTGAGCGAGACCACGCTATCATCGCCTTCGCGGCGCAGGTAAAAAAAGCAGCCATGGGCATCGCGCAGCAGGTCGTCGCGCCAGCGCGAGACGTTGCGGCCCCCCCAGCGACTGACGCCGGCACCACTGGCATGCAGGGCGACGCTATAGCGCCCGTTGGACAGCAGCTGGGTGGGCTTCCAGCCAGCGCGCAGTGGGTTTACGTCGCGCGTCTGGAACACCGGCTCCGCCACGTAGCCGCCGGGCTCTGGGGGTTGGCGCGGGTCGGCGCTTTCCACGATCTGGCGCGGGCAGCGTTCATGCAGCAGCGCCTCGTGCGCCGCCACTTGCGGGTCGGCAGCGAACCAGCGTCGGGGCGCATCCTGGCACAGCACGTTGCAGAGCGCCGCCAGCGACATGCCCTGGTGGTGGGTCATGTACGTCTCGACGAGGCTGAAAGCCTGCTGATGCGACTTGGCTGGCTGGTGCGCCACGGTGAAGTCCAGTGCTTCGAACAGGCCCAGTTCACCGCGCGCACCGAGCTGCTCCAGCCGCCGCAGGTTGACCACCGCTTGACCCGGATCAAACAAACTGGCCAGCATGGTCGCGTAGGGCGCAACGACCCGGTCGGCAGGCGGCGTGCGCCGCAGTGCCAGGCGCGGCACGCCGAAGGGTGAATACTGGTACGCCAGCGAATAGTCCTGAGCGAAATAGGCTGATTCCGACACGCCCCAGGGTAACTGCTGGGAAGCGCCGAAGGCCCGTTGTTCGGCCACCGCCGCTCGCGCCGCAGTATGCAGCAAGCCATGCTCGGGTTCATGCATCAGCAGCGACGGCATCAGGTATTCGAACATGGAGCCTGACCATGATTTGAGCCCCGGCAATACGCCGACCGACAGAAATGGGCGGCCCAGCGCGGCCCAGTGGCGGCGCGGCACGTCGCCCTTGGCGATGGCCAGGAAGCTGGTCAGGCGTGATTCGGAGGCCAGCAGGTCGTAATAGCTCGCGTCGAGTGTGTGCTCATGCACCTGCAGACCGATGTGGAAAAGGTGGCGTTTGCGGTCATAAAGGCCGCGAAAATCCATGGCCGCGTACAGCGCCTGACAGCGTTTGGCCAGATCCACCAGCGCGGCCTGCATGGCCTTGTCATTGATATCATCCCGCGCCAGTTCGCTGCAGGCCTGCGCGACCGTTAACAAAAGGCCTGCCAGGTTGCCGCTATCGACCGAAGACACATAGCCCGGTTGCAGAATTTCCAGGGTGCGCGTGTCGTACCAGTTGAGCAGGTGGCCGTTGTGCTTGGCCAAGCGCTCCATCGTGTCCAGCGTGGCTTGCAGGCGGCTGATGACTTCACCCGTGCTGATCCAGTCGAATTTGCGCGCGCAGCAGACGGCCAGCAGGTACAAGCCGATGTTGGTGGGCGATGTACGGTGCGCCAGCATGGGCTCCGGCACGAGCTGCAGGTTGTCTGGCGGCAGGTGGTTGTCCTCGGGGCCGACGCAATGCTCAAAAAAGCGCCAGCTGTCGCGCGCCAAGGCATGCAGGTAGTGCTTGTCTTCATCCTGCAGGGTCTTTTCCCTGCTCAATGGGCCTGGCCTGCTGGCCCACCAGGCAGCTAGCGGTGAAGCGGCCCACAGCAGCAACAAGGTGACCCCGGCCACGGGGTGCGGGCTCCAAAGCGCCGCCACGGCCAGCGCCGCGCAAAGCAGCGATGCGGGTGCCTGCTGGCGCGCAAATGCCGCCAGCTCATTGCGCGACGTTGCCTGGGCTTGGGCAGCGGTGGTCCACTCAAGAAGGTGGCGCTGGCTCACCGCCATGCGCCAGAGTGAACGAACGGCGGCGTCCAGCTGCATTCCAGCCTGTGCGGCAAGCTGGCTGAACTGCCAGGCGGCGCTGCCGAAGGCGCGCAGCAGTTCACTTTGACCGACATGAAAGAAGTGGTTCCAGGCAATATCCCGGCGCGTCGGTACCAGACCGGCCAGCGCCCCGAGCAGCGGGCCGGCCAGCAGAGCGGCGAACGCCACCTCCAGCGCCGTAGTCAATGGCAGCGCGCCGGTGAACACAACCCAGATAAGCAGCCCGAACGTGGCGGGCAGAACCAGCGAGCGGCGCAGGTTATCGGCCATTTTCCACAAGCCCAGGGCATCGACGCCGTAATGCCTTGCGTGCCACATGATGGGCAGCAGTTGCCAGTCGCCACGGCTCCAGCGGTGCAGGCGCGAGGCTGCCACGCCTGCATGGTGCGGGTACTCTTCAATCAGGGTGACATCGTTGACAAAGCCGCAGCGCGCGATGCTGCCTTCCAGCAGGTCATGGCTCAGCACCGAGTCTGCGGGCAGACGGGCGTGGAGCACGGCATGCATTGCCTCGACATGCAGCAGCCCCTTGCCGGTAAAGCTGCCGCTGCCGAACAGGTCCTGGTAGAGGTCGGAGACGCCGCTGTTGTAGGGGTCAATGCCGCACTGGCCGGCAAACAACTGATGGAAGAGGGTGCGCTGCGTCGGCCCGGGCAAGGGAGTGACCAGGCGTGGCTGCAAGATGCCGTAGCCGCCGACCACGCGGCGCGAAGCGGCATCGAGCTGCGGCGCGTTCAGCGGGTGGGCTGCCACGGCCACCAGCTCGCACAGCATGTCGGGCGGCAGACCGGTGTCGCTGTCGAGTGTGACGACGTAGCGTATGCCGTGGGCCAACCGGAGCCCTGGTGCCAGCGGCGTGAAGCCCGCCATGCTGCCGGTGGCCAGCGTGTGCAGCAGTTGCTCCAGCTTGCCACGCTTGCGCTCCCAGCCCAGCCAGCGCTGCTCGGTCTCGCACCAGCTGCGCGGCCGGTGCATCAGCAGGAAGCGCGGCGCGTACCCATCGGGCGCGGGATAGCGCGCGTTCAGCGCGGCCACCTGAGCCAGTGCGTCCTGCAGCAGGGCGGCATCGCCGGGCAGGGTGGCGTCGGGCGCGTCGGACCAGTCTGTCAGCAGGGCAAATTGCGCCTCGCGCTCGTGGTTGGCCAGCCAGTGCAGTTCGAGCCGTTGTACCAAGTCCCGAATCATCGCCGCGGACGTCAGCAGGGTGGGGATCACGACCAGTACGCGGTGTTCAGGGGGAATGCCACCGGCGAAATCCAGCCGCGGCAAAACGCGCACTTTCAGCGACTCCGCGATCAGGCGATGCACCAGGGCGGCTGCGGCTTCAGAGGCCGGCCACGCCAGCAGGAACAGGGCGAGCACCGCTTGCCAGCCGCGCACGTCAACGTGCTGCGCAGCGGCCAGCACGACCAGCGCCGTGCCCAGTGCAATGGCACCCATGTAGAGGGCCAGACGCCAGTTGGGCGGGACCGCCAGTTGCCATGCGTGGCGCGCAGACATGCCGAGCGCGGCTTCCAGTGTGGCCCGGCCGGCACCGATCAGGTAAAAGCCTGCAGTACGCTCGGCCGCCTTTGCGGGCACGCCGCCAGGAATGGACTGTGCCGCGGTGACTACGACCTGGGCCACTTCGCGTTCGGACCTGTGGCTTAGCCGCGCCAGCCGCTCCATGGACTGGGTGATTTGCTGGTGCGTGAGCTCGTTTTCCAGGGCAAAGCTGGGTAACTGTCCGAGCGCCTGTAACGAAAGGCTCACCGGCTCGATCAGATCGACCCAATCGATCTGGCCGATCAGGCGCAAGGTAGTGATGATGTTGCCAACCGTGAGGTTGGCGGCGACCTGCGCGATCTGACTATCGAGCATGAACGCGGGCCCGTCAGGGCAATGCCGCTCGGTCCACAGCACCAGCGCGGTTGAATTGTCCAGCCGCTCCGTTGGCATGCACTGCCACAGCTGCGTCAGGTAGCTGCGCTGCAGGCCGCATTGTTTCATCAATGCGTTGATCGCATCAAGGTCGTGCTTGCTTAACTGGGTCGCGCAGTCACAAACCGCATGGGCAACTTCGCGCGCCACCTTGCCTTGCGCAATCTCGTCGGCAATTCGGCGCAGGTTTTCAAGCAGCACCACGCGCAGCGTGGTCGGCAAGGCCCACAGTTCGCTCAAGCGCAGTTCGCTGTGTTCCTGATAGGCGTTGAGAAACGCGGTGAAAACTTCCTCGCTCAGGACACTGTCGGTGTGAGCGACATAGGCCCAGGCGATGCCATAAACGCGTGGCAGGCCTTCCAGCGGCTCGCCCGCCAGCTTGGGCAGGCTGGCGTAGTAGCGGCGCGGCACGCCTTCGCGGATCTGCTGCAGTTGCTCTTCGACCAGGTGAAAATTATCCAGCAGCCACTCGGCTGCAGGCGTGACGTATTGACCTCTGAGTGAAGTCAGCGTCACATAGTCGTAGGCGTTGCGCAGCGCGGCGAGGTTTTGCTCAACGCGCGGAAAAAAAGAGGCGTGGCGGCGTGAAGCAGCATCGGTCTGGACCACTTGGGCCTGCGCCAGACTGCGGCCGTGCTGTTCAAAGCGCTGAATGCCGAACAGTTCGGCGCGAATCGGCGGCTCGGCTTTTCCTTGGCGCTGCTGCAGGATCTTGCGGGCGTAGGAGCTTAGCGCCTCAAGCCGGTCAAGGACGGAGGCGTCCATCCGTGGGTCCCGTCAGGCCACGACGACCAGCAGAAGCACGCAGCAGACCACGAACAGTGCGCTACTCGTCACGATCCGTGGCGATGTCACGGCGTGCAGGGTCTCCAAGCTGGCGCGCAGGCTGAAAAAGCGTTCGCGCGAGCGTTGGCAATCGCCCATGTGCGAGGCCAGGGCCAGGAAATCACTGGATACAAACTCGTTGGCAACCGGAAAGCGGCTGGTTGCTCCGGCGTGGGAGGTAGTCATGGTTTTCGGATTCCTGAGTAGGCGCTGTCTGCCCGTACCCCAAGCGGGCCGGATCTGGCGCATGACTCATCCTACGGGGCAAAAACGTTTGGCGGTATCGGACGCAGCTGTTGCGCGTGTAGGACTAAACCGATTGACCAAACCGATTAACCGGTATTGCGCAACCCCGCTGCAATGCCGTTGATCGAGATGTGAATGCCGGTTTGCACCCGCTGGTCGGTCTGGCCCGCGCGGTAACGCCGGATCAGTTCGACCTGCAGGTGATGCAGTGGGTCAATATACGGAAAACGGTGGCGGATGGAGCGTTGCAGCGCAGCGTTGCCGACCAGCCGCTGCCGGTCGCCGGTGATCAGCGTCAGCATCTGCGCGGTGCGATGCCACTCAGCCTCGATCACGCTGAAAATTCTCTTGCGCAGCCGCGCGTCGCTTACCAGTTCGGCATAGCGCGAAGCCAGCCCCAGGTCGCTCTTGGCCAGCACCATGTCCATGTTGCTCAGCAGGGCGCGAAAGAAGGGCCATTGCCGGTACATCTTTTGCAGCCGGGCAAGCGCCTCCTTGCGACTGGCGGTCGATCCGCCTTGTTGCAGGTACTGCTCGATGGCCGTGCCAAAGCCATACCAGCCCGGCAAAGTCAGGCGGCATTGGCCCCAGCTGAAGCCCCAGGGAATGGCGCGCAGGTCTTCAATGTTTTGCGAGGCCTTTCTTGACGCTGGCCGCGATCCGATGTTGAGTTCGGCGATCTCGCGGATCGGCGTGGCGCTGAAAAAATACTCGGTGAAACCGGGGGTCTCGTACACCAGCGCGCGGTAGGCCGCCATGCTGGCTTGCGACAGTTCGGCGGCGGCTTGCAGGAAGGCCTTGGTGGCGGGTTTGGTCGGCTGCAGCAGGGTGGCCTCCAGCGTGGCGGCCACCAGGGTTTCGAGGTTGCGGCGGCCGATTTCAGGGTTGGCGTATTTGGAGCCAATGACCTCGCCTTGCTCAGTCAGGCGGATCTGTCCGCGCACGGTGCCTGGGGGCTGCGCCAGGATGGCCTGATAGCTTGGGCCGCCGCCGCGGCCGACCGTGCCGCCACGGCCATGGAACATGCGTAATTGAATGTTGTGCGAATCGGCCCGCTGGTCAAACAGTTCCACCAGTGCGATCTCGGCGCGGTAGAGCTCCCAGTTGCTGGTAAAAATGCCGCCGTCCTTGTTGCTGTCAGAGTAGCCGAGCATGATGTCCTGCTCGCAGTACTGGTCAGGACGGCCACGTTGCACCAGTTGTGCCATGCCGGGCAGGGCGTAGAACTCGCGCATGATGGGCGCGGCATTGCGCAGGTCTTCAATGGTTTCAAACAGCGGCACCACGATCAGGTCGCAGGTTGCATTACTGTCCAGCGTGCCATGCATCAGTCCCGCTTCTTTTTGCAGCAGCAGCACTTCGAGCAAATCGCTCACGGTTTCGGTATGGCTGATGATGTAGTGGCGGATGGCTTCCTTGCCAAAACCCGCGCGCGCGGTGCGTGCGGCTTCAAAGATGGCCAGCTCACTTTGGGCGAGCGCCGAGTAGGTGGTGCCGATCACGCGCAGGGGCCTGGCGTCATTGAGCAGCTGCATCAGCAGCGCACGCTTGGCGGCTTCGTCCAGGCTGGCGTAGTGGGGCTCCAGGCGCGCCACGGCCAGCAGTTCGGCCACCACCGCTTCATGCTTGTCGGAACTCTGGCGCAGATCGACCGTGGCGAGATGAAAACCAAACACTTCCACCGCGCGGATCAGCGGGTGCAGACGCTGGGCAACCAGGGCTTCCCCGTGATGGGCCTTGAGCGATTGCTCCAGGGTGCGCAGGTCCGCCAGGAAATCTTCAGCTCGGGCATAGGCATTTTGCGGTGCCACGGCATGGCGCGCAGCCTCGCCGCCGGTCAGCGCCTTCAGTGTGGCGGCCAACCGGGCGTAAACCCCGGTCAGCGCGCGGCGATAGGGCTCGTCTTTGCGATGCTCGCTGGTGTCGGGTGAGCTTTCTGCCAGGACGCGCATTTCTGCGCTGACATCAATCAGCATGGCTGACATGGACAGTTCCCCGCCCAGAAAGTGCACCTCGGTCAGGTAGTGGCGCAGCGCCACTTCGGCCTGCCGGCTCAGCGCATAGCTGAGGGTTTCTGCGTTGACATAGGGGTTGCCATCGCGGTCGCCGCCTATCCACTGGCCCATGCGCAAAAAGCTGTGCACGGGTTGGTTGCCGAGCTCGCGCTCCAGGTTGGCGTAGATCTTGGGAATCTCGCGCAGGAAGGTGGTTTCGTAGTAGCTCAGGGCGTTCTCTATTTCGTCGGCCACCGTGAGCTTGGAAAAGCGCAGCAGGCGCGTTTGCCACAGCTGCACCACTCGCGCGCGCAACTGGGCTTCGTTGGCGGCCAGCTCGCGCGGGGTCAGCGCGTCTTTGGCGGTGCTCATGGCCTGCGCCAGCGCCAGGATGTCATCGCGTGCCGTGAGCAGTTGCGCAATGTCGCGTTCGGCATCCAGGATACTTTTTCGTTGCACTTCAGTCGGGTGGGCGGTGAGCACCGGTGATACGAAGCTGTGGGCCATCGTGTTTGCGATGGTTTTGGGCGCGATGCCGGCCCTGCGCAGGCGTGCCAGCGTCACTTCGATGCTGCCTTCCTGGGTATCGCCTGCACGCTCGTGGACGGCCCGGCGACGGAGGTGGTGGCGGTCTTCGGCCAGGTTGGCCAGATGGCTGAAGTAGGTGAAGGCGCGGATCACGCTGACGGTCTGGTCGCCCGAGAGGCTTTTGAGCAGTTTATTAAGCGCCTTGTCGGCGTCCTGGTCGGCGTCGCGCCGAAAGGCTACCGACAGCTTGCGCACCTGCTCGATCAGCTCGTAGGCGGCGACGCCATCTTGCTCGCGAATCACATCGCCGAGGATGCGACCCAGCAGGCGGATGTCTTCCACCAGCGGGCGTTCGTTGTCCCTGGAGCGGGTGGACGCCTTGTGCCCGGCGGTGTCCTTGACGGGTTCCCTGTTTTTTCTTGTGCGCACGGAAGTGACCATCTCTGCCCTCTCTGTTTCAGGCACCCATGCTAGCATTCAGTCCCATCTAAAGATTACAAACAGGTGACGAGTGTCCACAACGTTTCAAACTGTCAAGGGAAAGGTCGCCCCAAGCGTCGTCATTGCCACCCGCGAAAGCCGTCTGGCGCTGTGGCAGGCCGAGCATGTCAAGTCGCTGCTCGAATCCCGGCTGGGCTGGCAGGTGGATCTGCTGGGCATGACCACCCAGGGTGACCAGATTCTGGACCGCTCGCTCAGCAAAGTCGGCGGCAAGGGCCTATTTGTCAAGGAACTCGAAGTCGCTCTCAGCGAAGGCCGGGCCGATCTGGCGGTGCATTCGCTGAAAGACGTGCCGATGGATTTGCCTGAAGGTTTTGCGCTGGCCTGCGTGCTGGAGCGCGAGGACCCGCGCGACGCCTTCGTGTCCGGCCAGTTTGCGTCGCTGGCCGATTTGCCATGCGGTGCGGTTGTCGGCACCTCCAGCCTGCGCCGCCTGGTGCTGCTCAAGGCCTTGCGGCCTGACCTGAAAATCGAGCCGCTGCGCGGTAACCTCGACACGCGCTTGCGCAAGCTCGATGAAGGTCAGTACCACGCCATTGTGCTGGCTGCCGCCGGGCTGAAGCGCCTGGGCCTTGAATCGCGTATTCGCGGCACCTTTGCACCCACTGACATGCTGCCGGCAGCCGGGCAGGGCGCTTTGGGGATTGAAGTGCGGGCTGAACGCACCGATCTGATGGCTGCGCTGGCTGCGCTGGCGCACCAGCCGACCTGGCTGGCGGTGACGGCCGAGCGCACGGTCTCGCGCGTCATGGGCGGCAGTTGCTCGATGCCGCTGGCAGCCTTCGTGGCCGATTCCATGCCAGGCGCGGCCCGGGAAGACGGCCATCATGCGATGCAGCTCAACGCCGCCTGGGGCGATCCGGCCAGCGCTGATCCCATGTCTGGTCAGCCCCTGGCAGCGCTGGTGCAGGTGCAAAAAACCGCCGTTGTACGCAGCTTTGACGAAGCCCGGGCGCTTGGCGAAGCGGTGGCGGCGCAACTGCGCGCGGCCGGTGCCGTCTGGGCCGGCGACGCCGCGGCGCTGTAATGTCAGCCGTGGTGCGCACGGTTCGCGTCATTGTGACGCGGCCTGCGCGTGAGGCTCAGCGCTGGGTGCAGCAGTTTCAACAAGGGGGCGTCGCGGCCGAAGCCTTGCCGTTGATTGAAATTGCACCTGCTCCGGCCGCAGCAAGTGCGCAGGCGCTTTGGCAAGCCTGGGACACGCTGGACAGCTACGCAGCATGCCTGTTTGTGAGTGGCAATGCGGTGGACTATTTCTTCAGACAAAAAGACACATTAGCCCTTGATCAACATAAAAATTTAGCTATTAATAATATAGCAAGTCCAGTGCCGAATCAGCTTTCGCCAAAGCTGCGTTTCATGGCGCCCGGCCCCGGCACCGTGGCCGCACTCGTCGCTGCAGGGATTCCCGCCGGGCAGATTGATGCGCCGGCTCTTGATGCCCGACAGTTTGACTCACAAGCCCTGTGGGACGTGATTGGCCAGCGCGACTGGCAGGGCCGCCGGGTGCTGGTGGTGCGCGGGGAAAACCCGGGCCTCGTTGGGCAAACCGCCACTTTGCCGGGGCGTGACTGGATCGCCCGCCAGTGGGGGGCGGCCGGTGCGCAGGTTGATTTCGTCAGCGTGTACCAGCGTCGCGCGCCGCGCCTGACCAACGCGCAGCTTCAGCGCGCCCGCGTTGCCGCCAGCGATGGGTCGGTGTGGCTCTTCAGCAGCACCGAAGCCGTGGCCAACCTGGTCAATGAGCCCGTGCTGGGAGCGATAGGCTGGAGCGGCGCCCGCGCCGTGGCCACGCATCCACGCATTCTCGATGCCGTGCGGGCCGCGGGCTGGGGTGTTGTTGTGGCGTCACGCCCGGCACTCAAGGACATCCGGGACACGCTGGCCTCGATAGAATCTCTTTATCCATGAGCGACAGCCCTTCAGCGCCACCCCCTTTCCCCGCGCCCGATGACGGACCAGTGCCTGACCGCGCGTCCGAGCACACCCTAGCGCCCGAACGCAGCGAAGGGCCGCCCAAGCCAAGTTCAGTCCCCTTGGGGGGCAGCGCCGCAGTACGCGAAGCGACCAGCGTTGGGGAAAATGGTTTCTGGCTGGTACCCCGCACATGGGCGCTGCTGGTGGCGGCGCTGGCGGCGGCCGGGTTGCTTGTGAGCGGCTTGTTGTGGCAAAAACTTGGCTCCATTGAGGAGCAACTCGCCCGCCGCAGTCTCGATTCCGGGGCGCAGGCAATTGAGGCGCGCACGCTGGCGCGTCAGGCCCAGGAAGCCACGCGCGATCTGGCGGCGGCGGCTGGCGCTGCAGGAAAGCCGCGTCAGCGAAGTCAGCCTGCAGCGCAGCCAGCTCGAAGAATTGATGCAAAGCCTGTCGCGTTCGCGCGATGAAAACCTGGTGGTGGATATTGATTCCGCGCTGCGGCTGGCTCAGCAGCAGGCGCAACTCACTGGCAGTGCCCAGCCCTTGCTGGCCGCGCTCAATTCGGCTGACCAGCGCCTCGCGCGCGCGGCCCAACCCCGCCTCAACCCATTGCAGCGCGCGATCACCCGGGACACGGAACGCATCAAGGCGGCCAACCTTACCGATGTGCCGGCGCTGTTGCTCAAGCTCGACGAACTGGTCCGTCTGGCCGACGATTTGCCGTTGGCCAATGCCATGCTGCCGCGCACTTTCCCGCGCGCAGCGCCTGCGCCGGTTTCGCCTGTTCGGAAGGTGCCTGCTGCGCGCGCGAGCGCATCGGCAGCCGGCAGGCTCTGGCCATGGACATTTGACGGGCAGGCGCTTCATGTCTGGTCGCAGCGCATGCTGGACAGCGTCTGGGAGGAAGCGCGCAAGCTGCTGCGTGTCAGCCGCATTGACCAGCCCGAGGCCGACTTGCTGTCACCCGAACAATCGGTTTTCCTGCGTGAAAATTTCAAACTCAGGCTGCTCAATGTGCGCCTTGGGTTGCTGTCACGCCAGACCGAGACCGTACGTGCCGATCTGGCAAGCGTCAACGTCTGGCTGGGCAAATATTTTGACGCGTCGTCACGTCAAACCCGGGCGGCTGCCCAATTGCTGGCGCAGGTGCAGAGCCAGCTTAAAACCAGTGAGCTGCCCCGCCTGGACGACACGCTCAGCGCGCTCGCCACTGCGGCGGCAGGCCGGTAAGGGGCAGGGGCCAGGCATGCGCGCTGCTCTCTGGCTTCTGGCGCTGTTTGGTGTGGCCGTTGCGGTGGCGCTGGTGGCGGGCAACAACCAGGCAGTAGTCACTCTGTTCTGGCCGCCGCACCGGGTTGACATGTCGTTCAATTTGGTGATGCTGCTATTGGCGGCACTGTTCATGGTGCTGTACCTGGCCTTGCGCGCGATGTCAGCGGTATTTTCCTTGCCGGCCGAGGCCAGGCGCTGGCGTGCCCAGCAGAAGGAACGTGCCATGTACGGCGCCCTGATGGATGCGCTGGCGCATTTGCTGGCAGGGCGTTACATCCGGGCCGCCAAGTCGGCGCAGTATGCGCTGGCGCAAGAAAAAAGTCTGGCGCTGCTTGGTGATGCGGCGCGCCACGCGAGCGGGCACAATGCCGCCCGCGCCAGCCAGTTGCGCGCGCTGGCGCACCTCCTGGTGGCCGAAAGCGCGCAGTCGCTCCAGCACAAGACCTTGCGCGACCAGCACCTGCAACTGGCGCTTCGCAGTGTGGCACCGCGCGATGCGCAGGAAGTGCGCGAGGGCGTGCAGTTTCGTGCTGTGCGCTGGGCGCTGGATGACCAGGACGGCGGCACGGCGCTTGAGTGGCTGGGCCAGTTACCGCAGGGCGCGGCGCGGCGCACACTGGCGCTTCGCATGAAGCTGCGCGCCACCCGCCAAGCGCAACAAACCCTGCAGGCGCTGGAGACGGCGCGCCTGCTGGCCAAGCACCGCGCCTTTTCACAGGCCGCGGCGCAGAGCATTGTGCGCAGCCTGGCGCTGGAATTGCTCAATGAGGCGCGCGATCCGGCGCAATTGCAGCAGGCTTGGCACTCACTTGACGAGAGCGAACGTGCCATGCCCGAACTGGTGATTCATGCCGCTTCGCTCCTGATGGCGCTGCAAGGCGATACCGATACAGTGCGTGCATGGTTGCTGCCGGTATGGGACCGCATGATGCAGCCGGAATCCGGCATTGCCGATCGGCTGCGCATCAAACTCGTCACGTTGCTTGAGGCTGGCTTTGATTCCCTGGATGCCGATTGGCTTTCCCGCATTGAAGCGGCGCAGCTCGGTCGGCCGCGCGATCCGCTTGTGCAGTACCTAGCGGGAATGGCCTGCCTGAGTCGCCAGCTCTGGGGCAAAGCCCAACAGCTCTTGACACAGGCTGCGCCCGACTTGAAGGACGCAAACCTCAAGCGCAACGCCTGGCGGGCCCTGGCGGTGCTGGCGGAGCAACGCGAGGATGAAGCGGCTGCCGCGCAGGCCTATAAGCGCGCGGCCCTGGTTTAAACCTGAAGCTCAGTGGGAAAAAAAGAAAAAGGCCCGCATGCGGGCCTTTTTACTTATGCCTGCGCGCTGCAGGTGTCAGAGGGTTAATCTGCGGATTTCTCAAAAGGCAGCGTCACGGCAGTCAAATCGCGCTGGGTCTCGACCATCACCAGCGGCGCATCGGTGGGAACCGTTACGGGCGGGCGCTCACGCGGTATGCGTGCCGGCTTGACTTCCGCGGCGATTGCGGCTTGTGCCTCGGCAATCTTGGCGGCATTGGAATTGACCCATTGCAGGCCTGAACCTTGGGCTACCTGGGCCAGATCCTGCAACGGCAAGTTGTAGGCCTGAACCTTGGGCGGAGTGATGGTTACGGGCGCCACAGCCTGCACCGGGGCCGCTTTGGCCGCAATCGCCGGTGCCGCGTAGGCGGGTACCACAGGCGCTGCGAATTCAGCAGCTAAAGGTTCGTGCTCCTGTTGACCCCGAGGCGTGTTTGTATCAGAAGATTGAAAAAACTCCGCAGGCGCGGCGGCGGGCGGCGCACTCGCCTCAGCCGGCGACTCATTGCGCTCTTCGCTGGCATTGCGTTCGCGGCGGTCCCGGCCATAACGGTCCCGGCTGCGGCGTTCGCGGGGCTGACGGCCCTGACTTTCATCCGGCCTCTCGGTGCGAACCTGAATGTCGGTAGAGGAAGCGGGCACGACCGGGTTCCCAGCCTCGTCCAAGCCATCTACGACGGCGGGGTGCGCGGCGTCAAAACTGTCGGCCTGAGCACCCAGGGTCGGCGGGGTGCCGCTCTCGGAGCGATCACCACGGCGCTCGTTGCGACGGCCATTGCGCTCGCTACCACGCTCACGGCGGCCTTCGCTCCGGTCCTCAGCGCGTCCACCTTGAGGCTGACGTTCGGTATCACGGCCAGTTGTTTCCTGAGGAGCCGGTTTGTCCTGGCGTTGAACGTCCGCGTCGCCGCTCATGGCCGCCGCCATGGCTGCCTGATTGGCCAGCGCGAGGTCCTGCTCCGCGGCATCGCGCGGAATGCGCTCACCACGCTCATTGCGGTCGCCGCGGTTGCGGTCGCCCCGGCCTTCGCGGCTTTCATTGCGCGGCTGCTCTTCGTTGCGGATTTCGGCACGAACTTCACGGCGTGCTTCGCCAACCGGACGCTCCTGGCGGCCCGTGTCGCCGCGTCCTTCAGGCGCGCGCTCACGACGTTCGCCGCTGCGGCCTTCGCTTCGGCCCCGTCCACCGCGACGAGCCTCACGGCTGCCGCGTTCACCGCGCTCAGCGCGCCCGTCAGGGCGACCCTCGCGTCGCGTGTCGCCGGAGGACTGCTCACCCTTTTTCACTTCTTTGACAACAGGCGCAGCAGGCGTCGCCGAGACGCCGCCAAACAGGCTTTTGAGCCAGCCGAAGAAGCCCTTTTCTGCCACCACTGGCGCAGCAACTGCGCGCGCGGGAACTGTATGTTGGGGCACGGCCTTGGGTCTTGGGGCAGTTTCGGGTTTGGGTACGCTCGCTGGCGCGGGTGCATCGGGCAATACGCCCTTGATCACTGGTGTTTGCCGGTTGGTCGGCTCCTGCGAGCGGCGCGTCACGCTCGTCGGGTCTTCGATCTCGTCGGCCAGTTTGTAGCTCGCTTCGATGTTGTCCAGGCGTGGGTCGTCATGTTTGAGGCGCTCCAGGCGATAGTTTGGCGTTTCCAGCGTCTTGTTGGGCACCAGCAGCACGTTGATGCGCTGTTTGAGTTCAATTTTGCCGATTTCGGAGCGCTTTTCATTAAGCAGGAACGACGCTACATCGACCGGGACCTGGCACAGCACCGAGGCTGTGCTGTCCTTGAGCGACTCTTCCTGGATGATGCGCAAAATTTGCAGCGCCGAGCTTTCAGTGTCGCGGATATGACCGGAGCCACCGCAGCGCGGGCAGGGAATCGAAGCCCCTTCGTTGAGTGCCGGTCGCAAACGCTGGCGGCTCATTTCCATCAGGCCGAACTTGCTGATGGTGCCGAACTGTACGCGGGCGCGGTCTTGCCGCAGTGCGTCGCGTAAACGGTTTTCCACGTCGCGGCGATTGCGCGACTCTTCCATGTCGATGAAGTCGATGACGATCAGGCCGCCCAGATCGCGCAGACGCATCTGGCGTGCCACCTCCTCGGCGGCTTCCAGGTTGGTGCGGGTGGCGGTTTCCTCGATGTCGCCGCCCTTGATGGCACGCGCCGAGTTCACATCCACCGAGACCAGTGCTTCGGTGTGGTCAATCACAATCGCGCCGCCGCTTGGCAACTGCACGGTGCGGGCGTAAGCCGACTCGATCTGGTGCTCGATCTGGAAACGGCTGAACAGCGGTGCGTCGTCGCGGTAGCGTTTGACGCGATGCTCGTGCTCGGGCATCACATGAGCCATGAACTGGCGCGCCTGCTCGTAGACGTCGTCAGTGTCAAACAGGATGTCGCCGATGTCGCTGTTGAAGTAGTCGCGGATGGCGCGGATCACGAGGCTCGATTCCTGGTAAATCAGGAAAGCGCCCTTGCCGCCCTTGCCGGCGCCGTCAATTGCGGTCCAGAGCTTGAGCAGGTAGTTCAGGTCCCATTGCAGTTCAGGCGCGCTGCGACCAATGCCGGCAGTGCGCGCGATGATGCTCATGCCAGCCGGGTATTCGAGCTGGTCGAGGGCTTCCTTGAGATCGGCGCGGTCTTCGCCTTCGATGCGGCGTGACACACCGCCGCCGCGCGGATTGTTGGGCATCAGCACCACGTAACGACCCGCCAGCGAGACAAAGGTGGTGAGCGCCGCACCCTTGTTGCCGCGTTCTTCCTTCTCGACCTGGACCAGCATTTCCTGACCCTCTTTTATCACATCGCTGATACGGGCCTGGCTGACCGGCACGCCTTGTGCAAAGTATTGTTTGGAAATTTCCTTGAACGGCAGAAAACCGTGGCGGTCTTCACCGTAGTCGACGAAGCAGGCTTCCAGCGAGGGCTCGACGCGGGTGACGACGGCCTTGTAAATGTTGCCCTTGCGCTGCTCGCGCCCTTCTATTTCAATTTCGTAGTCGAGGAGCTTTTGTCCATCGACAATCGCCAGCCGGCGTTCTTCGGCCTGGGTGGCATTGACCAGCATCCGTTTCATGGGTATTCCTTTATCGTTCTTCGCTTTGATGCTTCAAACATCACATGCCCAAAATGGGCCAACGACGCCGGAGGGATGCAGTGCGAACGCGGGAATTGCCGGAGAGCTTTTGACGCAACCAGGCCGACTCAAGAGAATCGGCCAGCTAGTTGGGGCTGGGCGTAGGCGCGTGGATGAAGTGAGCAGCGGTCCAACGGATATTTGCTATAAAAAAAATAGCTATTTGCGCCATATTTACAAGGACTGCAGGCTGACTTATGCCGTAAAGCAGGGCTAAAAAGCGCTGCAGGCATCGGTAAATCAGACTGACCAGTGTTGTATTCAAGGGGCTACCCGCCAAAGGACTTGATCTCAGTTAAATCCGCATGCAGCCTTTTGTTCATGACTTGGGCTGCACGCATATTATTCCGTACTTGTGTTCGCAAAACATCGACTCGTCTGCAGTGCAAACTGCTCGCCGCGGGTGCCTGGCACTCTTCGCTTGCGGGCAATTGCCAGCATGGCATCGACCTTCCGGCAAGGCTGCTTGTTGGCCTTTTCAGGGGCTGTACCTTCGCATGGACTAAACTCCAGACGAATCAACAACTTACAGCGCATTGCCAGTGAAACACATTATAGGGGCAGCTTCAGGCAAGACGCAGCGGGCGTTGAAAGCGCCTGCCAGCGACGCTGTTTCCCCGGTGGTCCATGCCCGGCTCCCGCGCCAAGCTCCTCCAGGCCCTGAAATCAGCACCGGCGAACCCCAAGTGAATCAGGCTACCCGGGTCAGGGTGGCTGAAGACGACGCAGGCCAGCGGCTCGACAATTTCCTGATTCGCCAGCTCAAGGGCGTGCCAAAAACCCATGTTTACCGCATCATTCGCAGCGGCGAGGTGCGCATCAACAAGGGCCGGGCGCAGGCCGACACCCGGGTGGAAAGCGGCGACGTTGTGCGCCTGCCGCCGCTGCGCACCTCGCAGCGGGCCGAACAAAAAGCCCAGGCCATGGCCGAAGAAGTGGCGCGCCACGGCGCCAGTTCTACTGTGGGCGGCTATGCGCCATCGCGTGAATTTCCGATTCTTTTTGAAGATGATTTCCTGCTGGCCATCGACAAACCGGCCGGTGTGGCGGTGCATGGCGGCAGCGGCGTGAGCTTTGGCATTATTGAACAACTGCGCATGGCCAGACCGGAAGCCGATTTTCTCGAACTGGTGCACCGGCTAGACCGCGAAACCAGCGGTGTCCTGTTGATTGCCAAGCGGCGCATGGCCCTGAAGCTGCTGCAGGAGCAATTCAGGGAGCGCGAAACCGACAAGATCTATCTGGCACTGGTCAGCGGCATCTGGCCTGCCAGTCACCGGGTCATCGACAAGGCGCTGCACAAGTACCTGTTGCAGGGCAGGGATGGCACCTTTGGCGCGGGTGAGCGGCGCGTCAAGGTGGTGGCCAATGACCATCCCGATGCCATGCGCTCGGTGACGCTGGTCAAGGTCAAGTCGGCCATTGCCGCCAACCCGCTGGCACCCGCGACCCCCTTCACTTTGCTGGAGGTCACCCTCAAGACCGGCCGCACGCACCAGATTCGGGTGCATCTGGCAAGTGAGGGGCATCCAATTGCCGGGGACGACAAGTACGGTGATTTTGAGCTGAACAAGGCCCTGCAAAAATCAGGCGCAGATGCGGCGTCGTTGAAACGCATGTTCCTGCATGCCTGGAGTCTGAAGTTCAAGCATCCGAAAACGCGAAAATCCGTTCATCTGCAAGCGCCTTTGCCTGAGGAGTTACAGCAGTTCTTGCCAACCCGCCTCCAGGAGCCTTCCCGTGAGCCTACTGAAGAGCCCGAAAATTCCTGAGGAATTGGGTCGGCGCGTCATGCGAAAGTCATTGCTGCCAGCGACAATCGAGCCATGCACGCCCGACATTTTGATTTGATTGCCTTTGACTGGGACGGCACGCTGTTCGATTCCACGCAAATCATCGTGCGCTGCATTCAGGCCGCAGTGCGCGATGTGGGCGGTACGGTGCCGACCGACAAGGCGGCCGGCTACGTGATCGGCCTCGGCCTGATGCAGGCCCTGGCCCACGCAGCGCCCGATGTACCACCCGAAAAATACCCCGAGCTGGGTGCGCGTTACCGGCACCACTACATGGCACATCAGAACGACATCAGCCTGTTTGACGGCGTGTTGCCGCTGCTGGCCGGACTCAAGGTGCGCGGCCATCTGCTGGCCGTGGCCACCGGAAAATCGCGGCGTGGGCTCGACGAGGCGCTGCAAAGCGTCCAGCTCAAGGGCGTTTTTGATGCCTCACGCACCGCCGATGAGACGGCTGGCAAGCCTGATCCGAGAATGCTGCGCGAACTGATGGCGCAGTTTGACATTCCGGCCAGGCGCGTCTTGATGGTGGGGGACACCACGCACGACCTGCAGATGGCGCTCAATGCCGCCTGCCCCAGCGTGGGCGTGAGCTACGGCGCGCATCAATCCGAGGCCTTTGAGGCTTTGGCGCCGCGTTATGTGGCGCAATCGGTGCAGGGGCTGCACGACTGGCTCGTCACCCATGGTTAACTTTCAACAGTGCGACAGGCATCATTCAACCCGTCATGAACAAATTGCAGGCTCTTTGCAACAGCCGGGATCTGCTGGAAGGCGGCTTGGCCGTGCCGTTTGATGTCAATTACGCAGGGCAGGCCTGCCGCGCCTTTGCGATCCGTTACCAGGGTCTGCCGCAGGCCTACCTGAACCGCTGTAGCCATGTGGCGATGGAGCTGGACTGGCAGCCCAACCAGGTGTTTGATGACACCGGCGAGTGGCTGGTCTGCGCCAGTCATGGCGCGACTTTCCGTCCCGATACCGGGCAATGCGTGGCCGGGTCGGGCCCGGGTGGGCTGGTGAAGATCATGCTTTCCGAGCTGGACGGCATTGTTTATTGGCATGCCGCTTGCAACCTCACACCGGTTTTGGTTTGATACTTCTTTAAACTAACACCCATGAACGACCCCCACCGTCCTGGCAATACCGAACCCTTCCTGAAGCCACTGCAGGGTACGGGCCATCAGCAAGACCCGCTGGAATCACCTTCTTCTGCTTCTTATTCACCCGATCGGACATCTGACATGACAGAAAAAACCTCCAACGGAACCGAGCTTTCCGGCGCGCCAGGCTGGGAGCGGGCCACGCTGGAAAAACTGGTCTTCGCAGCGCTCAGCGAGCAAAAAGTTGCGCGCCGCTGGAAAATATTTTTTCGCCTGTCGTGGCTGGCATTTTTCATTGCGCTGGTGTGGCTGGCAGTGAGCCACGGCACACCCTCAACCAAAACGAACGGTCCACACACCGCCGTGATTGAGATCAAGGGCGAAATCGCTGACGGTGCTGACGCCAGTGCCGAGTCTGTCAATGCCGCCCTGCGCGCCGCGTTTGAAGACAGCGGAGCCAAGGCCATTGTGCTTCTAATCAACTCACCCGGCGGCAGCCCGGTGCAGGCCGGCATGATGAATGACGAAATCCTGCGCCTTAAAGCACTGTATAAAAAGCCGGTGTATGCCGTGGTGGAAGAAACCTGTGCATCAGCCGCGTACTACGTTGCGGTGGCGGCTGACCGGATTTATGTAGACAAGGCCAGCATTGTGGGCAGCATTGGCGTGCTGATGGACGGTTTTGGTTTTACCGGCCTGATGGACAAGCTGGGCATTGAGCGCCGACTGCTCACAGCCGGCGAAAACAAGGGTTTTCTGGATCCCTTCAGCGCGCAAAGCGACAAGCAGCGCGCGTTTGCACAGGTCATGCTGGACCAGATTCACCTGCAGTTCATCTCGGTAGTCAAAGCTGGGCGTGGCAAGCGCCTGAAGGAAATACCCGAGATGTTCAGCGGCCTCTTCTGGACGGGACAGCAGGCGATAGATTTGGGTCTGGCTGACCAGTTTGGCAATCTGGACTATGTTGCGCGCGAAGTGGTCAAGGCCGAGGAAATCATCGACTACACACGCCGCGACAACGTGGCCGAACGCCTGGCCAAGAAGTTTGGCGCGGCCATGGGGGAAGGTGCCATGAAAGCCTTCAAGGCGATTCCCGAGATTCGCTAGGGTCGTGCGAGAGCGCTGCCCAGTCCATTCCGGGCTTACGCGATCCTCAACGATAATTGACTCATGTCTACGACTGAAAACTTTGACCCCTCTGAACTGGCCAAATTCTCTGAGCTGGCCCACCGCTGGTGGGACATTGAGAGTGAATTCCGTCCCTTGCATGAGATCAACCCGCTCCGGCTGGGCTGGATCGATAGCCTGGTTCCGTTAAGGGGGCGGCGCGTACTCGATGTGGGCTGCGGCGGCGGCATTCTGTCCGACTCGATGGCCCGCAAAGGCGCAACTGTGCTGGGCATAGACCTGGCCACCAAGGCCCTGAAAGTGGCGCAGCTTCACGCGCTGGAGGCTCAAACTGAAGGCGTCGAGTACCGCGAAATCAGCGCCGAGGCGCTTGCTGCCGAGGCTCCCGGCAGTTTTGACGTGGTCACCTGCATGGAAATGCTGGAGCATGTGCCTGACCCGTCCTCAATCGTCAAAGCCTGCGCCGTGTTGGTCAAACCGGGCGGGCATGTGTTCTTTTCGACCATCAATCGTAATGCCAAGGCTTTTCTGTTCGCCATTGTCGGGGGGGAATATGTCCTTGATTTGCTGCCCCGTGGCACCCACGAGTATGCCAAGTTCATCAAACCCAGCGAACTGGCGGCCTACTGTCGTGCCGCAGCCTTGGACCTGCAGGAGATCAAGGGCTTGAAATACAACCCGCTGACGTGCCACTACTGGCTCAGCGCCGACACCCGCGTGAATTACCTGATGGCCACACAAAAATTCTGAGGTTTCCCGTTGTTCTGTCCTGATCGTCCCGATATGTTTAAAAACATCGACGCCGTGCTGTTCGATCTTGATGGCACCTTGATCGACAGCGCTCCTGACTTGGGCGCTGCGGCCGACAAGATGCGCACCGACCGGGGCCTGGAAGCATTGCCCATGTCACAGTACCGAACCCTGGCCGGCGCGGGTGCCCGCGGCATGATTGCGGTGGCTTTTGGTTTGACACCCGACGACGCCCGCTTTGATGCGCTGAAAGAAGAGTTTTTTGTCAATTACGAATCCCGCCTGACCGTGCACACAGCGGAGTTTGAGGGCGTCGCCGAACTGATCGCCCGCATTGACCAGGCCGGCCTGAAGTGGGGCGTCGTGACCAACAAAGCAGCCCGCTTCACCGTGCCACTGACTCAGGCCATGCCGCTGTTCAATACCGCGGGGGCCATCGTCAGCGGCGACACCACGCCGCACGCCAAGCCGCATCCGGCCCCCTTGCTGGAGGCGGCGCGCCAGCTCAATCTGGCCCCCAGGCGATGTGTGTATGTAGGTGACGACGAACGCGATATCATTGCTGGCCGTGCCGCTGGCATGCCCACTGTGGTGGCCGCTTACGGTTATCTGGGGCAGGCGGCTGATCCCCAAGGCTGGAAGGCCGATTTCACGATTACCTCCCCCTTCGAGTTACTGAAGCTCTTGAATTTTCCGCAAATGGCTTAAACTACCCGCCTTGGGGCTGCATTGGTTTCGACGTGGGTTCGGACGCGGTGTGGTGCATGTCGAGCTTAGTGTGCTCGTAAAACTGACTAAAACAAACTAACTGCAAACGACGAACGTTTCGCACTCGCTGCTTAATTGCCAGTGAGCTTTACAACAGCAGGCCGATGGGCTGGGCAAGGGGTCTTTAGCGCAAGTTAAAGGCTCCCGGCTGTAAAGATAATTTCATCGGCTGGCTCCGGGCTGGGTACCTTAACCAGGGGCAAGAAAATAGGGTGCTGGCGTCCTGTGTAGCGTGCGACTGCGCGATACAGGTGGCGAGACTTAAATCAGACCGCTAAACATGTAGATCTGCCCGAACAAGGCTTGCGGACGGGGGTTCAAATCCCCCCAGCTCCACCATATCCGCACTAGGTCATTGATTTGACATAGGTTTTCTCTCAAGGCTTGGCGGCTTTACGCTCAGGTGTGCCATTTTGGTGCGCCAGCGCGTGGGGAAGTCTATGCCTTTTCGCCTTCCATTGCACCTGTTCCGAAGCTGGCACGGTGTGTTTTACTTCCGCTTTGTCGTCCCGAAAAATCTGCGAGACTTTGCGGGTAAAAGCGAAGTTCGCTTCAGTCTGCAAACAGAGCAGCGCCAAGCGGCCATAATCGACGCTTTACCCTTGATTGCAGACTTGCCACGCTTGGTAGGTTGCCTCCAACGCATGGCAGACAACGACGAAAGCCCACCGCAGGCACTCATGCGGTTGAAATGCCTATTCGTTGTTAGCCACCCTATTGCATTTCGAACCGTGTTTGGCAAAGTCTCAGTGAACAGCCAACGACTCAGAGCATGCTCCTGTGCAAGCGAATCCGGTTTGGTTCGGCGCACAGTCAGCCCGCTGAGTCAGGCATTGCCCAACCGAATCACGTCCGAGCTGGAGTACCTGCAGGTAAAGTGGGCAGTGCAAGCGCCAACGAAGGCTTCATTGCCTGATTGCCCCAACTTTTGGCCGCTCTCAACCAGAAAGGTAATTGGCCTGGGTCAGGAATCATCCATGCCTTACCCATCCTCGTCGTTGCGGCAATTGCACATCGTGGCTAAAGCTCCCGCGGTAGCTTGGCGCAAGCTATTGCACATTCATTTGTGAACTAAATTCACCCTCCTTTGGAATTCGGTGAGCTTTATCAATCACCGGTTTCACAGTAGCATGTCCATGCGGGGCCGTGATGAGACATCGGACACCGTGTGGGCTCACTATCTGTATCAATTAGAGGAAGACAAAATGAAAATAACAACCAGAAATTTTGGCAGTTCTGTGTTTGCCATTGGCATGGCCGGAGCGATGATCCTTGCATCAACCTGCGCCAACGCACAGGATACCAAGAGTAATTTCAAGATCGGCGTCATTTTGCCCTTGACCGGAAGTACCGCATGGGGAGGACGTTCAGCCAAGGTCGCAGCAGAAATGGCAGCTCAGGAAGTCAATCAGGGCGGCCTCGCAGGCAGCCAAAAAATTGAGCTCATATTTGCAGATGGAGCGTGCGAGCCGCGTTCCTCTTTTTCTGTAGCACAGAAGCTTGTCAACAGCGACCATGTGCAGGCGATCATCGGAGAATGGTGCTCCAGCGCATCGATAGCAATCGCGCAAGTAGCCGAAGACGCAAAAATTCCGATGGTGGTTCAAAGTTCAACTGCTGATGGCATCGCAAAGAATGCCGGGAAGTATGTATTCCAGAGCATCATGCAAAATCGCGATATTAATGCGCGCGAAGCCGAAATGCTAATGCGTACATTCAAGTTCAAGACTGCTGCAATCCTTGTGGAGAACAACGACTTCGGGCTCAGCTTTCAAAAAAACATGACCGCATCTCTTGAAAAGGCTGGCATCAAATTACTTGTGAATCTGGCCCAAGACCGTCAGGATACAAACTGGTATTCGACTCTGACGCGCGTCCAAAACGCCAAACCAGACATCGTCGTCATATCGGTCTCAGCGGGTCAGGCAGCAAATTTCGTGAAACAGTACTCTGAGAGCAACATCAAGATTCCGCTGTTTTCGGATTACCCGCCGCCGCCGTATATCTTTGAAAAGCAGGTTGGCTTGCAGGCCGGCAAAATCGGCCTAGTACGTGGAACATTCTTTATCGAGCACGCCAAGGAAAGCGCTGCTCAGCGAACCTTTGTTGCAAAGTTTGAACCTATATTGCAGAAGGCCATCGGTGAAAAACAGAAAGCCACGCAGTGGGACGTCGAGGCCTATGACGCAGTGATGATCCTTGCAAACGCCTTGATGCGGGGAGGCGCCAAGAGCGACGGGTTCCTAAAGGCAATGGTTGCGACCCGTTACGATGGTGTGCTTGGCAAGTACGAGTTCGACAGTGACCGTGGCGTAAAACCTTCTGGTCAAGACTTTCTGTTCATCAAGAATCTACCCAACGGAACGCTAAAGGTTCTTGAGTAACAGACGCTGTCATGTTCATACAGATCCTTGTAAACGGTCTAATACTTGCGGGTAATTATGCACTGGTAGCAGTGGGTCTCACACTCATTTTTGGTGTGATGCGCATGGTTAATTTCGCCGAGGGGCAATCGGTCATGATCGGCGCCTTTGTCGCATTCACAGTGACGCCATTTGTGGGCTATCTGCCAGCCATCGGTATCGCAATGATCGTCAATGGCTTACTGGGGATTGTCATCGAACGCACCGCCTTTCGACCATTCCGTGGCGCCGAGCTGAATGGACTGATCGCATCGATGGGGCTTTCGATCATACTTATCAATTTAGCCGAAATCATCTGGGGCACGGTTCCGCAAACCTTTGACACACCATTTAATCAAACTTCTGTTTTGATCGGCACAGTCGGCGTTAGCGTGCAGCGCCTTGTTGTGGTCGCAGCCAGCGTGACCCTGTTGGGTAGTCTGTGGTGGATCGTTGAACGATCCCCGCTTGGGCGGCAGTTCCGGGCCGTCTCGGAAGATCCAGAGATCGCCGCTGCAATGGGCATCAACGTCAACCGCATTTCCCGCGCGGCAGTTGTGATCGGCTCATCACTCGCTGCTGCTGCCGGTGCACTGTCGGGTCCCGTCAACCTGCTGACGCCCGATATGGGGCAAAACGAAATGCTCAGTGCCTTTGCCGCGATCATCCTGGGTGGATTCGGCAACGTCAATGGGACTATCCTTGGCGCATTGATGATCGGCATGATTCAAGCGCTTGCGGCAGTGTATATATCCAACGCCTATTCCACTTCAATTGCGTTCGGCTTGATCATTGTGATCTTGATCTTTTTCCCGCGAGGCCTCGTTTCCGAAAAACTGGCAGAAAATGTTTGATCGTCACAGTATCGTCGTGGCGGTCCTCTGGTGTGGATTCATTGCACTGCTTGCCGCAGTTCCTTTTGTCCTCGACGGCTACTGGGTCAATCTGTTGGTGCTTGGATTCATATCCAGTATCGCCGTGTTCAGCCTGAACTTTCTTACAGGCTATGTCGGACTGCTTTCCTTTGGGCAGGCAGGCTTCGTCGGCGTCGGTGCCTACACCTACGGGGTCCTGACGTTGGCCGGCATCACGCCTTCCGTTGCTGGTGTGGCAGGTGTGGGGCTATCAGTCATTCTTGGTGCATTGCTGGGCATGCCTGCTGCGCGGCTCAAGGGACACTACCTGGCAATCGGCACACTTGGTTTCGGCGTGCTGATTGCACAGAGCCTGAACAATATGGTCGACATCACACGTGGCCCCATGGGACTTCTTGGTATCCATTCATTCGGTTTCCCGCGTGACGATTGGTATTGGTTTGCATTATTCATTTCACTGGCCCTGATGTTCGCCTTGAACCTACTGCAAAAGCGAACGTTTCTTGGCGTGATCCTAAAGTCGGTGAAGTACGACGAAGTTTCTGCCATGTCGTGCGGTATCGCTGTGTTTGCTGTTAAGCTGACGGCGTTCTGCGTTTCATCTGCTCTGGCCGGTTTTGCAGGCGTACTGTTTGCCAGCTATATGCGCTTTCTTACGCCTGACCTGTTCACCAGTGCGGAGTCGTTCCGCTTTCTGATGATGACCGTGGTCGGAGGTGCTGGCAGCGTCGTTGGCGGATGGCTTGCCGCAATTGTTCTGACGGCCCTACCCGAAGTGCTGCGTGGCTTTGGCGAGACCAACTTGCGTTTGCTGGTCTACGGCGTAACTGTGCTGTTCGTGCTGTGGTTTTTGCCAAACGGCATCGGAGGACTAGTGGACAGCGGCGCCAAAGGGTTAAAGAAACTAATCTCTAAAAAAACTCAGAGAAAACCCCGTGATTAAAGAAGCACCAATTCTGACGTTGTCTGGTGTGACCAAGAACTTCGGTGGCGTCAAGGCTGTAGATTCTGTTGACTTGGTCGGAAAAGCCGGACAAGTCCATGGCTTGATCGGGCCCAACGGCGCTGGAAAATCAACCCTCATCGGCTGTATCACAGGAATCAGTCAAATCGATGCTGGGGAGATTCACTTCGACGGCAACCGCATTGATCATTTACCAGTCCATCGGCGCGCGCGCGTGGGCATAGGCCGAACGTTTCAAAAAATCCGCCTGGCGAGCCAATTGACTGTTTACGAAAACGTTGCATCGGGTCTCGCCGCATCGTGGTTTGCACGCGGTGGACGCGGCTGGCTGCAGGCGCTGACCCCACTCAGGTCATCTGTCATCTCTGAGCCCGTCATGAAGAGTCTGGCTGAGGCTGGTATTGAAGACATCGCCGAAGAATTAGTGTCATCCGTTCCATACGGGCGGCGACATTTTGTCGAACTTGCTCGGACACTGGTTGCTAATCCAAAAATCATTTTCCTTGATGAGCCTGCAACCGGTCTCACAGCGTTAGAGCGTGAGCGCTTTTCAAATATGGTGCGCGGCGTCGCTTCACGCGGAGTGCTAGTTGTGCTGGTTGAGCACGACTTGGCACTTGTGGGTGAACTCTGTGACCAAGTCACGGTGATCGAGCAGGGCCGACGTATTTTTACCGGAACACCGACTGAAGCACAGCGTGATCCGGCAGTCGTCCAAGCTTATCTTGGCAACATGTCGTTTATTACTACCGAAGGTGCATCCTCCGGGAAAGACTATGTCAAGACAACTTGAAACCCTCTCGCTGTCGGTTAGCTATGGTGATGTCGTGGCAGTAACCGATGTCAGTCTGCAGGTTAGCGAGGGAGAAGTTGTGGCACTACTCGGCGCTAATGGTGCCGGCAAGAGCTCTATTCTCAAAGCCATTATGGGGATGGTTCACCCTAAATCTGGTTCGGTGCGAGTCCACGGTGAGGATGTGACCGGTCAGCCGGCGCATACCGCCGCGCGTCGCGGGGTTGCGTTGGTGCCAGAGGGACGGCGTATATTTAAGCGCATGACCCTGCGCGAGAATCTCGAAGTGGGCGGCGTGACACAACCCTCGTCAGAGACGAACGCCAGAATGCAGGAAATGTTCGACTTGTTCCCTCGACTGCGCGAACGCCAGCATCAACTTGCCGGAACATTGTCGGGTGGTGAACAACAAATGCTGGCCATTGGTCGGGCATTGATGTCAAAGCCCACTTTCCTCCTCATGGATGAGCCCTCGCTTGGACTAGCACCGTTGATCACCGCCCAGGTCTACGAGGTGGTAAGGCGCATCAGTCGCGATTTGGGGATAGGCGGAATCCTAGTCGAACAGAACGTCGAACTGGCACTGTCGGTTGCGGACCGCGGATATGTCATGTCCCGTGGCCGTATCGTCCTGTCAGGTACGGCGGACTTTCTGGTTCGATCACCCGCTCTGCACCAGGCTTATCTTGGTATGTCTTAGGTGCAGACATGCAAGACGGATTATTTTGTTTTTTCCTTGTCCGCACCAAATCATGAAGATTGCCTCTCGGTAATTACTCTAAGACCTTAGCCCTTTAATACAACTATGCAACACATCAAATTGGGCGCTACCGGTCTGAATGTATCCCGCCTATGCCTGGGCACCATGACCTTCGGCCTCCAGTGCGACGAAGCTGTCTCGCACGCGATCCTAGACAAAGCTACAGACGGTGGAATCACCTTTATCGATACGGCCGACAACTATCCATCGGGGGGTGGACTGGAAAGGGCCGGACGCACCGAAGAAATTGTTGGACGCTGGCTCAAGGGCAAGCGCGAGCGTTTCATTGTGGCTACCAAGGCCGTGAACCGCGTGGGACCGGCCGCTTGGGATGCCGGTGCTTCGCGTAAACATCTGCTCGATGCCATTGATGCTTCATTGAGCCGCTTGAAAACTGATTACGTCGATCTATATCAACTGCATGCGGATGACTCCACCACACCCCTGGACGAAACACTGGAGGCGCTCGATACCATCGTACGCTCTGGAAAGGCTCGCTATATTGGTGTTTCCAACTTTTTAGCTTACCGTCTGGCCCGCGCCCTGGGACGTTCCGAAGTGCTCAAGCTGGTCAAGTTTGTGTCGGTGCAGCCTCGCTACAACTTGCTTTTCCGTCAATTCGAGCGCGAACTCTTACCGTTGGCCGCTGAAGAAGGACTGGGTGTAATGGCCTACAACCCACTGGCTGGCGGCTTGCTTTCCGGCAAGTACAAGCCCAACTCAGAGCCCTTGCCGAATACACGCTTTACCAACGGTACTGCCGCTGCGGGCTATCGGGATCGCTACTGGCAAGACCGAGAGTTCGCAACCGTTGAAGCGATTCGTTCCGCAGTGACCAAGGACGGGCATTCTCTTGTCACTGTGGCGGTGGCCTGGGTGTTGGCCAATCCAGTAGTCACGTCCGCGATCGTTGGCGCCAGTCGCCCCGATCAACTTGGGGACACTCTGGCAGCCGTCGATTTCAAACTCGAAGCGCCACTGAAACAACAATTGGATGATCTGTCGATAGAGTATCGCTTCGGTGATGCCAAGCGGTAACCAGGCATGTGAGCCATGGAGCCGGTATCAAGGCCAACACAATGAAAGAGGATTAAATGACCAGCACCCGTCTAGGCTCAGTTCTTAAACAAAAGGTACAGGCCCGTCGAGGCTTGATGGTAGCCGGGGCATCCAACGCACTGGCCGCTCGCCTAATCCAGCAGTTGGGCTTTGAGGCCGTTTACCTTACTGGAGCCGGCATTACCAACACTTTCTACGGCATGCCTGACCTAGGCTTCATCAGCCTTACTGATCTTGCCCAGCACACGGCAGCAACGCGCGACGTGGTCGAACTGCCCATCATCGTTGATGCGGACACCGGCTTCGGCAACGCGCTCAACGTGCGCCACACGGTACGCACGCTCGAGCGCGCGGGCGCCAACGCGATCCAGTTGGAAGACCAGGTGATGCCAAAGAAGTGCGGTCACTTCAGCGGTAAGGCTGTAATCCCGGCCGCTGAGGCTGCATCCAAGATCAAGGCCGCAGTCGATTCGCGTGTAAATGAAGACTTTTTGATCATCGCCCGCACAGATGCTCGGTCCGTGGAAGGTTTCGAGGCGGCGTTGGAGCGCGCAATGTTGTACGCAGATAGTGGTGCCGACATTACTTTCGTCGAGGCGCCAGAAAGCCTTATCGAACTTCGCCGCATTCCCCAGGCACTTCGGGTACCACAGGTGGTTAACGTGGTGATCGGCGGCAAGACGCCGACGCTAGATGCCGCTCAATTCGCAAGTATGGGGTTTGGCTTAGTGCTGTATGCCAACGCCGCGTTACAGGGTTCTGTGTATGGAATGACGGCAGCTCTGGAGTGTCTTCGCAGCACCGGTAGACTCGACGAAGACAATGGCCTGGTCGCCAGCTTTGCGCAGCGCCAGCAGCTCGTGCAAAAGGACTTATACGACGACCTAAACCAGCGATACGGAAAATAGCGTTAAAAGTGCAGCGGTTGTCACATGGCGAGCGCAGCAGTGCTACCGCGAGCCACCTGCTTTGGCACGACCAGACGACTTGGTCTTGACTACGACGTTGATGTCCGGGGGCGTCAATATGCGATCCCATGGCGGGGATGCAGGAACGAGACTGGTCAGAAAATCAACGAAGGCGCGTACGCGCGGCGACATACGTTTGTTCGGCAAATAGACTACTGAAACCGTCGGGCCGACGGCGACATATTCATGCAGAACAATCTGAAGTTTGCCAGCGCGCACAGCATCGGCGACTACAAAGGTTGCCATCATGGCTACCCCGGCACCCGAGATCGTCACATCCAGCAATGATTCTGCATTGTTGATATTCAATCCACCAGATACAGAATGAATAAATTCTGTACCGTCTTTCTTCTTGTAGAGCCAATCGCGGTATTGACCGGTTTGCGGGATCAGATAGCCCAGACATTGGTGGTTTACCAGATCTTCGGGGATCTTCGGTACGCCATGTTTGGCAAGGTATTCCGGTGATGCACACGTCACGAAGTGCAACTCGCAAAGCCTGCGTGCTATGACGCGCGAGTCGCGCAGGTCGCCGATGCGTACTGCGGCGTCCTTGCCTTCGTTGGCGATGTCCATGATGCGATCGCTTAACTCGACGTCAAGGACCAGCTCTGGATAACGCTTTGCAAAGTCGGCAAGTGCCGGGGCCACGACAATGCGACCAAAGCCGATCGGCATTTGCACCCGCAGTCTCCCGCGTGGTATCGCCCGCGCCTGGGCGATGGTGGTCTCCGCGTCCTCGATTTCGATCAGAATTTGACGACACCGGTCGAGAAAGGTCGCGCCTTCTTCGGTTAGGGTGATTTTGCGGGTCGTTCGGTTGATGAGTCGCTGGCCGAGTTCTTCTTCCAGTCTTGAAATTGCCTTGCTCACAGCCGATGCCGAGAGACCGAGACGTTCTGCCGCAGCAGTAAGACTTTTACTCTCACCGACGCACGCGAACACCGGAATTGCGTTGAGATTTTTCAATGGGACTGCAAATATGAACTCAATTGACCTCTTGTACGAACTCAGTTCGCGAGAAACAATGACTCTGACTTGCTTACGGCTGAGACCGTCAGACCAAAACGCTGTACCGAAATGATAAAGCTTCGGGCTTTGACTATTTTGGGAAGCACAAGGAGAGCGTTGAGAAAGCGCATGACCCTCAGCTAATTAATGAATGCAATTCAATAGAGTTTGTCATTGTATCGGATTGATCGAATCAAGCTCAATCGATAGCATTCATTGTAGTTGTTAATGATTGGTCGCTGCCAGGGAAAGTCGGAACGTTGCGTTGATTCTGACTGTTGGTTCGATTGATTTCCCTACCTTGGACAGCAATGAACGAGAACACATTACTTTGTTGGCTCAAATTGGAGTGGAGCCATGGCGCCACCGGTTATCGCGTCGGTTGCAATAGCTAGATGACCATGCTGCTGCAACAACCTGGATTTATCGGACAGCTGCGACTGAAAAACCGTGTGGTCATGTCGCCAATGGGGACCAATTACAGCACCACTGACGGCCTTTCAACGGCGCGCGACCGTGCCTACTACGCCGAACGCGCTCGCGGCGGAGTGGCGATGATCATGACTGAGGCCATGGTGATTACTGAACAGGCTCGTCCACATCACAACTCGTTGTGCTGTTATCACGACCGATTCATTCCAGGCCTGGCAAGCATCGTCGAAGCGATCAAGGCGCACGACTGCCTTGTGTTCGGACAGCTCAACCACCGGGGTGCGTTGTTACGGCGCTCGGTACTTGGAATGGAACCAGTTGGTCCGTCGATCTGGACCAATCCCAACACCGGCGACGCAGTTCGTGCTCTTGCTGTACCAGAGATCCATGATATTCAAAAGCTGTTCGTCGCTGCAGCACGTAGGCTCTGGCTTGCCGGTTACGATGGTGTGGAGATTCACGCGGCCAACGGATATCTGTTTCAGCAGTTTTTCACCCGGCGTATCAATCACCGCACCGATCAGTACGGTGGCAAGATCGAGAACCGAATGCGCTTGCTGATTGAAACCATCGACCGCGTACGTCAGGCGCTGCCAGATCTTTGCCTTGTGGTGCGCTTGAGTGCAAGCGAATTCACGGCCGATGGCTACACGACAGAAGAAATCATTGCGCTCGCCCAAGCGGTCCAAAGTACTGGCGTCGCGGCGATCGATCTTTCCGGTGGCAGCAACGAGAGTCCACAGCTGTCCAAGTACTGCATCCAACCACCGTCCTTCCCGCGGGGCTGCCTGGCACCGGCGGCCAAGCCGATAAAGGATTCAGTGAGTATTCCAGTCTTGCTGGCGGGGCGCATCGTCGACGCGGCTGACGCGGAACAGTTGCTGGCCTCGGGTAGTGCTGATTTCATTTCGCTTGGACGCGCGCTCTACGCAGACCCGCACTGGTGCCTCAAGGCCTTCGGTCAGGTCAAGGCTCCCATCCGCCAATGCATCTCCTGCAACGTATGTTTCGAGCGACTAACGCTCGAAAAGGACGTATCTTGCGTGCAAAACCCAATGGTCGGCACCGAATTCGAGACGCTCGAACATGCCGAGCCACACCTGTTTGCTGCCCCGAAGTCGCAACGCAAGCGGGTGCTGGTGCTCGGAGCTGGTGTCGCCGGAATCGAGGCTGCACGAGTGCTTAAGGGTCGTGGTCATGAAGTTGAGGTCTGGGAAAAGAGCGATCGAGTCGGCGGTCAGATGCATCTGGCCGTGGCTGCGCCGGATAAGAAGGAAGTGCAACTGGTATGGGACTACCGATGGACCGAACTCGGCGAGCTTAAGGTTCCCGTGCGCACTGGCGTCATTGCAGACGTGGCGAAGATTCGCACTTTTGCACCCGACTATGTGGTCGTCGCAACGGGTGCGGTTCCGAGTACGCCGCCGCTCAATACCACTTCCCTGGATAAAGATATAGCGGTGATGCACGCTTGGGAGGTGCTCAACGAACCCGAGCGCATTGCACCCGTCACAGCCGTCACAGTGGTGGGTGGTGGCATGGTCGGCGTAGAAGTGGCTGATCTGCTGCGCCTGAAGGGGTGCAATATTCAGGTGTTGGAGATGCTGGCCGATGCAGCGAACGGCATGGCACGCAACAACAAATTCGAGCTTCTTGAGCGATTGGCAGCCAGTGGCGTACAGATACTGACTCAGTGCCGCATCCTTGGTGTCAAGGGTCGCCAAATTACGGTGCAGTTTGCCCAGGGGGCACCTAAGCAGTTGGCCATTGGTGATGCACTCATTTTTGCCACCGGTCCGAAGCCCAATATTGACGTGTTGAAAGAGGTGAAAGCGAGCGGAATTCCTTTTTCCCGCATTGGCGACTGCAATGTACCGGGCGACTTTCTGAACGCCGTTCGCGATGGCTGGATGGTGGCGCTGAGCATCGACACCCAGCCCCTGCTGAGCGCACCTGCGGCAATTGGACAAATTCCTGCGAAGCCGCATTTGGCAGGAAAACTGGCATGATCAACAGACCTCACAAAGGCCGAGCACTGCCAGGCGACTTGCCCGAAGCAGCCCGTATTGCCGAATACGAGGTGTTCGCGCTGCGCTACGCCACGCGCGCTGGCCAGCGTAGCTACCATTTCATGGGAGGCGATCCACACGATGCGCCTATGCCAATGGACTACTTTGTCTGGCTGGTACGCGGCGCCGGTCGAACCTTTGTAGTCGATACCGGCTTTGGTGCCGAGGTTGCAGCCCGGCGTGGTCGCACTTTGCTGCGCCTGCCAGCTGATGGCTTGGCTATGCTCGACGTGGACGTGAAGAAGGTCCAGGACGTGCTCATCACACACCTTCACTACGACCACGTGGGCACCTTCGAAAGTTTCCCGGTCGCTCAGTTCCACCTGCAGGACGATGAGATGGCGTATGCCACCGGCCACCATATGGCTCACCGGCAATTCAACCACGGCTACGAGGTCGATGAAGTGGTGGGTATGGTGCGCCTGGTCTACAAGGACCGCGTTTGCTTCCATTGCGGCAGCGCCGAATTGGCACCTGGTCTGAGTCTGCACCGTATCGGTGGTCACACCCACGGATTGCAGTGCGTCAGGGTGCATACAAAGCGCGGTTGGGTAGTACTGGCGTCAGATGCAAGCCATTTTTATGAGCACTTCGAGAAAAACCGCGTCTTCCCAACGATGTTCAATGTGGGCGAGGCCGTTGATGGCTACGCCACACTGCAGCGCTTGGCACAGTCGCCACGCCACATCGTGCCGGGGCACGACCCGCTTGTGATGCATCGGTATCCCGCAGTGTCGCCAGCGCTCGAAGGCATAGCGGTACGGCTCGATGTCGACCCAATCGACTAAGACACTTTACCCGCTCCCTTATTGCCCATGTATCACCAACTCCGAAGGAGACAACCATGAGGCTAACTCCCATCCTGGTCCTAGTCGGCGCGCTGTTCGCGGACCTTGCAGCGTCCGAGCCCGGCTTCGATGTGGTGGCTAGCGCCATCACGCCCGAATGGTGACGCGAACTGATTGCCGGCGAGGTAAGTAAGTTGAGCCGGATTATCAAACTTGTTATTTGACCTCCCCATGCAACGAAAGCATTCATGAGCAGCAACCAAACACCCCTTCTGAAGGGCGCCACCCGCACATTGGCCGAGTTCGCCGCGGACCTTGAATTCGACGCGATTCCTCCCGAGGTGATCGAACGCATGAAGACCAGCGTGCTCGACAGCATCGGCTGCTGCCTGTTCGGCGTGACGCTGCCGTGGACGCAGCACGTGCAAGCCATGGTCGAGGATGAGGGCGCACGGCCCGTAGCTTCGCTGTTCGGTAGCGGTCGCAAGACTTCTGTAGCCGGGGCGGTGCTGGTAAATGCGACCGCGGGCCACGCGTTCGAGCTTGACGACATCCATAAGGAGTCGATCGTGCACCCTGGCTCGATCGCCGTGCCGGTGGTGCTGGCCTTCGCCGAGCAGGCCGGCGGTGTGTCCGGGCGCGCGCTGCTGACTGCCATGACCACCGGCTACGAGATCGGCACGCGCGTGGGCAATGCGGCCACCATGGGCCTGTTCTTTCGCGGCTTCCATCCGCAGGGCACCTCTGGCGTGTTCGTGGCCGCTGCTGCTGCCGCGCGCATGCTTGGCCTGGATGCGCAACAGATGCAGCATGCGCTTGGCATCGTCGGCTCGCAGGCCGGTGGGCTGATGGCGGCGCAGGAGGGTGCTATGGTCAAACGCTTCCATTCGGGTCGCGCGGCGCAAAGCGGCGTGTACTCAGCGTTACTCGCACGGCGGGGATTCACCGGCATCAGCGACGTGCTTGAGGCCGGCTACGGAGGGTATCTGAGCTCCTATTCCGACAAGCCCAATGCGCCGCGCCTGACCGAGGGTTTGAGCACGGTCTGGGAGGCCGGCAAGGTGGGGTACAAACCCCATGCCTGCGTGACCAGTATCCACGCCGCGCTCGACGCCTTTGCGCACCTCGTCAAGACGCACCAGCTATCGCCCGACGATATCGCGCGGATTGAGGTGGGCGTGAGTCCGATGACCTACACCCACTGCGCCTGGGAGTACAAGGCCCAGGGCGTGACTGCGGCGCAGATGAATCTGTTCTACGGCATCGCCGTGATCGCGTTCGATGGCGTGGCCTTCGTCGCGCAGTACGCAGAAGAACGGCTGGCCGAGCCGCGTCTACTCGATTTTATCGACCGCGTCCACGCGCGGGTGGATCCCGAGATCGAAGCCATGGGGCCGGCCTACCGCCACGCAGCGCGCGTGACGGTCACCACGCGTGACGGCCGCAGCTTCCACCACGAAGTCCTCAATCGTCGCGGCAGCCCGGAGAATCCGATGTCGCAGCAAGACGTGGAGTACAAGTTTCGTAACGTGGTCGCATCCTGTCTGTCGCCCGGCGACACCGACCGCATCATGGTTCTTGTCGACCGGCTCGACCGGCTCGACAGCACCAGCGAGCTGGCGGCATTGCTCGCAGCGCCGCGCAACGGTGCGGCTGCAGGCCGGGCCTCCAACTAATTTTTTTCACCACAGGCATCGCCTCCACTTCCATGAACCAGACTCCCAACTCCCCCACGCTCGCCGAACAACTGGGTGCGCATTTCAGCCAGTTCGACTACGCGCGTCTTTCTGCCGAATCGAAGAAGGCCGTCAAGCGGCTGCTGCTCGATTACATCGGCGTCGCGGTCTCGGGCAGCCAGACCGAGAGCGGCCAAGTGGCGCGCAAGTTCGCGGCCGTGACAGGCGGCCACACTGAGGCCACATTGATCGGCGGTTCTGGCCGAGTGCCAGCGATGCAAGCCGCATTCGCCAATGCCATTTCTTCTCACAGCGTCGAGCTCGATGACATTGATGTGCTGGCACTGTTCCATTTCAGCCCGCCGGTCTATTCGGCGGCGCTGGCCCTGGCCGAGCAGGCCGGCGCCAGCGGCAAGGAACTGCTGGTGGCGCTGGCCGCTGGTTGCGAGATGATGGAGCGCTTGAGCAAGGCCGCAAACCCCTCTCTTCGCAACCGCGGCTTCCACACCACGCCGACCTGCGGCGTATTCGGTGCCACGGTAGCCTCCGCCAAGATTCAGCGCCTGCCTGCGGACAAGATCGTCTCGGCACTCGGTCTAGCCGGGGCTTGCTCCTCCGGCCTGATGGAAATGTACGGTCCCTCGATGCAAAAGCGCTTCAACCCCGGGCCTGCTGCGCGCAACGGCGTCACCGCCGCCACCATCGCGGGGCTGGGTTTCACCGGTGCAGCGACCATCTTCGACGGCGAGCGTGGCTTCCTCGCCGCCTTCACTGACCAGAACGATCCGCAGCAGCTGATCGCCGGGTTCGATCAGCCTTACCAGCTCGACATCGAATTCAAGCCGTATTCTTGCGCTCGCCCTATACACAATGCGATTGACTGCGCGCTGGAGATACGCCGCAAGCATGCGCCTAACCTCAATAGCATTCGATCAATCGAGATGGCGCGTCATCCTGACTGGGCGCTTTATCATCAAAACAAGCGGCCAAAGACATACCACGAGGCCCAGGTCAGCTTGCCATATGCGGTCGCTGTGGCGCTGACCGATGGCCAAGCCTTGTTTGCGCAGTTCAATGACGCGAGACTGCCCGAGCCCATGCTGATCCGCTTGTCGGAGATGATTGAGATCACTACCGACGCCTCGCTTGCGCGTGGGGTATCGTGTCGTATGACGATGACGATGGACGACGGAACCATCCACGTGGCCCTGGTCGACTACCCCAAGGGCTCAATCCAGAACCCGATGAGCGATGAGGAGTTGCGCGCCAAATTCGACAGTCTGGTGCATCCGGTGCTGGGCGCGGGGCGAGCCGACGAGATTGCGGCGTTGGTGCAGTCCATCGAAGACTGCCCCAACGTAGGCCAGCTGATGCAGCTCACGGCCATGGCCGACGCGCGCTAACGCCATGGGTGCCATCGCAGAGCTGCCGAACTACGAGGTGGTTGCGCTCAAGTACGCAACGCGCGGCCGGCCCATTTCGTCGGCGGCGACCCGCACGATGTGCGATGCCGATGGATTACTACCTCTGGGTGGTTCGCGGTGATGGCGCCAGCCAAGACGCCCAGACCCGTGGTCGACAAGCTGCATGCGGCACTGGTGAAGGCCGCCAATGCGTCCGAGGTCAAAGAGGCCCTGCTTAAGGTCGGCGTCGAGCCGATGACCCATCCATCACCCGAAGCCTTTGCCGTCTTCATGCGCGAGGAGACCGTGCGCTGGGGCAAGGTGGCCAAGGACTCCGGCGCGCGGGTCGACTAAGAAGAAAGGACGCTGCGATGGACGACTTGAAAACCTGGAAGGCGCTGGCACGCGAGCACCGCGGCATCACGCAGGAGCTAGCGGGTTTCATCGCATCGATGCGCGCCGAGTCCGTGCCAAAGGCCACCGAGGCCATCCTGGGCAAGGCCTTGGTAGACGCGCTAGGCTGCGGGCTCTATGGCTTGACAACGCGCTGGGGCCGCATCATGCGCGCGTACGCGGCTGAACAAGGCGGTCCAGCCGAAGCCGGCCTGTGGGGCGGGCAGCAGCGCATCAGTGTGGGCAACAGCGTGCTGTCCAGCGGGACTGCGATCCACAGCTTTGATTTCGACGACCACAGTCGTGCCAAGATTCACCCGGGGGCGGTTGTGGTGCCGGTGGCGCTGGCGCTGGGCGAGCGCCAGAAGGTCTCGGGCCGGGTGATTCTTGCCGCGATGGCCGCCGGTTACGAAACCATGAACCGTGTAAGCCAGGCCGCTAATCCGGGTCGCGCACGCATGCGTGGCTGGCATCTGACCGGTACCTGCGGCACCTTCGCCGCGGCGGCCACGGCCAGCGTGATCCTCGGGCTCGATGCGGCCACCACAGCGAGCGCGCTCGGCCTGGCGGGCACGCAATCGGCCGGCGTCTGGGCCTTTACCGCCGACGGCTCGATGAGCAAACGCATGCACCCGGGCCGCGCTGCACAGGACGGCGTGACTGCCGCGCTTTTGGCCGCGCGCGGCTTTGAAGGGCCGCGCTTCATCCTTGAGGCCGAAGATGGCGGTTTCCTGTTCACCATGTCCGACACGCCGCGGCCGGGTCGGATCATCGAGGGCCTGGGCAGTCTGTGGCATACCGACGCGACCTGCTTCAAACCGCACGCATGCTGCGGCAGCAACCACGCCTGCGTCGATGCGGCGATCGCGCTGATGAGCGAGCACCGGCTCATGGTGAATGATGTAGAGCGCGTGGTCGCGGGTATCCCGAGCGTGGTGCAGACCCAGACCGGATTTGACTACCACGCCGACTCGGTGCTCAATGCCCAGATGAGCCTGCGCTACAACATCGCCGTGGCGATGTTCGACGGCCAGGCTTACCTTGAGCAGTTCACGTCCGAGCGCATTGTCGAGCCGCGCGTGGTGGCGTTGGCGCGCAAGGTGGAAATCGAAGTTGACCTAGATATCGACCGTGCCTATCCCGAGATTTACGGCGGACGGGTTACGCTGATCACACGCCAAGGTCAGATGCTGAGCAAAAGCATCGAGTACTCGCGCGGCATGCCGGAGAACCCGATGTCGCACACCGATATCGAGCGCAAGTTCCTGTCCCTAGCCTCGGCCGCTGTGGGGCTGCCGAAAGCAGCCGAGATCCTCGCGTTGGCAAATGGGATGTTCGTCGCCGACTCGGTGCTATCTCTCAACGCGCTGCTTACCGACGCGGTGGTTTCCGAGTTGGCACAGCAATGAAGCGCCCAATTCGAACAAGGGGGGGGCGAGAACGCGGTACGAAGGAATCGAGATGAGCCATTCCAATTTGCAAATAACAACATTGATCCGTTGGGAAATCCTCAGCTGTCGGTTCACCTTCAAGCTGTCATTTTTGAACTTCCAATTGGCGGTAAATAAATCACAGGCAAACTCAGGAAGCTCGATTTCCCCCCAATCGATTTGGCGTGAGTGTTTGCTAACAAAGTTCATGTTGCCTGAAAAGCGGACCAATGAAAGTTTGATAACTTTATTTTGCATAACCCTGCGTTTGGCGCCTTTAATGTGTTGGGGCCGCACCATGCAGATGACGCCCGAGGTCACGGCCAAGGTGGATCTCATCTGGCAGAGCTTGGGTTTTGGAGGAAAATCGGGCTTTGATGCCCGTGGAATGTGTGTAAGAAGCTATCAATTCAGGAGTAAGTGGCGCGGTTTTGGATTGCGAGTGTTGATGACCACGGTCACCTCACCGCCTGAGCGCTCATAAAGGTAGATGACGTGAGTCAAATATACTAACATAGCGTCATTGAGCTAACAAATTGAGGGCTAATGATGACCGCTGCTACACTTTCACCCACGGCCCGTTCCGCGCGGCTTGGGCTACGCGCCACGATAGAGCAAGAGGCGGTGTTGCGCCGTGCTGCGCAAGTCGCACACAAATCGCTGACGGATTACATCCTCGATAGCGCCTGCCTAGCCGCCGAACAGACCTTGCTGGATCAGCGGTTGTTCATGGTCACGGGCAGTCAGTACCAAGCCCTGATTGATTTACTAGACCAGCCAGAGCAAGAAAACGAAGGACTGACTCGGCTTTTTTCTCGTCCCGCACCCTGGACTAAAAAGTGAGTCTGAGCAGTCCAGAACCCCTAGCAGCCTGTCGGGCTTA
>DHWX01000076.1 GCA_002413395.1 Polaromonas sp. UBA5171 | reverse complement strand
CAACTGCCGGAAATAGGGTGAAACGTGAGGGTATCCACGTTGGGTGACGCCACGTCGGCACCCTCATGCACCGCATGGGCATCGAACCGCTGGCACCGCAACCCGGCACCAGCAAGGCGGCTCCTGGCAACAAGATCTACCCCTATCTGCTGCGCAAGTTGGCGATCGTGCGCGCCAACCAGGTCTGGGCGCTGGACACGACCTACATTCCCATGGCCAAAGGCTTTGTGTACCTCACGACGGCATTGAGCGAATGACACCCGGCGTGGCAATTGGGGTGACCGCCCCGGTCACAATTCCACCGGCATTTCCATAGCTTGTTCCTGCGCCGACCTCGGAATGATCGATTATTGTTACTTTGTGGCCGTCGGACGTAAGGGCGAGCGCTACAGCGACACCTACAATCCCGGCCCCGATCACCGCAATCGAGCGTTCAAGCTGTACTTCACCTGCGACCTTGTGAATCATGGGATTCTTCATCAATTTCACTGTGATTTTTTGCTCGCTGCGGGACAATCCAGTGATTCAAAATTACCTGCTTGAACATGAAAGACACCACGCTGTATGAGCAGCTTCTTGGACTGAAGGCACCCTGGTCGGTCAAGAAGGTTGACCTTTCTTTGGCAGACCAGCGGGTGGTGGTCGAAGTCGTTTTGAAGAAGGGCCAGGTATGGGCTGACCCCACTGATGCGACCAAGAGGGCTCACATCAATGGCTGGAGCGAGCGCCAGTGGCGTCACCTTGATACATGCCAGTTTGAGACGGTCATCAAGGCACGTATTCCCCAGCTCAAATACAGTGACGGCTCTGTCGAGGAGTTGACGGTACCCTGGGCGGAGCGCTACAGCCGGGTCACCACCTTGATGGCTGCGTTTGTTATCAAACTGCTTGAGGCCTGTCCCACCACGCAAGCCGTATGTACGCTTACACGACTGTCCTGGAGCACGGTCAACGCCATCATGGTCAGCGCCGTAGAGCGAGGCATGCTGCGGCGTATCGAGGAAGAGATTTCGTACCTTGGCATCGATGAAAAGAGTTCGGAGAAGGGCCACACCTACGCCAGCATCCTGACCGACATTGACCGCTCGCGGGTGCTGGACCTGGTTCCCGAGAGGAAACTGGGGGCGGCCGTGAGCTTGCTGGAAACGCTTACTCCGGCGCAACGCATGTCGGTCAAGGCGGTGGCCATGGATATGTGGCCGGCGTACATGAGTGCAGCCAGGCAATGCATGCCGCAGGCAGATATTGTGCATGACAAGTTTCATATCTCCAAGTACCTCGGCGAGGCGGTAGATGCTGTCAGAAAACAGGAGCACCGCAGCTTGTCCCAAGCGGGCTCGTCGCCATTGGCGGGCAGCAAATGGGCGTGGTTGAGAAAGTATCCCGATGGCCGTAGCGCTGAAGCCGTCTCGTTTCGGGCCTTGAACCAGCTCAACCTGAAGACGAGCCGGGCTTGGTGCATCAAGGAGACCTTGCGCGCAAAACCCGTCTCATGTGTAACCACCATCATCGTCACGTCGTCTCTTGCCAAGGACGCAATCACCTCGATAACTTCATTGATCAGTTCCGGGTTTGGCGCTGATGTAGGCTCACTGTCCTGCTGTTGCTACATCGGATGGGTCACGCGCCGCAGAAAATCCTGTGTTCGCTCGTGCTGGGGCGCAGCCAGGACAGTGCGTGCTGGCCCCTGCTCCACAATGTGACCCCGATCGATGAAGATAACGCGGTCCGCAACCTCGCGTGCAAAGCCCATTTCATGGGTGACCACCATCATCGTCATGCCCTGATTGGCCAGCGCCCGCATGACCGACAATACTTCACCAACGAGCTCTGGGTCGAGTGCCGAAGTTGGCTCATCAAAGAGGATCGCGCGCGGCTGCATCGCCAATGCGCGGGCGATGGCGACCCGCTGCTGCTGGCCTCCTGAAAGGCTGGCTGGGTAAGCGTCTTCTTTGCCGGCCAATCCCACTTGGGCGAGCAGCGCACGCGCGTTACGAGTGGCGGAATCCCGCGACTCGCGTTTGACGTAGATCGGGCCTTCCATCACGTTTTCCAAAGCGGTTCGGTGTGGAAACAGGTTGAACCGCTGAAAGACCATCGCAACCTTCTCGCGAATCGCGACCATCTGGTGGCCGACGTGATCGACGCGCTGGCCGTCGACCGTGATGTCGCCTGCATCGTAGGTCTCCAGACCGTTAACACAACGCAATAGCGTTGACTTTCCCGATCCCGAAGCCCCAATGACACAGACAACCTCGCCTTGGCTGACATCCAGCGATATATCGTCGAGCACGAGATTGCTTCCGAAAGACTTGCGTATGTTGCGTATCGATATCATCAGCGTCCAAACCTCTTCTCAAGCCGACCGACAATCATGATCAGCGGGATGCACAGTAGCAAGTAGAACAATGCGACCAAGGTAAAAACTTCGGCATTCTTGAACGTCGACGCTGCGATGACCTTGCTTTGAAAGGTCAACTCAGTCACGGTGATGATTGAGGCTTGCGAGGTGTCCTTGATGAGCATGATGCAGGTGTTGCCGTAGGGTGGCAGCGCAACCTTGAATGCCTGCGGCAGTACCACGCGCCACATTGTCATTGCCCGACCCATACCAAGCGATTTCGCGGCCTCGACTTGTCCAGGATCGACCGCTTCGATCCCGCCGCGAAAGACCTCAGCCATATAGCAGGAATAGGCGAACCCTAGTCCGATGAAACCGGCCTGAAATGCGCTCAACTGGATGCCGACGTCGGGAAGCACGAAGTAGATAAAAAACAGCTGCACCAGGATCGGGATGCCTCGAATGGTGTTGATCAATCCCTTCGAGAATACGGCCAGAGCCTGCACTCCTGAAACCCGCATTAGTGCCCAGACCAATCCGAGCAACGTGGCCACGATCAGACCGCAGGCAAAGACCTCGACGGTCACAACTGCGCCCTGCGCCAATATGGGCGCGAATTCGATCAAGTCTTTTAATGCGAACGCAGCCATTTGCCTCTAGCTCAAATAAGTTATTTCAGATTCCAGCGGGCGAGGATACGATCGATGGTGCCGTCAGCCTTGAACTTGCGCAGTGCGGCGTTGATCTTGTCGATCGTTGCCTTGTCGCCCTTGCGCACTGCTATGCCAACGCTGCCGACCCACACCGACTTGTAACCCTTGACCAGACGCGTTTCAGGGAAGGCGCCTTGACCCAACTGATAAGCCACGATCGGATAGTCGCCGAAGCCGGCCTTGATCCGGCCCAGGTTGACGTCGCGCATGATGTCGGAAATCGAGTCGTAAACCTTGACCTCTTTGAACAGGCCCGATGCCTGCAGGGGTTTGACGTAGGCCGTGCCAATCTGAACTCCCACGACTTCGCCCTTCAGATCCTCATAGGTTTTATAGTCCTTGGCGTCACTCGCGGCCACAAACAGGCCCTCTCCATAGGTGTAGATCGGATCGCTGAAGTCGACCACCTCCTGGCGCGGCGGCGTGATGTACATGGCCGCGGCTATGACGTCAATCTTGTTGCCCTGGAGAGCTGCGATGAGCGAGCCCCATGCCATCGCGTTGATCTCCACGGCGATGCCCTGGTCCTTGCCGATTTCATTGATCAAATCGACCATGACGCCAGATATCTTGTTCGTTTTGGTGTCGAGAAAGGTGAACGGAATTCCGGACGGCGTCGAGCCGACGCGAAGAGGCGCTTGGGCGCTGGCGAGCGATCCCACAAAAACAAGGCACAAGGTGAACAGGCGCAGGAGTCTTGACATGATGTTTACTTTCAGGGGGTGAAGCAGGGAGTAGCGGGAATGGTTACCAGGATCTAGGCCGCTTCGAGCTGATCTCGAATACGGTAGTAGCTTACGAGCGCGCGGGCGACCAGGCGGGTAAAGGGGTAGCCCTGGATGGGGCGCATCGAGGTCACCGGGAAGGGGATGTCCTGTGCCGGCACGCCCGAGGCGAGATCGGCCAAATATCGCCCAAAGAGCGTAGCCATGCCCACGCCTCGGCCGTTATAGCCGAGGGCCGCCCAAAGCCCGTTGTCAAGTCGGTTCAGGTGCGGAATATGGTCCTGTGTCATAGCCACACGGCCAGCCCAATGGAACTCAAAGGGCGTGCTCTTGAGTTGCGGATACAACCGGTTCACCGCATCACGGACATAGTCGGCATCGGCCGGACCAAGGTCTTCGCGGTAGGGTGCGCGTCCGCCCACGATGAGTCGCCCGTAAGCGTCACGACGGAAGTACCACAACAACCGACGCGTGTCTGATGCGGCATGTCCTTCAGGCAAAATACTCTTTCCCAAGTCTTCCGAAATCGGGATGGTGGCTGCTTGATAGCTCATCATCGGGACAACCGTTCTTGCAAGCCCCGGCCAAAGTCCATCGGTGTAGCCGTTGGTCGCGAGCAGCACCTGATCAGCGTCGACTGCCCCTTGGGGGGTAGACACCCGCCACTTCGCACCCTGACGAGTGAGTGAGAGGGCAGGTGAGTCGATGTGAATCACGGCTCCGGCCCGCTGCGCAGCCCCAGCAAGTCCGCGCACATAGGACATCGGCTGCACATGACCGGCGCGACGGTCTTCCCATCCACCAAGGTAATGGTCGGTGCCAAGCAATCGTGCCATTTCTGATCGATCAACCGGCGCTACATCGGCACCTCGTCGCTGCCAACTCTCACAACGCCGCATGGCCAAATTCAGGGAACGTGTTGAGAATGCCGGCTGAAGCCAGCCCTTGCGTTGTGCGTCGCATGAAATTGCGTGTCGCTCAATCAAGCCGAAAACTTCGTCTCCGACGCTACCGACCGCATTCACCATGCGTGGACCGAGGTCGGGCCCAAACATGGCCTCGATCTCGTCCGGATCCGAATTTCAAACCCGGTATCACCTGTCCGCCGGTTCGGCCCGAGGCACCCCACCCGACAACGTTCGCTTCGAGAAGTCGGACCCGGGCACCGCGCTGTGCCATTGCCAGCGCAGCGGCACAACCGGTGAACCCTGCGCCGACAATAACTACATCAGCCGGCACTGTCTCCTGAAGCGCGGTTGCTTCAATGTCAGGTGCTGCGGTACTCGCCCAAAGTGACGAACAGTTTGGCTGGGACATGCTGACTCCAAGTTAAATGTGGTCCTATATTTTCATTTATATTGAAAATATACGTTATTTATTTCATACTACAGACGGGATGTTTTGATGTCAATAGAGGTTCACCCGTGATCTGTTGACGTGAAAGGGGCAAGGAATATTTGAAATGAAGAAGCAAACTACGGCGTCTGCAGACGCACAAAAAAAGGGGCTGGGCATCCAGGTGCGGCAGCGACGACGTATCAAGGGCCTTACCTTGACTGAACTGTCGCAACAGTCGGGGCTGTCAGTTGGCTTGCTCAGCCAAATCGAGCGCGGCCTCTCGTCACCCTCCTTGAAATCGATGACGCAGATCTGCACCGCTTTGGGGGTCCCGTTGAGTTGGCTCTTTGACAGTGGTCCGTTGGAGAGTCCGGCTGAAAAGGGCCTGGTTGTCCGGCGAGGCTCACGCCGGCGTCTTGATCTTGGGCCTTACGGCGTGACGAAGGAACTCCTTTCGCCTGATTTGGGAGGCGAGATGCAGATCTACCTCGTGTCGATCCGACCGGGTGGACAATCTGGACCGGAGACTTACACGCACCGCGGCGAAGAAGGCGGACTCGTGCTCACCGGCACGTTAGAACTCACTGTCGACGGCCGCATCGTCGTCTTGTACGAAGGCGATTCGTTCCGTTTCAGCAGTTCGCTCGCGCACCGTTTCACCAACCCTGGAACCACTCAGGCGAGCGTTGTGTGGGCGAACTCGCTGGCTTTTTATTAAGATTTTCTGTAAACAAGGATGTGCAGAAAAAAAGCGCAGTCGCTCATCTTGGCCAATGGCACGCCGTATTCAGAGCGACCGTACATCAGCCCCCCCGGGTGACAAGGCCCGAGGACTGCTTTTCAGCCCGATAAATTGACGACCAAATTCAGTTCCGGGTACCCAACTCAACCGGCACCAAGCCCAGCCCATTCAAACCGGCTCAATCGTAATGTTCACGGTCATGGATTCCTCGCCGCCGCCCTGCCGCACGCCCTTGATGGGCGGGCATGAGTTGTAATCGGTGCCCATGGCCAGCCGCACATGGCGCTCGTCGATCAGGCAGCTATGAGTCACGTCAATGCTGACCCAGCGCCGGGTGGCTACATCCAGGCACACATCTACCCAGGCATGGCTGGCCAGATCGGGTTCGCTGGCGGCGTAAAAGTAGCCGCTCACATAGCGCGCCGGTATGCCCAGACTGCGACAGATCGCCACCATCACATGAGCCTGGTCCTGGCACACGCCGGCACCTGCTTCAAACGCCTGCAGCGCCGTGGTGGTGACGTTTGTGCTATTTTTTTTATAACTTACTGCATCCATTACGCTTTGGCTGAGAGCCAAAAGCATGTTCAAATCGGCCGTCCCAGGAGTCCCTGAAGGGCGCACAAAACGGCGGCCAAAATCAGCCAGTTGCGGGCTTGGCTGCGCCAGCTGCGTAGCGCGCAAAAAGAAATCAGGGTGCGGCAACGCAGCGGCATCGGTGAATTCGGCCACGCCGAGGGTTTCGACTTGGCCGGCCGCGTTGACCAGGCTCCAGCGCACGTTGTCAGCGGGCTGGCTGACAAGGCTGTAGGAGTGAATGCTGTTGCCAAAGGCGTCGCGCTGGGCAAAGAGTTCTCCGGGCACGCCCAGGCTCCAGAAATGCACCGTTTGCGCCGGGCCGGACTGCGGCGTGAGCCAGAGCGTTTGCAGCGCGTAGCGCAGCGGCTCGGTATAGCGGTAATGCGTGGTGTGCCGAACATGCAGCTTCATGGGCGGCACCCGCTGCGGCTTGTCTTTAACGATGCAGTGTTCAATGGGTTGCCGGAACCAGAAACTCGCGGCTGATGTGCACGCCCAGCTCATTGACCCGGTCCAGGAACTGGGTCAGATAGGCGTGCAGACCGGTCGCCAGAATTTCATCGATCCGGGCGTACTGCAGATCGGTGCGCAATTTGCCGGCCCGGCGCTGGGTTTCGCTTTGCGCGTTGCTGGTCACGCGGGCGAGGTTGCTCATGACCTCGTTCAGGCAAGCCAGCAGCGAGCGCGGCATGTCGGCCCGCAAAATCAGCAACTCGGCCACGCGCTCGGGTTTGATGACGTCGCGATACACCTTGCGGTACACCTCAAAGCCCGAGACGCTGCGCAAAATGGCGCTCCAGTGGTAAAAATCGTATTCCTGATCTTTCTCGCTGACGGTCCCCAGATAGTCGCCTGGCACGGCATGAAACTTCACGTCCACCAGCCGGGCGGTGTTGTCGGCACGCTCCAGAAAGGTGCCCAAGCGCAGAAAGTGAAACGCTTCATCTTGCAGCATGGTGCCGAGCGTGACGCCGCGCGACAGGTGCGAGCGGAACTTGACCCATTCAAAGAACTGGCTCGGGTCGCGCTCGAAATCGCCCTGGCGCAACATGCGAACTGCTTCCAGATAGGTCTGATTTTGCGTTTCCCACACTTCAGTGGTCAGCGTGCCCCGCACGGCGCGGGCGTTTTCTCGGGCGTTGCGCAGACACGAGATGATGCTGGATGAATTTTTTTCATTGCGCACCATGAAGTCCATCACGTCGCGGGGATTGATGCCGTCACCATGCTTCCCGGCGTAATCCTGCTTGAGTTCACTGATGCTAAGCAGCCCCAGCCAGCCCAGCTGCGCCACCGCAGACGATTGCGGCAGCAGCGATGTCTGGTAGTTCACATCCAGCATCCGGGCGGTGTTTTCGGCGCGCTCCATATAGCGCGACATCCAGAAAAGGTGATCAGCGGTGCGAGATAGCATGATGAAATTCCTCTGGTCTTTGACTACGATTGCAACGGCGCCGACATGGGCACTGCGGGGTCTCCCTGCAAAACCCAGGTGTCCTTGGTGCCGCCACCCTGCGATGAATTGACGACCAGCGAGCCTTCTTTCAGCGCCACCCGCGTCAGGCCGCCGGGCACCATCTGCACTTCCTTGGCCGAAAGCACGAAGGGCCGCAGGTCAATGTGGCGCGGCGCAATGCCGCTCTCCACATAGGTCGGGCAGGTCGAGAGGCTCAGCGTGGGCTGGGCAATGTAGCCTGATGGATTGGCCAGCAGCGCACGCCGGAACTCGTCAATCTCTGCAGTGGTCGAGGCCGGGCCCACCAGCATGCCGTAGCCGCCCGAGCCATGCACTTCCTTGACCACCAGGTCTTTCAGATTGGCCAGGGTGTACTGCAGGTCTTCGGCATTGCGGCACATATAAGTCGGCACGTTTTTGAGGATAGGTTTTTCGCCGAGGTAAAACTCGATCATCTTGGGTACATAGGGGTAAATCGACTTGTCATCGGCCACGCCGGTGCCAATGGCATTGCACAGCGAAACATTGCCGCTGCGGTACACATTGAGCAGCCCGGCACAACCCAGCGTGGAGGTGGGACGAAACGCCAGCGGGTCGAGAAAGTCGTCATCGACCCGGCGATAAATCACATCGACGCGTCTGGGGCCGCGGGTGGTGCGCATATACACAAAGTTGTCATTGACGAACAGGTCCTGACCCTCGACCAGTTCAATGCCCATTTGCTGCGCCAGAAAGGCGTGTTCGAAATACGCCGAGTTGTACATGCCGGGCGTGAGCACCACCACGGTGGGCTGGACTGCGGCGGGCGGCGCCATGGCGCGTAGGGTTTCGAGCAGCAAATCAGGGTAGTGCGCCACCGCGGCCACGCGATTCTGGCTGAAGAGTTCGGGGAACAGCCTCATCATCATCTTGCGGTTTTCCAGCATGTAGCTCACGCCACTGGGCACGCGCAGGTTGTCTTCCAGCACGTAGTATTCACCCTCGCCCTGCGCATTGGGCGCGCGCACGATGTCAATGCCGCTGATGTGAGAGTAAATATTGCCTGGCACCTGCACGCCCATCATCTCGGGGCGAAACTGTGCGTTCTGGAAAATCTGCTCGGACGGGATCACGCCTGCCTTGATGATCTCCTGGCCGTGATAGACGTCGTGAATGAAGCGGTTGAGCGCCGTGACGCGCTGCACCAGCCCACGCTCCATACTGGCCCATTCATGCGCCGGAATGATGCGCGGAATCAGGTCAAACGGGATCAGCCGCTCGATGCCACCGTCTTCTGTGCTCTCATCCTTGGCGCCATACACGGAGAAGGTAATGCCGACCCGGCGAAAAATCATTTCCGCTTCAGCACGGCGCGCTTGCATCACCTCGGCTGGCTGCCTGGCCAGCCAGCGCTGGTAGACCTGGTAGTGCTCACGGATGCTGGATGCCGTGGCATTCATCTCATCAAACATCGGGCGGCTCATGGGCTTGATCTCCGGCAGGGTGGCTGTAGCGCGTGAGTTAAATGTACTAGGGAACCTTAGCAAGTTATGCGCCAAGCCGGTGCATTAGCACTATTTATCAATTTCTATCACATGATGCCAGTAACGCAAGCCCTCTTGCCGCTGACAGGTGACGTTGCCGGGTTTGAGGCTCTGCCAGGTAGCGGCCCCACACTGCGGCGACTTGATCAGCCGGATGCCGCGCTCCCGGTAGCGCGCCAACACCGATTCGACCGGGTGGCCAAAGCGGTTGCGGTAACCTGCCTGCGCCAGCGCCAGTTTAGGCTGCACCGCGTCCAGAAACGGCGCGCTCGACGAGGTTTTGCTGCCATGGTGCGGCATGAGCAAAAAATCAGCTTTCAAGCGGGCCGGGTTGGTGTCCGCCACCAGCCGGAACTCTTGCGGGGACTCAAGATCGCCCACCAGCAGCGCGGTCTGGCTGCCGTTGGAGACACGCAGCACGCAGCTCATGGCGTTTGATTTGTTCTTCATCTCGTAATCGGCGGCGGCCGGGTGCAACACTTCAAAAGTCACCGCGTCCCACTCCCAGCGCTGGCCCGCCACGCAGCGGGTGGCCTTGCGCAGCGCCTGCAGTTCATGGCTGTCTTCAATTGAGCTGAGCAAGCCGGCCTGCGGCTGCATGGCCAGCACGGCGGGAGCACCGCCAATGTGGTCGCTGTCGCGGTGGCTGAGCACCAGCATGTCCACCTTCTCGCCCAATGCGCGCAGCAGCGGCACCAGCACACGGCTCCCGGCATCGCTTTCGCGCGAAAACTGCGGGCCGGCGTCATACAGCAGTGCATGGCTGGCCGTGCGCACCAGCACCGCGTTGCCCTGTCCGACGTCAGCTGCCAGCAGCTCAAACTGCCCTGGCGGCAAGCGCACGGCTTGCCACAGCAAGACCGGCAGCAGCAGGGGAAGGCCCAGCGCGCGCCAGTGCCACGGCAGCCGCAAGGCCAGTAAACCGCCGCCCAGCACACCAGTTGCGGCGCACCACAGCGGCGCGGCGGCCACGCTGAGGGAAGCCAGCGGCCAACTGGCCAGCCACTGCAAATAGCCCACCAGCAAGCCCACCGCCCATGCAGCCACGTCCCACAGCGGTGGCCACAACACACCCAGCATGGCCAGCGGCGTCACAAGCAGAGTGACCCAGGGAATGGCCACCGCATTGGCCAGCAAACCGACCAGCGAAACCTGGTTGAACAGCAGCAGTGACAAAGGCGTGAGCGCCAGTGTGACCACCCATTGCTCGCGAAACATCGCCCCCACGCTTGCCGCTGCGCGTACTGCGCTGCCCCCCGAGGGGGCTGAACTTGCTCTGGGCGGCCCTTCGCTGCGTTCGATGGCTACCACTGAGTTATCCAAATGAAATCTTCCTTCGGCTCTTTCCTGGCGAGCGCCATACGCTCCTGAGTCTGTAGCAAACAACACTCCCACCGCCACAAACGACAGCCAGAACCCGGCCTGCATCAGCGCCCAAGGGTCCAGCGCCACCACCACGGCCATGGCCAGCAACCAGGTCTGCAGCCAGGGCCACTGCTTGCCGCTTTGCCGCAGCAGCACCACTGTGGCCAGCATCCAGATGGTGCGCTGAGCGGGCACGCCCCAGCCCGAAAACAGCGCATACAGGGCGGCCAGAAAGAGCCCACCCAGAGCCCCGGCGCTGCTCGCTGGCAGCGCCAGGCAGAACCGGGGTGTCAGTTTGGCAGAGCGCCGCCACAGGCTGCTGAGCAGCAAAGACGCAAGCCACGCAAACATGGTGATGTGCAGGCCCGAAATGCTCATCAGGTGGGCCACGCCGGTGGTGCGAAAAACATCCCAGTCGGCGCGCTCGATGGCGTTTTGATCGCCCACCACCAACGCGGCCAGCACACCGGCGAGTTGCCGGCTATCAACACGCTCATAAATCGCTTCCCGTACCGACTGGCGGGCGCGCTCCACCGGATGCGACCAACTGCTGGAGAGTTTGATGGGTGGCGCATCATGCGGCCCGGCCCGCACATAGCCGGTGGCCTGCAGGCCCTGCTCCCAGAGCCAGAGCTCGTAGTCAAAACCGTGGGGATTGCTGTTGCCGTGTGGTGCCTTGAGCCGCACCGTCATGCCCCAGCGCTCACCGGCTCGCAGGATTTTCGGCTGGCGCTGCATCGCCAGTTCCAGTTCAGCGGGTTCGGCACTTTCCAGTGCCGAACTTTTGGCCTCCCGCGCGCCAAAGCCCACATACCAGCCCAGCAAAATTTGCGGTGGCAGGTTTACTGGTTGCCCGTTCAGTCGGGCCGATTCGACACCCATCCGAAACCGCACGCCGTCTTCGCCGGGTTGCGGCATGGCCAGCACCATGCCGGTCACCGCAATATCGCGTCCTTCCAGAGCCGGGCTCAATGTGCTGGCCTGAAAAGCGCTGGAGCGCCAGCCCGTCAAGCCAAAGCCCAGCATTGCGGCGCACACCAAAACCGCCCAGCCCGCGCCGCGCAGATTTGTCTTTGCCGCTGCGCCATACAAGACGCCCGCCAGCACAACGCCCAGCGCCGCAAGCGCGGCATACCACGCGCCGGACCACAGGCTGGCCTGCTGCAATTGCACCGCCACCCCGGCGATGAACCCGCAAAAAACAAACCCCGGGCTGATGGAGCCTGTCTGCAACCCCGCTTTGGCAGTTAAACCCATCAACCGTTCCCAGTTATATTCAAGAATTCAATCATTCATCCCCCAAGGACCTCCCCATGAGTATCGACGCCCAAAACATCTATGACAAGCTCCGGGCACTGGGCATTACCCTGCCCGCGGTAACTGCCCCGGCGGCGGCTTACGTGCCTTTCGTGCAAACCGGCAAGCTGGTGTTTCTGAGCGGCCATCTGGCCAAAAAAGACGGCCAGGTGATCGTCGGCCAGTTCGGGAAAAACATCACCATCGAAGAAGGCAAGGCCGCAACACGCGCCATTGCCATTGACCTGATGGGCACGCTGCACGCAGCGGTCGGCGACCTGAACAAGATCAAGCGCATCGTCAAGGTGATGAGTTTGGTCAATTCAAGCCCCGACTTCACCGAGCATCACCTCGTGACCAATGGCTGCAGCGAATTGCTCGGTGAAGTATTTGGCGACTCGGGCAAGCACGCCCGCAGTGCGTTCGGCGTGGCGCAAATTCCGCTGGGGGCTTGTGTGGAGATTGAGTTGATTGCCGAGGTAGGGTGAGGCCGTATGAGCGATCAAGGCAATGCTGAATAAACACCGCCGCGACAGGTGGTAAGAACAATATGTCTCACAGCAATTCTCTACAACGCATGTATCGGGTTACGAAATAAATTCTGGCGTCATTCCAGCTTCACCGTTCCAAAGCATAAGATGGAGTCATTTTTATCAACCTTGAATAGGGACTTGAGGTTTTATGTTTAAAAATGTAATTCTGGGAGTCGCATTAGCGCTGGTCCTTGCCCTGATTGGCGCTTACTCGCTGGTGCGAAGTGGTTTTATTCCAGCCAATGCCGATGCAGATCCGGGTCAGATTGAGCTATGGATGGCCAGTACTTCCCTGGACGCAACGCTACGCCGTGAAGCTCCAACAGGCCAAAATCCGGTGACCTTGTCTGAACAAAATCTCCTCAATGGGACTCATCTTTTCGCGCAAAATTGCGCGGTTTGCCACGGGTCCGCAAAGGGTACGGCATCGTCATCGCCAATAGCGAAAGGCCTGTATCCCAGGCCGCCGCAAATGGCGACCGATGGCGTTGAGGACGACCCGGAAGGTGTTTCGTTTTGGAAAATCAAGCACGGTATCCGCCTGACGGGCATGCCGTCGTTCGGGTACTCCCTGAGCGACCAGGAGATATGGACGCTTGCGCTGTTCCTGAAGAACATGGACAAGCTGCCACCTGCCGTGCAACAAGTTTGGCAGAACGTCCGGAATTGGCCGATTGCGATCCCGATTCAGACGCCACAGAAATAGCCTGCACAACTCCTCCTGCGCAGTCATGCTTTCAAACTGTGCGCGCGTACCAGCTGCGACTTTCCTTGTCCGGCCGACATAAGAAACTGGCCGCTCGACTGAGTGGCCAGCAAGCGCGCCATAGTGCAGACTACTGCATGAACCAGCCATGGCTGACGACCAGGGATTGACCCGTCAATGCGTTCGAGCCGAAGCCGGCGAACAGCAGCGCAACCTCGGCCACGTCCTGCACGGTCGTGAATTCACCGTCAACGGTCTCTTTGAGCATGACTTTCTTGACCACGTCGTCCTCGCTGATGCCCAGTGCCTTCGCCTGCTCGGGAATCTGCTTCTCGACCAACGGCGTGCGTACAAATCCAGGGCAGATCACGTTGGCTCGGATGCCGTGTTTGCCACCCTCTTTGGCAACCGTCTTGCACAGCCCGATCAATCCATGTTTGGCTGTTACATAGGCTGATTTAAGGACCGAGGCTTCCTTCGAGTGCACCGACCCCATATAGATGATGCTGCCGCCGCTGCCAGAAGCCTGCATGTGCGGCATGCAGGCTTTGGTGGTGAGGAACGCCCCATCGAGATGAATCGCGAGCATTTTTTTCCAGTCGGCGAATGGGAACTCCTCGATCGGATGCACGATCTGGATGCCGGCGTTGCTGACCAGCACATCGACGCCACCGTAGGCCGCGACCACTTCCGCGACAGCGGCATTGACCTGGTCTTCACTGGTCACATCCATCGCCACCGCCATCGCGCGACCACCCGCCGTCGTGATTTCATCGGCGATGGCCTGAGCCGCGTCCTTATTCAGGTCGGCAATGACGACCCTGCCACCTTCACGCGCGTAAGTGAGGGCAATTTCCTTGCCGATACCGCTGGCCGCGCCAGTCACGATACAGACCTTGTCTTGAAGCTTCATGGGAATTCCTTCGGGTTGGGTTGAGATGCGGTGAGAGTTCAGGCCAGGTAGTCGTGGATCACGGTGCCCAAGCCAAGTGTCATGTCGGTGAGGATGTGGGCACTCGAGAGCACCTCCAGCACCGGCAACTGCGCGACCGGTGCGAGCGCGTGGTGCGCCAGTTCGATCGCGGCCGGGCCCGTCCAGGCACCCTTGACAGTTATATCCTGGAGAAAATAGCGCACCAGCTCGCAAATGCGCGCGCTGCCGTCCACATGCGGGATGATCTTGAGCAGGTAGTTCGGTGCCTGCATCCCCGCGAGCACGCTAGCCGGATCGAGCGCGCAGTGCTTGTAGCCCATCGTTGCGGTCGCCACGCGCACCGGGCCGTAATCGAGCGTGCCCAGCAGCGTGTCTCGCTCGACCGTCAGCGAGGGTGCCGCGAGCTTCTTCGGGAAGCCCCACAGTTCGCGCCCGGCGGCGATTGGCGCCTCGTCATTGAGATACATCGAGTGCACATAGCCGCCGGCCTGGCCCTCAAATGTCACCGGGATCACCTGGCCTGACTCGGTGTAGTCGCCAAAGCCGGTGGAATCGGGCATCCGGATGAACTCGTACTTGACGATTGGTTCCGTAACCTGTAGCGGCTCGGGCACAACGGCGCGCAATGCGTCGAGGTCGGTGCGGTAGGTCACGATCAGGAATTCGCGGTTCAGGAAACGGTATGGACCAGGTGGAAATGCCGGGCTGGTCAGCGGCATCGCGAAGGCGTTGCGTTTCACATCGTCGATGTTCATGAAGTGGGTCAGGTTGCGAAAGGTTTATCGGCAGTGAGGTCGAACACATGCACGCCAGTGGCGCTGCGCTCATGGCGGATCCAGCGCGGGTCGTGCAAGGTGTGGGCCATGTCGGCGCGCCCGGCGTCCCAGTGTTCTTGCATCGACAGGCGCGAAAATTCGTAGTCCTTCGACTGGCTCTCGTAGTGTTTGCTGCGGTAGATCAGGTGCACCACATCGACCGCGCTCTCGGACCGCACACGCGACAACGCGTGCACATCGGGATCGTTGCGCAGCTCGGGCGGCAGCTTCGCAATCAGGCGCTGCGCAGCCTGCGCGATCACCTGCCGGTCGAGCTCATTGGTGGTGTTCAGGCGGGTTCGACTGGAAAAACGAATGTCCTTCTCGCGCTCGGTCACTTCCGCAAGCGTTGTTGGCAATGCACCCGTCGCGGCAAACAAGTCAACCTGGAACACGACCCGGTGCCGCTTGCCGGGCTGGTCGAGTACATACTGCAGCGGGGTGTTCGAGACCAGCCCACCGTCCCAGTAGTGCTCGCCGTCGATCTCGACCGGCGCGAAGCCCGGCGGCAGTGCCCCGCTGGCCATGATATGGCGCGCGTCGATGCGCTGCTTGTCCGAATCGAAATACTCAAAGTTGCCGGTGCGCACGTTGACAGCACCGACCGACAGCCGCACCGACCCCGAGTTGATCAAGTCGAAATCGACCAGCCGATCAAGCGTCTGCTGCAGTGGCGCAGTGTCGTAGTAGCTGATCGCCTCTAGCGTGCCGCGCGGCTGGAATGGCGCGGGCGGGAAGCGTGGCGAAAAAAAGCCTGGCACGCCGAACAGCATGCCTTGCGCGGCGCTGGCCTCGTTCCAGGACTCGCGGACGCTGCTGCTGAGCGCAGGCGGCTGGTGTGATGAACTGACGATATCCCAAAACTCGCGTAGCTTTGCTACCCGTAAGTGCGCCGGATTGCCAGTGATCAGCGCTGCATTGATTGACCCGATCGAAATGCCGGCCACCCAGGTTGGTTCACGATAGACCTTGCTTAGTGACTCAAACACACCAGCCTGGTAGGCCCCCAGAGCACCGCCGCCTTGCAGCACGAGAATGCAGTCCTCGCCGAAGTGGTGCGGTCTGGCTTGGGCAGCTCCTGACGGAGGGGGCGAATTGGATCTGGATGGTGTCATGAGCCTGGCCGGAAGTGATTGCTACCATGTGCACGGCTTGTGACGCAAACATAGCGTAGTACCCGATTCTTCACGATTGTCGTCGTGTGCTCCTCCGATCTATCAGCGCCAAGCGTCGGGAGTGTTGCGTTCGGTATCATCATTGGCTGAAGGTCGTCAAACGAGTGTACATATTTGCCCGTTGAGAAGGTGTGTTGTTGCATGATCGTCAAAGTATGGGAACAGATACTTAGGCGAAACTTAAGTTGCATTGCCAGTCAACCATCTGGCGCTGCTTGGCACGGTGACTGCATGCCGGACCCGCCTCACGCTGATGAGCTTGGAGCGAGTCAACTTTATCAATCCAGCTCGCTCTTCACTCGTCAGTGATAATTTCGGGGCTACAGGCATTTTCCTTCCATTACTCAACCCGCATAATCTCCGTCGGCTTGAAACCCAGGTCAGCCGCCTTGCCTTTGCGAGCTCTGGCGGCTCTGGCATTGTTCAGGCTCCGAATTTCGAGCGTTTCTTCACGCGTTTTTCCGCCGCGCCCCATACCTTCAATTTTCACGCTGCGGGTGTAAGCCGCCGCGCCCGCCAGCGAGTCCTTGGGCTCCAGGTCGATGAGCATGAGGCCACGCCCGCCCTTGTCCATCTGCTTGAGTTCGCTGATTTCAAACGTGAGGATGCGGCCGCCGGTGGAGGCGCAGGCGACATGCGTGGCTGGCAGCAAGGGCTGCGCGTCGGTGCTGCCCTGTGCATGCGAGGGACGGCACACAGTTTCGCCTTCGCCCAGGCTGATGAAGGCCTTGCCACTCTTGTTGCGCGAAACCATGCTCTCCACCGTGGCCAGGAAACCGTAGCCCCCCGAACTGGACAGCAGCAGCGCGGCCGAGGCGGGCCCGGCAAAGTAGTGCAGCACTTGCGTGCCAGACTCCAGCTCGATCAGCGTCGTGACGGGCTGGCCGTCGCCGCGTGCGCCGGGCAGTGCGGCCACGGGCACGGAGTACACGCGGCCGTTGCTGCCGAACACCAGCAAGGTATCGACTGTGCGGCATTCAAAGGTGCTGTACAAGCCGTCGCCGGCCTTGAAGGCAAAGCTCACGGAATCGTGGCCGTGACCCGTGCGGGCGCGAACCCAGCCCTTGGCGCTCACCACGACCGTGACCGGTTCGTCGAGCACCTTGACTTCCAGCACGGCCTTTTTATCGGCCTGAATCAGCGTACGGCGCGGGTCGGCAAACTGCTTGGCGTCCGCTTCAATTTCCTTGATCAGCAGTCGGCGCAGCGCCGTCGGGCTGCCCAGGATTTCTTCGAGCTTGCCCTGCTCTTCACGCAGGGTTTTAAGCTCCTGCTCAATCTTGATGGCTTCGAGCCGCGCCAGCTGGCGAAGGCGAATCTCTAAAATGTCTTCGGCCTGCCGGTCGCTGAGCTTGAATCGCTCCATCAGCGCGGCCTTGGGTTCATCAGCCTGACGGATGATGGCAATCACTTCGTCGATATTGAGCAGCACCAAATGGCGCCCTTCAAGAATGTGAATGCGGTCCAGCACCTTGTCCAAACGGTGCTGCGAGCGCCGCTGCACCGTGGTCTGGCGAAACGCTATCCACTCCACCAGCATCTGCCGCAAGGACTTTTGCGTCGGCTTGCCATCCAGCCCCACCATGGTCAGATTGATGGAGGATGAACTCTCCAGACTGGTGTGCGCCAACAAGGTGTTGATGAGTTCGGACTGCCCGACCTTGCTGGTCTTGGGCTCAAACACCAGGCGCACGGCGGCATCCTTGCTGGATTCGTCGCGCACCAGGTCCAGCACGGCCAGCACGGTCTGCTTGAGTTGCACCTGGTCCTGGCTGAGCGCCTTTTTACCGGCCCTGATTTTTGGATTGGTCAGCTCTTCAATCTCTTCAAGCACCTTCTGGGTGCTGACACCGGGTGGCAGCTCCTGCACCACCAGTTTCCACTGGCCGCGCGCCAGGTCTTCAATCTTCCAGCGTGCCCGCACCTTGAGCGAACCTCGGCCAGTGCTGTAAGCCGCTGCAATTTCTGCTGCGTTCGAAATAATCTGCCCACCACCCGGGTAGTCGGGCCCGGCGATCAGCGTGTACAACTCGTCATCGCTGAGCTGGGGCGTTTTGATCAGGGCGACACAGACGTCAGCCACCTCACGCAGGTTGTGGCTGGGGATTTCGGTGGCCAAGCCCACGGCAATGCCGCTGGCGCCGTTGAGCAGCGTGAACGGCAGGCGTGCCGGGAGTTGCCGCGGCTCTTCGGTCGATCCATCGTAGTTGGGCACGAAGTCCACCGTGCCCTCATCGATCTCCTCCATGAGCAGGCTGGTGATGCGGGCCAGCCGCGCCTCGGTGTAGCGCATGGCCGCCGCGCCGTCGCCGTCACGGCTGCCGAAGTTGCCCTGCCCGTCGATCAGCGGATAACGCTGTGAAAAGTCTTGCGCCATGCGAACCAGCGCGTCATAAGCCGCCTGGTCGCCATGGGGGTGGAAACGGCCCAGCACATCACCCACCACGCGGGCACTTTTGACCGGTCTGGCACCGCTGTTTCCGTTGGCGCCGCCAAAGCCCAGGCCCATGAGCGCCATGCTGTACAAAATGCGCCGCTGCACCGGCTTTTGGCCGTCGCACACATCGGGCAGCGCCCTGCCCTTGACGACGCTCAGCGCGTATTCAAGGTAGGCGCGCTGCGCATAGGCGGCGAGGCTGTCCTGATCAGCAGGTTCGGGTATCTGGGCTTCGGTGCCAGGCGTAAAAAGGTCCATGTTGTATTGGCTTTGGGTTAGGCGACTTGTGCGTTGCCGGTACGCGCAGATGGTGATCAGCGCTGGTTGGATGGGCAGCGCAACTTGTCAACGCGCCAGTATTGCTACCACTCGATCGCCATGGCCTGTCAATCCAGCGCAGCCTTGCCCTCAGGCAATGTGGTGGACGCGATAAGGGGTGGCAAGCCCGTGCTTTGGCCACGAGTTCCGCCCATCATTTCCATGCGCACCCGACCGCCAGGAGGCGCCGTCATGCGGGGCGGCTTGAGCTGGTTGTAAAGCTGCATCACGGTTTTGACGTAATTGATGGTTTCAGGGTAGTTCGGAATTTTGTTGCCTGCGCGCTGAACCGCTCCTTCACCAGCGTTGTAGGCGGCAATAGCGAGTTCAAGCTGCCCGGGAAACAGCTTGATCAAATCACTCAGATAGCTCGAACCCGCCCGGATGTTGGTCTTGGGATCAGTGAGCTTCTTCTGGATCGAGGTCTTCCGGTCGGCCCGCACGCCGTAACGCTCAGCCGTCGGTGGAATCAATTGCATCAGGCCGATGGCCCCTTTGGGTGAAACCGCCTGGGTATTGAATCCGGACTCGGTGGCAATCAGGGCCTGCAACAGTTCATAGTCAATTCCACGTGTCAGGGAAGCGTCGCGCAGCAAGTATTTGACCGCCTTGTAGCTGGGCGACACATCAAAGTAAGCCAGTAATTTGGGTGATGCGGTGGCCATGCCTGTCGCCTGGTAAGTGCTGCCGCCTGCTGCGTTGCCAACTTTACCGGCAGTGAATACTTCGTCTCCGGCGAAAAAAAAGCCCATAGCGCTCGTCCAGCTGTGTCGCCGAAAAGTGGGTCACTCCCTGTGCATCGACATAGCCCCAGACATCAGCCCGGGCCGGCGTGGCCTGCAAGGCCGCGAGCCCCATGACCAACAGCGACAAGACCAACGCGCGCCAACGGGCAGACCGGTCACGAGATGGCCGCGGCGGAAACGAAAAAAACTTTTTTGGAAGGTTCATCAAATATCAATTTCCACGGCATCGCCGTGCAACTCCATCAGTTCGCGGCGCGCCGCAGCCTCGCCCTTTCCCATCAGTTTGGTGATCAGGTTCTCGGTTTGCTGAAAGTCCTGGTTGCCCAGTTGCACCGGCATCAGGCGGCGGGTATCCGGATTGAGCGTGGTATCCCATAATTGTTCCGCGCTCATTTCGCCCAGGCCCTTGAAGCGGCTGATGCTCCAGGCGCTTGCCCGCACGCCATCTTTGCGCAATTTATCCAATATGGAGGTCAACTCGCCTTCATCAAGGGCATAGACCTTGGACGCCGGTTTCTTGCCGCGGGCCGGCGCGTCTACCCGGAACAGCGGTGGTCGGGCTACGTACACATGACCGGCGGCTATCAATTTTGGAAAGTGACGGAAAAACAGGGTCAGCAGCAGCACCTGGATGTGCGAACCATCCACGTCCGCGTCGCTCAGAATGCAGACCTTGCCATAGCGCAAACCGCTCAAATCCGGCGTGTCATTCGGGCCGTGCGGATCTACCCCGATGGCGACCGCGATATCGTGAATCTCGGTGTTGGCAAACAGGCGGTCGCGCTCGACCTCCCAGGTATTGAGCACCTTGCCGCGCAGCGGAAGAATCGCCTGGCTTTCCTTGTCGCGGCCCATTTTGGCGCTGCCGCCGGCCGAGTCGCCCTCAACCAGAAACACCTCGTTGTACGCCAGATCCTTGCTTTCGCAGTCGGTCAGCTTGCCGGGCAGCACGGCGACGCCCGAGCCCTTGCGTTTTTCGACTTTCTGGCCGGCCTTCTGGCGCGTTTGAGCGGCCTTGATGGCAAGTTCAGCCAGTTTTTTGCCGTACTCGACATGCTGGTTAAGCCACAACTCCAGCGCCGGGCGCACGCAGCTCGACACGAGCCGGACGGCGTCACGCGAGTTGAGGCGCTCCTTGATCTGGCCCTGAAACTGCGGGTCCAGCACCTTGGCGGAGAGCACGTAGCTGGCGCGAGCAAACACATCTTCAGGCAAGAGCTTCACACCTTTGGGCAACAGCGAATGCAGCTCGATAAAGCTCTTGACCGCATTGAACAGGCCATCGCGCAGCCCGCTCTCGTGCGTACCACCGGCGCTGGTCGGGATCAGGTTGACGTAGCTCTCGCGCACCGGCTGGCCGTCTTCGGTAAAGGCCACGCACCAGCTGGCGCCCTCGCCTTCGGCAAAACTTTCATGCGAGGCATCGGCAAAGCTTTCACCTTCAAACATCGGAATCACCGGGTCTCCCGTCAGCGTCTGCATCAGGTAGTCGCGCAAGCCGCCCTTGTAGGCCCAGGTTTGTGTTTCCTTCGTTTTTTCATGGGTCAGCGTGACGGACACACCGGGCATCAGCACCGCCTTGCTGCGCAGCAAATGCGTCAAATCGCCCATGGGCAGAGCAGCAGACTCAAAGTAGCTGGTGTCCGGCCAGACCCGTACCGTGGTGCCCGACCTCCGGTCGCCTTCGCCGTTCTTGCGCAACTCCAGTTTTTCGATGACATCGCCGCCGGAAAATACCAGTTTGGCGACCTTGCCTTCACGGTAGGAGGTGACTTCGAGCCGCTTGGACAGTGCGTTGGTGACGCTCACGCCAACCCCGTGCAGGCCGCCCGAAAAACTGTAGGCGCCGCCCTTGCCCTTGTCGAACTTGCCGCCCGCATGCAGGCGGGTGAACACCAGCTCAAGCACTGACGCTTTTTCTTCCGGATGCATGCCAAACGGAATACCCCGGCCGTCGTCTTCCACGGTCACGGAGCCATCCATGTGCAGCGTGACCTTGAGCTTCTTGCCGTGCCCGGCCAGCGCTTCGTCAGCCGAGTTGTCAATCACTTCCTGGATCAGGTGCAGAGGGTTTTCAGTGCGCGTGTACATGCCCGGTCGCTGCTTGACGGGCTCCAGGCCCTTGAGCACGCGGATCGAACTTTCGGAATATTCAGTGGGGTGTTTGTCAGCCATGGGGGTTCAGGTGAATCCCATGATTGTAGTCCGGGTCGCAAAAGCAACTGTACAAATACACAGTTAACCTCACGCAGGGAATAAACAAGCCCGACCTTCTGTCGACCCGCAATCTGCGCGGGCGTCGACGGCTCATGGACATTTTCGTTACAGTCTGCGCATGGGTTCAAACACCTCCTCTTCCATAAAAATGCTTTCGATGTTTCAAGTGCTGGCCTGCGGCGCGGCGATTGTGACGCTGTCCATGGGCATACGCCACGGTTTCGGGTTGTGGCTGCAGCCCATCACCCAGGCGCAGGGCTGGACGCGCGAAACCTTTGCCTTTGCGATTGCCGTGCAGAACCTGGCCTGGGGTGTTTTTGGCATTTTCGCGGGCATGGTGGCCGACCGCTTTGGCGCTTTGCGGGTGATCGTGGGCGGCGCCCTGCTGTATGCGCTGGGCCTGATGGGCATGGCGCTGTCGCCCACGGGCCTGTTGTTCACGCTGACCGCCGGGGTGTTGATTGGTGCCGCGCAAGCGGGCACCACCTATGCCGTGATTTACGGCGTGATTGGCCGCAATATTTCGGCCGACAGACGTTCGTGGGCCATGGGCGTGGCGGCAGCGGCGGGCTCGTTTGGCCAGTTTTTGATGGTGCCCACCGAAGGTTTCCTGATCAGCAGCTTCGGCTGGAAGACCGCCTTGCTGGTGCTCAGCGCCGCCGTGTTGCTGATCATGCCGCTGGCGCTGGGCCTGCGTGAAAGCGGCTTTGCCGGCGGGACGTCCGCCAGGCACGAGCAGACCATTGGCCAGGCGCTGCGCGAGGCCCTCAAATATCCGAGCTTTCAGCTACTGATGGCGGGCTACTTTGTCTGTGGCTTTCAGGTGGTATTCATTGGTGTACACATGCCGAGCTACCTCAAGGACAAGGGCATGTCGCCCCAGGTCGCCGGCTACGCGCTGGCGCTGATTGGCCTTTTCAATGTATTTGGTACCTACACCGCGGGCGCGCTGGGCCAGAGAATCGCCAAAAAGAAAATCCTGGCGACGATTTATCTTTCACGCGCAGTCGTCATCGCCGTGTTTCTAGCCGCACCGCTGAGCCCGGCCAGTGTTTATATTTTTGCCAGCCTGATGGGCCTGCTGTGGCTGTCAACCGTTCCACCCACCAATGCCGTGGTGGCGCAAATCTTCGGCATCCAGCATCTCTCGATGCTGAGTGGCTTCATTTTCTTCAGCCACCAGATGGGCTCGTTCATGGGCGTCTGGCTGGGCGGCTATTTATATGACCGCACCGGCAGCTACGACATCGTCTGGTATATCGCGATTGCGCTGGGCGTGTTTGCGGCGCTGGTGAATTTGCCGGTACGCGAAGCGCCCATCACCCGTGATGGCCTTGCCAGCCACGGCAAACTGCCGCAGGGAGCCTGAATTGGCCAGGAAAGTTGCCTTGTGGGCGATCGCGATCATCGCGTCGCTGGCGGTGTTTGCCCTCTACACACGGCCAGATTTTCTGTTCACACTGGCGAACCAGCTCTGGGGCTGTTTTTAGGCCTTTCCAGGTTTTTTACAAGGTTATTAGGCCTCCAGCCCAATCAGGACGGGCGCAAGCAGCTATGAAAATAATAGTAATTACCGGTTCCTCCGACGGCATAGGGATGGCGTGGCCTTGGTACTGGCCGCGCAATGAAGAAATGAGGCCACGGTGAAAGAAGCTGAATTCAAGGAAGGCCGCTTGCATGGCATGGAGCCGCCCTCCGCCTGGGTGCAGCGCTGGTCCCACCTCGTTGCAGACCGGGGGGTGGTGCTGGATGTTGCCTGTGGATATGGCCGCCACGCCCGCTGGTTTTACGAACGAAATCACCCCGTCGTCCTTGTAGATCGGTCGCAGGATGCTATTGAATCAATAGCAATTCTAGCGCAGGTCTGCGAAGCCGTGGTGGCTGACATTGAAACGGGCCCCTGGCCGTTTGCGGGCCGGCAGTTCGACGCGGTGATCGTCACCAACTACCTGTGGCGCCCACTGATGCCCACCCTGCTAAACAGCCTGGCGCCGGGTGGCGTGCTGATTTACGAAACCTTTACGCAAGGCAATGAGACGGTGGGCAAGCCCTCACGGCCCGATTTTTTGCTGCGTCCCGGAGAGTTGCTTGAGCTATGCCGTGGCTTGCGGGTGGTGGCTTTTGAAGAGGGTTTTCAGGAGGATCCGAAGGGGCTGCCGCCACGCTTCATCCAGCGCATTGCCGCCGTCCGCGAAGCTGAAAACCATACGGGCTTGCCCGCATCCCCCAACCAGGCAGCTACTCGCCCGCCACGATATAGACTCCCTTAGGCTCTGGGTAGAATGCAGGTCTCGGCTATCCGGGTCTGCTCTCCAGATTGTTGAACCAGGCCAACACCCCAGCCACGAACCTCACAACCAAGACATGAAAACCATTATTGGCAGCATCGTTGCACTGGCAACACCCATGCATGAAGACGGCAGCGTGGACTACCCCACACTGCGCAAACTGGTGGACTGGCACATCGCCGAAGGCACCGACTGCATCGGCGTGGTCGGCACCACCGGTGAGTCGCCTACCGTCAACGTTGAAGAGCACTGCGAAATCATCCGCGTCGCGGTGGAGCAGACCAAAAAGCGCGTGCCCATCATGGCCGGCTGCGGTGCCAACTCGACCTCTGAAGCGATCGAGCTTGCCAGGTTCGCCAAACAGGTGGGCGCAGATTGCCAGTTGCAGGTGGTCCCTTACTACAACAAGCCCACACAGGAAGGCCAGTACCGGCATTTCAAGGCGATCGCCGAGGCGGTGGGTGATTTGCCGACTATTTTGTATAACGTGCCGGGCCGCTCCGTGGCCGATATGGCACACGCCACCGTGTTGCGCCTGACCCAGGTCCCCGGCATTGTGGGCATCAAGGAAGCCACCGGCAACATCGAGCGCGCGCAGTGGCTGATCAAGGAAGTCCCCAAGGGGTTTGCCGTGTATTCGGGCGACGACCCGACCGCCGTGGCCTTGATGCTTTGCGGCGGACAAGGCAACATCAGCGTGACGGCCAACGTCGCGCCCCGGCTCATGCACGAATTGTGTGTGGCCGCGGTGGCGGGCGACGCGAGGCGTGCCATGGAACTGCAGTTCAAGCTGCTGCCCCTGCACAAAAACCTGTTCATAGAAGCCAACCCGATTCCTGTTAAATGGGCAATGACCCGGATGGGTCTTTGCGGCAGCACGCTGCGCCTGCCCATGACGCCGCTTGAGACATCGAACGAAGCTGCCGTGGAAAACGCCTTGGCCATCTGCGGCCTGATCTGATTTTTAAGGGAACCCAAGTGAAGCAACTGCCAAAACATCCCCTCTTCGCGCCAAAGGCCCGCAAAGCCACCGCCGTGTCTGCGCTACTGGCCATCAGCCTGCTGACGGGCTGCTCCTCCATCAAGGACAAGATGGAGGGCGATCGTGTTGACTACAAATCAAATGGTGGCAAAGCCCCTTCGCTGGATATCCCGCCCGACTTGACCCAGCTCACCCGCGAAGGCCATTACGTCGTGCCCGGCACGGCAGTGACCGCCAGCAGCTATCAGGTCGGCCAGCCCACGCAAGCCTCGCCGGTTGCGGCTGCTTCGGTAGGTGACGTGCGGATCGAACGTGATGGCAATGAGCGCTGGCTGGTCGTCAACCAGCCTGCTGACAAACTCTGGGAACCGGTGCGTGAGTTCTGGCAGGAAAACGGCTTTCTGCTGACGCTTGACCAAGCCAACTTGGGTATCATGGAAACCGACTGGGCCGAGAACCGCGCCAAAATTCCACAGGACTTCATCCGCAAGACGCTGGGTAAAGTGTTCGACTCTATCTATTCCACCTCGGAGCGGGACAAGTTCCGCACCCGCCTCGAACGCAGGTCCGATGGCGGCACCGAGATCTACATCAGCCACCGCGGCATGGAGGAAGTCTTTGCCGCCGGCACCAAGGGTTCCACTGGCAGCCTTGACGGCCGCACCGTCTGGCAACCCCGTCCGTCCGACCCGGAACTGGAAGCCGAATTTCTGCGCCGTCTGATGGTCAAGCTGGGCGTGGCCCAAGAGCAATCCAAAGCCCTCGTAGCCGCTGGCGCCACCCACGCAACATCTCGTGCAGCCGTGGTCAACAACCTGCCGGTTGTGCAGATCGACGAGGGCTTCGACCGCGCTTGGCGTCGGGTTGGCCTGTCGCTGGACCGCACCGGCTTTACCGTTGAAGACCGCGACCGCAGCCAGGGGCTCTACTTTGTGCGCTATGTCGAGCCTGGCACCGACACGAGCAAACCGGGCTTCTTCAGCAAACTGTTTGGCAGCACCAGTTCCGCGCCACCTCCATTGAAATACCGTATCGCGGTCAAGAGCCAGGGCGAAAATTCCGTCGTATCCGTCCTCAATGAGCATGGCGCACCCGAATCGTCAGCCAATGCCCAACGCATTGTGAAGGTGATCGCCGACGACCTTAAATAGACTCGGGGTGTGCAGCCCAGCGAACAAGCCCCAGCCCAGTGTTAAGGTTCAAGAGTCTGGGCAGCGGCAGCTCGGGTAACGCCACACTGGTTCAGGTCATGGGCACGCCGCCGTTCCGGCTGCTGGTTGATTGCGGGCTCGGTCTCAAGCCCCTGCTGTACCGGTTGGCTGCAGCCGGGTTGCAGCCTGACGACATTCATGCCGTATTCATCACCCATGAACATGCCGACCATATCGGTTGCGTCCTTGCGCTCTGCTTGCGCTGGCGAATTCCGGTCTGGATGAGCCGTGGCACTCACGCCGCGATTGGGTCACCCAACTTTGGGGGCTTGCTTCACATTGCGCGTGACGGCGAAACAATTGACCTGGGTGGCATGCAACTGACGCCCTTTACCGTTCCGCACGATGCCCGAGAACCCTTGCAGCTCAGTTGTACCGATGGTTCAGCGAAGTTGGGCATTCTGACCGATCTGGGCCATGCCACGGCGCATGTGATGGCACATCTGCAAGTCTGCGATGCATTGCTGCTTGAATGCAACCACGATAGCGAACTGCTGAGCCAGTCAAGCTACCCGTCATTTTTGAAGCGGCGGGTCAGCGGCCGCTATGGCCACCTGTCCAACGTTGCAGCGGGCAACATCGCCAGCGCCATAACGCACAGTCGCCTGAAATACCTGGTGGCCGCCCATTTGAGCACTCAAAACAACCGCCCCGAGCTGGCGCACGGGGTGATGCTGAAGGCGTTGGGCTGCCAGCGCAGCGACATTGTGGTGGCGGGCGCTGCCAGTGGCACGCCATGGCTCCAAATTTAACGATATAGCCAACTCTCATCGGATCTGTGCTCCGCCCTGAGCATGAAAAAAGCCGCCCAAGGGCGGCTTTTTTGCGAAGCATGGAAGAATTATTTCTTCACAGCATCAACGGCAGCAGCAGAATTACCAGCAGCGGCAGCAGAAGAAGCGGCATCTTTAGCTGCGTCAACAGCGGTAGTGGCTGCGTCGCTAGCGGCTGCAGCAGGCGCTTCTGCGGGAGCGGGAGCAGGTGCAACAACGACAGGCGCAGGAGCAGGCGCCTCTTCTTTTTTGCCGCAGGCAGCCAAGGCAACAGCGGCAACAATAGCTGCCAAAACGAGAGACTTGTTCATTTTTACGATCCTTGATGAATTAAGAAAACAATTTCCGGAAATTGTCAAAAGAAACCTAAATCAAAATCCAAGTTGTTCTGACCTGGGGTAGGACTCGAGCTCTTTTTACCCAGTGATAAATTATATGCTGGAAAAGACAACCCTGAAAACCCTTAGATTGCTCAATTTATCGCATTACGGCACAGAGCGCCAAAAAAACAACAGACATCCTAAAGGCCCAAAGTGCTCGCAGGAAAAGCGGGTGAGCTTTTAAGCAAACACTCATTAAGCCGCTCACTCAATGCCACGCGTCGGACGGCCTCAGACCCGGCGACGCCCCGGCTGCGCTCCTGATCCAGCCGCTCAAAACTCCAGCCCGGGGCCCACAAGGCGCTCGGCATGTCTCCAACTGACGCGGCAGCGCTTGCGCGGCACTCCACAATGTGCGCCCAAGTTTGCCGCCAGATCACAAAACGCGTGTGCCGTCGCATCACCTCATCGTAATTTCTGGCAAGCATCGTAAGCTTTCGGCCAGTTTTGGACCAGTCGTTCAGGGCTTGGGCCACCACCCGCTCACCCAAGGGCCAATCCTCAAAATCCGGGTCACACACAATAATTTCACGCCCTCCCTGCACGACCGCGACGGCAAAGGCCTGCCGGATCAAATCGGTAAACTCGACCCAGCCACTGAACCGACCTTCCAGCAGGGTCGGCGGCGAATCGGAAGTTGGCTGAGAATCCATGTGCTTTTCTCCGTGGTTGTCCGCGATTTTCCCGTTAACGGCTGGGGCGCGTGTCAGGTAGTGGTACCCGGCCGCTCTTGCCGCAGCCAGCCAGCATCATGCCAGTCGCCCAATAGCGCCATGGCGGAACTGCTGGCCTTGCGCAACTCGCGTGCCGAGAGATTTCGCTGGTCAGCCAATCGCCGCATGAAGCTTGCGTCGGCGCCTTTGGCGCGGTAGCTTTCGCCGTTGACAAACAGGTGGTCGCTGTCATACATCATGCGTGTCCGTGTGTCCAGGTGAATGCCGGTTTTGCCTGCTTTTGCAGCAGCGTGGTTCCAGGCCTGAAGGGGTTCCTCAAACAATACGGAAGGTTTTGGCTCGGTGATGCATTCACCCAGGGCACAACCAAGGGCCAGCGGCTCTTTCAGCAAGTCAAGAACGGCTTGTCGCGCAAAGGCTGTCAGGCCTGCCGGTAACGCCGCAGGGGTCGCCGTGGCGGGCTGATCCGGGTCGCGGTACAGATGCGTCCGGCGACCCGCGCGGTCGGACGCCGTTTGCGCCTCATCCTCGCTGAACTCAGCCAGCCGGTGCAGAAGTTGCGCTGCCAGGTCGTTGCGTTCAGGGACCCGAAAGCCAATGGAATAAGTCATGCAGTCAGCCGCTTTACCGTTGCTTCCGATGACCGCTTCAGCAATGCCATCATGCGCATAGCCTGGAGGCAGGTAAAGCATGTCACCCGCCTCCAGCAAAAATTCCGCCTCGGGCTTGAAGTTCTGCAAAATCTTCAGGGGTACGTCTGGTTGCAGGGTCCGGTCTTTTTGCCGCCCTATCTTCCAGCGCCTTCGCCCACTGGCTTGCAGCAAAAACACATCGTAACTATCAAGGTGCGGACCCACCCCACCGCCCGTTGTTGCAAACGAGATCATGAGGTCATCGAGCCGCGCATCGGGCGCAAAGCGAAACTGCTGCAACAACGTGTGCACGCCCGCGTCATGCAGGTCCACCCCCTGCACCAGCAGGGTCCAGCCTTTCTGGCTCAGTGGTGGCAAGCTTCGGGCACTGAATGGTCCCTGCTTCATGCACCACCCCTTACCCTGATGAATAATCAGGCGTGATTCAACCGACTCGCTGGCAGCCAGCCTGCACAACGCCGCACGGCTAAGCAAAGGCTTGAATCCGGGGATCGCCTGGCGCACAAGGAAAGGTTTTTTTTGCCAGTAGCGACGCATGAACTGCGCCGGACTCAGGCCGGCGAGAAGCGCCAGAGATTGATTGATATCCATGGGACAATTGTCCAATGAAAATCACCCCACAATGCGTCGTAGCCCTCACATGGACGCTGAAAGACACCTTGGGCGATGTACTGGATGAGTTGGATGAACCGGTTGAATTTTTGCTGGGCGGCGATGATTTGCTGGCCAAAATCGAAGAATCCCTGCAAGGCCATCAATCCGGAGACCGGCTCGAGTTGCACCTGGAGCCCGAACACGCGTTCGGTGACTACGACGAAGCCCTGGTTTTTTTCGAACCCCGCAGCCTTTTTCCGGCCGAACTGGAAGAAGGCATGACTTTCGATGGCGCCGCCCTACCCGCAGGCGTCAACGGGCAGATTCCACGGGATCACATTTATACGGTAACCGAAATTTACCCCGAACATGTGGTGCTTGATGGCAACCACCCGCTCGCCGGAATTGCCATCCGGCTCGCTGTCAGGATTGAGGCAGTGCGCCAAGCCAGCGAGGATGAGATTGGTCGAGGCACCCTGGGCACCGGTTTTTTCAAGCTGGAGCCTCTCATGCCAGGCAACGACACGCTGCATTGATCAAGCCAACGTGGCGCCGCGGAAAAACTGCCGCGCCACTGTTGCGTTTAAAAGAGTTTCAGTAGCGAAATAACTGGCCGTTTTCAATCCGCACCCGGTCACCTGGCTGCAAATCACCATAGGAAGGCACGTCATAGGCACGGAAACCGCCATTGTCGAGCTGGATGGTGACACGATAGCTTGACTGAACATTGTTGTTCCGGTTCTTCTCAATGGCATTGCCGGCGACCGCTCCACCCACAGCGCCAATCACTGTGGCGACATCACGCCCGCCGCCGCCGCCGATCTGATGACCAATGACCGCGCCGGCTACGCCACCAAGCACAGCTCCAACACCACTGGTCTGGCCTTGGCCCTGCGTCTGAAGGGCCTCCACATTGCTGACACGCCCGTATTCAACGTAATTGCCCTGCAAATTCTGTGCAGGATAGGTCGAGTTCGGGTAGTTTGAGGTCGGGTAAGCCGACGCCGACGAATTCATCGGTGGTGAACCGCAGGCAGCCAGGCCAGCCAGTAAAACCACTGAAGCAGAGACTGACACAAGGCGGGAAGCGTGGCGCATGGGTATCTCCTGTGAAAAAAGTTCGTGGGCCCTTGCGCAATCAGCTTATTCTGATCAACAAACTGGTGACCCGAAAACGCCCACGGCCTGATTACAGGCTCACCACCCAGTTCGAGGAATGGGGTCTCAGGCTGTTCCGGCGTGGGAAGCCGCTATCCAGCGATGTAGGAAATCCCTGACATCCGGCGTCGCAAGAGCCTGTTTGGTCAGGTTTTTCCAGTTGAACCATACCCGTCTTCACCACGTTCGCTGACGGGAAATTCGGTGACCACATTAAACTGGGCCTGCGCCACCGGCACGATCACCAGTTGCGCAATGCGATCCATCGGCTCTATGGTGAACGGCACGTCACTGCGATTCCAGGCGCTGACCATCAACTGGCCCTGGTAGTCACTGTCAATCAGTCCGACCAGATTGCCGAGCACAATGCCGTGCTTGTGACCCAACCCAGAGCGCGGCAAAATGAGCGCGGCATAGCCAGTGTCGTGCAGATAAATCGCCAGTCCGGTAGGCACGAGCCGCCAGGCGTTGGCGCCCAATGTGAGCGGCTCATCCAGACAGGCGCGCAGATCCAGCCCGGCGCTGCCCGGTGTGGCGTAGTGGGGAAGATTGCCCTGCAGGCGGGGATCGATAATCTTGATGTCAATTTTCATGAGTTGTTCGAGCTGATTTCCTGAACGTTTTGATGCGCGAGGTCTTGTGCGCTCATCCGCATCGCAATCTCCTGAACCAGCCGCCGCGCAAGCGACAGCTTGGACGCTCTGGGCACTTCGGTACAACCCTGCGCATCCACCAGCAGCAACGCATTGTGATCCTGACCAAAGGTGTCGGGCCCGATGTTGCCAACCAACAGCGGCACGTTTTTGCGCAGGCGTTTGGCCTGGGCGTTCTCATGCAGGTTGTGACTTTCGGCCGCAAAGCCCACGCAAAACGGCTTGCCAGCGTGGTCGGCAGCGAGCCGGGCGACCGTGGCCAAAATATCGGCGTTCTCAGTGAACTGCAATTGAGGTGCCTGACGGGAACCGTCCTTCTTGATCTTTTCGGCCGACGGTGCCGCGGGGCGCCAATCCGCCACAGCCGCAGTAGCTATAAAAATAGCCGCTTCTTGCGCCCGTGACATAACGGCATCGAGCATATTTGTTGCCGATATCACGTCAACACGGGTGACGTCGCGTGGCGTCGGCAAACTGACCGGACCGGCAATCAACGTGACCTCGGCACCCGCTTCACGCGCCGCGCGCGCGATGGCAAACCCCATTTTTCCGCTGGACAGGTTAGTGATACCACGCACCGGATCGATGGCTTCATAGGTGGGCCCGGCTGTCACCAGCACCCGCTGACCGGCCAGCACCTTGGAGGCAAAGAACGCGATGATGTCCTCGACCAATTGCCAAGGCTCAAGCATGCGGCCGTCGCCCGTTTCACCGCAGGCCTGAAAGCCAGTGCCCACGCCCAGCACCGTGGCACCATCGGCCTCAAGCTGCGCCAGATTGCGCTGGGTGGCCGGATGCGCATACATCTCGCGGTTCATGGCCGGTGCCAGCAGCAGCGGCACCTTGTCAATGGGCCGGGCCAGGCACATCAGGCTCAGCAGGTCATCGGCACGACCATGAAGCAGCTTGGCGATAAAGTCGGCGCTGCAAGGCGCAATCACTATCGCATCGGCCTCGCGCGACAGGTTGATGTGCGCCATGCTGCTGGCTTCACGACTGTCCCACTGGCTGGTGTAAACCGGTCGCCCGCTGAGCGCCTGCATCGTGACCGGCGTGATGAACTGCTCGGCCGCCGTGGTCATGACCACCTGCACGCTGGCACCCGCCTTGATCAGGGCGCGGCACAACTCTGCCGACTTGTAACAGGCGATGCCCCCCGTCAGACCCAGCACCACATGTTTGCCGGCCAGGTCGGGGGTTTCATCGCAGCCAGGTTCATTTGCTTGATTTGTCATGTTCCGCAATGTATCAGTTTGCCGCCAACATCGGGCCGCGCAATAGCCAACCCGTATAATCCACGTTTACCACCTCAGCGAACTTGCGGTTCGTACCTGACATGACCAAATTTGTCTTCGTCACCGGCGGTGTGGTGTCTTCCCTAGGCAAGGGAATCGCCTCAGCCTCCCTCGCTGCGATCCTTGAATCGCGAGGCCTCAAAGTCACTTTGATCAAGCTCGACCCCTACATCAATGTCGATCCGGGCACCATGTCACCGTTCCAGCACGGCGAGGTGTTTGTGACCGACGATGGAGCGGAAACCGATCTGGATCTGGGTCACTACGAACGTTTCATCGAAACGCGGATGCGCAAACCCAACAACTTCACCACCGGACAGATTTACCAAAGCGTACTCGAAAAAGAGCGTCGTGGCGACTACCTGGGAAAAACCGTCCAGGTGATCCCGCATGTCACCAATGAAATCCAGGATTTCATCAAGCGCGGCGCGCGCTATGAAACGCCTGAAGCCGTGGATGTGGCCATTGTGGAAATCGGCGGCACGGTGGGCGACATCGAGTCGCTTCCCTTTCTGGAAGCCGTGCGCCAGATGAGCCTGCGCATGGGCCCGAACAACACCGCGTTCGTGCACCTGACCTACGTGCCGTGGATTGCCGCCGCGGGCGAACTCAAGACCAAGCCGACACAGCACACGGCCCAGAAGCTGCGCGAGATCGGCATTCAGGCTGACGTATTGCTGTGCCGCGCAGACCGCCGGATTCCGCAAGAAGAACGCGACAAAATTTCGCTGTTTTCGAACGTGCCCGAGTGGGGCGTCATTTCCATGTGGGATGTGGACACGATCTACAAGGTTCCCCGGATGCTGCACGAGCAGGGCCTGGATGGCCTGATCTGCGACAAGCTGCGCCTGAACACGCCGCCGGCCAACCTCAAGCGCTGGGACGATCTGGTGTATGAAACCGAGCACCCCAAAACAGAGGTCAACATCGCCATGGTTGGCAAGTATGTGGACCTGAGCGACAGTTACAAGTCTCTGAATGAGGCCTTGCGCCATGCCGGCATGAAAAACCATGCCAGAGTGGTCATCGAATATGTCGATTCCGAAACCATCACCCCCGACAACGTTTCACGCCTGTCGCAATTTGATGGCATTTTGGTACCCGGCGGGTTTGGCATACGTGGCGTCGAAGGCAAGATCTGCGCTGCCCGCTTTGCCCGTGAAAACAAAATTCCCTACTTGGGCATTTGCCTGGGCATGCAGGTTGCCACGATTGAGTTTGCGCGCCATGTCGCGGGCCTCAAGGGAGCCAACAGCACCGAGTTCGACCCGGCTACCCCGCATCCGGTCATTGCTCTTATCACCGAGTGGAAAGACGCCGACGGCAGCATCAAAAAACGCGACACGCAATCCGATCTGGGCGGCACCATGCGGTTGGGAGCACAGAGCGCCGACGTTGCCAAGGGCACGCTGGCCCATAAAATATACGGCGATGTGGTCACCGAGCGCCACCGCCACCGCTATGAGGCCAACGTCAATTACCTTGACGCCTTGCGCACATCGGGCTTGGTCATCTCCGCGCTGACGCAGCGTGAACACCTGACCGAGATCGTCGAATTGCCACAGGCCGTTCATCCCTGGTTCATGGGCGTCCAATTTCACCCGGAATTCAAATCCACCCCTTGGGCCGGTCATCCACTGTTCAATGCCTATATCGCAGCGGCGCTTGAGAGTCGCACGACCGCCAGCAAGGCAGGTCAAGACCCAAAAGCGGCCACAAAGCCCCTCAAGGCGGTAGCCTGAAATGAAACTTTGCGGCTTTGACATTGGCCTGAACCAGCCATTTTTTTTGATCGCGGGCCCCTGCGTCATCGAATCCTTACAACTGCAGCTGGATACCGCCGGCACGCTCAAGGAAATCACGTCGGCTCTGGGTATTCCGTTTGTTTTCAAAAGCAGTTTTGACAAGGCCNNCAAGGCCAATCGTTCTTCGGGCAGCAGTTTCCGTGGCCCCGGCATCGACAAAGGCCTTGAAATTCTGGCCCGGGTCAAACACGAATTGAAGCTGCCAATACTGACCGATATCCACGACGAATCACAAATCGCGCAGGTAGCCAGCGTGGTCGATGTGTTACAAACTCCTGCCTTTTTGTGCCGCCAGACCGACTTCATTCATGCGGTGGCGCAATCAGGCAAGCCGGTCAATATCAAAAAAGGCCAGTTTTTGGCGCCGGGTGACATGAAAAACGTCATCGACAAGGCGCGCGCTGCAGCACGCGAAAAGGGTCTGAATGAAGACAACTTCATGGCCTGTGAACGCGGGGTCAGTTTTGGCTACAACAACCTGGTATCCGACATGCGCAGTCTGGCGATCATGCGGGAAACCAACGCTCCCGTGGTGTTTGATGCCACGCACTCGGTGCAACTGCCCGGCGGCCAGGGCACCAGCAGCGGTGGCCAACGCGAGATGGTGCCGGTGCTGGCGCGCGCTGCTGTCGCGGTGGGCATCTCGGGCCTCTTTATGGAGACCCATCCGAACCCGGCCAAGGCCATGAGCGACGGCCCGAACGCCGTACCCCTCAAACACATGAAGGCCTTGTTGGAAACGCTACTCGATCTTGACCGTGTGACCAAGAAAAACGGTTTTCTCGAAAACAATTTTGGAATTTAGGAAGCCATGACCAGTGCCTACATCATTGCCAACGTGACTGTCACCAACCCGGTGCAGTACGAGGAATACAAGAAGTGGTCCAGCGCAGCCATGCAGGCCCATGGCGCCGAAATCTGCGTGCGCGGCGGCACGGCTGAGGTGATTGAAGGCGACTGGAGCCCCGACCGTCTGGTGCTGCTGAAGTTTCCGACGGTTGAAGCGGCAAGGGCCTTTGATGCCTCGCCTGAATACGGCAAAGCCCGCGCAGCGCGCCAAGGTGCCGCTGTGATGCGCATGGTGCTGGTCGAAGGTGTCTGACTTTTCATTTTTTTGTTTTTGACTTGAAAGAAATACATGAGCGCAATAGTTGATATCGTCGGTCGCGAAATTCTGGATAGCCGGGGCAACCCCACGGTCGAATGCGACGTGCTGCTGGAGTCTGGTGTGATGGGTCGCGCGGCAGTGCCTTCGGGTGCTTCCACCGGCTCGCGTGAAGCCATCGAATTGCGCGACGGTGACAAGTCACGCTACCTCGGCAAAGGCGTGCTCAAGGCCGTCGAACATATCAACACGGAAATCTCCGAGGCCGTGCTCGGTCTGGATGCCAGCGAACAAGCCTTTCTGGACCGCACGCTGATTGACCTGGACGGCACGGACAACAAATCACGCCTGGGTGCCAACGCCATGCTGGCCGTCAGTATGGCGGTGGCGCGCGCGGCGGCGGAAGAAGCCGGCCTGCCTCTGTACCGCTATTTTGGCGGCAGCGGTGCCATGCAAATGCCAGTGCCCATGATGAATGTGGTCAATGGCGGCGCCCATGCCAACAACAACCTCGACCTGCAAGAGTTCATGATCATTCCGGTGGGTGCACCGAGCTTTCGCGAAGCCCTGCGCTATGGCGCTGAAGTGTTTCATGCACTTAAGGCCCTCCTGCATGCCAAGGGCATGAGTACTGCCGTCGGCGATGAAGGCGGCTTTGCTCCCAGCGTGGCAAACCACGAAGCAGCCATCCAGATGATCCTGGAGGCGATAGACAAGGCCGGCTTTGTAGCCGGTGAACAGGTTGCACTGGGGCTCGATTGCGCCGCATCCGAGTTTTACAAGGATAACAAATACGTGCTGGCAAGCGAAGGTCTGAGCCTGTCTGCCGAAGAATGGACCAACATCCTGGCAACCTGGGTCGACAAATACCCCATCATCAGTATCGAAGACGGCATGGCCGAAGGCGACTGGGACGGTTGGAAGCTGCTCACCGAGCGCCTCGGCAAAAAGGTACAGATTGTTGGTGACGACCTGTTCGTCACCAACACCAAAATCCTCAAGGAAGGCATCGACAAAGGCATTGCCAATTCCGTCCTCATCAAGATCAACCAGATTGGCACCCTGACCGAAACCTTTGCTGCCATTGAAATGGCCAAGCGTGCCGGTTACACCGCGGTGATCTCGCACCGTTCGGGGGAAACTGAAGACTCCACCATTGCAGACATCGCCGTGGGCACCAACGCCGGCCAGATCAAGACCGGTTCGCTCTCGCGCTCTGACCGCATGGCCAAGTACAACCAGTTGCTGCGCATCGAAGAAGACCTGGGTGATGTGGCGACTTATCCGGGTCGGGCAGCGTTCTATAACCTGCGTTAGCCGAACCGCGTGAATTGCCAATGGGAAAGCGCCTCGTTCCTGCCATCCTGATTGCATTGCTGGCGGTTTTCCAGGCCCAACTCTGGATCGGCCGAGGCAGCATTCCCAGCGTGCGGGAGATGCAACAGCGGCTTGATCAGCAACTTGCAAAAAACGCGCAAACGCAGCTCGTCAATGACCAGTTGGCGGCCGAAGTCCGAGACCTCAAGGAAGGTCTTGAAATGGTGGAAGAAAAGGCCCGTAGTGAGCTGGGCATGGTCAAACCCAACGAAATTTTTGTGCAGATCACCCCATGAGCGGCTTATTGCAGGGTTGCAGTAGGCGGCGGCTGTCGGCTCTGGCTGGTAAAGAGCTGCGCTGCATCGACCGGATCAAAGCCATACTGTGCGCCACAAAACTCGCAGGCAACATCAACCATGCCGCGTTCGGCAATGATGCTTTCAATTTCTGCCGCACCCAAGCCGCTCAGCATGTTGCGCACGCGCTCCCGCGAGCAACTGCAGGCAAAGCTGGGCGTCAAGGGTGCAAACCGCGTGTGCGGCTCCTCCCAGAACAAGCGGCGCAAAATCGTGTCGGCATCCAGCGTTAACAGCTCTTCGGATTTGAGTGTTGCAGCCAGCATGGCGATGCGCTGATAGTCTTCATTGGCATCGCTATCCATCCGGCTTTCCAGATTGCCGCGTCCCTCCAGCGGCAGACGCTGGATCAGCAAGCCTGCGGCAACCTTCCCATCGGCGGCCAGAACCAGCCGGGTATCAAGCTGCTCACTTTGCAGCATGTAGTGCTCCAGCACCTGGCCCAGATTTTCAATTTTTTCCCGGCTGTCGCCAACCAGCGAAACCACACCCTGGTAAGGCTGCTGCCCCGGCAACTTGTCCTTTTGGTCCAGCGTGATGGCACAACGCCCCAGGTTGTTGACATTGACCAGTTGGCTCAGGGAACTGCCCGGATCAATGGGGCCAGTGACGGTCGCGGTCGCGCGCAGGCTCAGATCGGGCTGCACTTCCGCCACGGCAAGTTTGACCGGGCCATCACCAAAAATTTGCAGGATTAACGCACCATTGAACTTGATATTGCCCTGCATCAGCGCGGCTGCTGCGGTCATTTCACCAAGCAGTTGCATTACCGGGGCCGGATAGCCACCGGCGGCTTTGCGGCGCTTGAGAATTTCCTGCCAGGCATCTGTCAGGCGCACCAACATGCCGCGCACCGGCAGCCCGTCAAAGAGAAATTTATGCAGTTCGGACATGATAAAAAGTAAAAATCGAGCAGCAGGTGGAAAAGCGGAAACCAGCCATTCAGGCCAGCTTTTTGAACCCGGCCTTGTAGCGCCGGGCATTGTCTATATAGCGCCGGGCGCTCATTTTTAAACCTGTAATCTGTTCGGCAGAGAGTTGCCTGACTGCTTTGGCCGGACTTCCCAGAATCATGGAGCCATCAGGGAACTCCTTGCCTTCGGTCACCAGAGAGCCCGCACCGACCAGGCAGTCTTTGCCAATCTTCGCGCCATTGAGCACCACCGCACCAATCCCGATGAGCGAACCGTCGCCGATGGTGCAGCCGTGCAGCATGACATGGTGGCCGACGGTGACATGCTCGCCAATGTTCAGCGGCATCCCATGGTCGGCGTGCAACACACTGTTGTCCTGGATATTGGAACCCCGGCCCACGCAAATGGGCTCCGTATCGCCCCGCAACACCACGCCAAACCAGACGCTGCTATTTTCAGCAAGCGTCACATGGCCCATCACCTGAGCGCTGTCAGCCACCCAGGCTGACTCATGGATTGCAGGGGATAAATCGTCCAGTTGATAAATAGCCATGGAAGTCCTTGATTCAATTGTCTTTGGTCATGGGAGAAATAGACCCCGATTGTAAAGAGCCCCCTAGTTTGCTTGCCGAGATGGCCGCCTTGAGCAGCAAGCCGCGTTGGGTCAGAAGTGCGTTAACGGTAGCCAGGATTTGTTCTGCCAATTTGTGCTTCTCCAGCCGATGGCAAAAGCGCAGGATGGTGGGCTCATCAGGCAGGCGGGAAAACTGATCAAGCTGGGCAAACTCGCGGTACAGCGGCGTGTCGAAAAACGCCTCTTCCATGCCGTGGTCGGACAAGGTGAACTGCAGAACTTCCCTCGATCCTTGAAAAATCACGTTGCAGCCCCATTTTTTTTCTCGTAATCAGTTCTTGAGGCTCCGGGAACTGGGCGGGTTGGATGCAACGCACCGCGTCAGCAACTTATTCAGGGCTTCCTTTGTAACCCGTTGGAGGAGTAATATGCATACGATTCGTCGTCCCGCGGTGGCGGGAGCCTTTTATCCAGGCAGCAGGCAGGAATTGGCCGAGAATATTGAAATGCTGCTGGACGCGGCGGTTCAGGATAGTGACCAATCTATTGATCAGGCACCGCCCAAAGCAATCGTGGTCCCGCATGCGGGCTACATTTACTCCGGTCAGACTGCGGCGATGGCTTATGCCCGCCTTGCCGCCGCACGCCAGACCATCAAGCGCGTCGTTTTACTAGGGCCGGTGCATCGTGTGCCGGTACGCGGCTTGGCGCTGCCCGGCGTCGATGCTTTTGTCACACCGCTGGGTGAAATAGAGCTGGACAAAGCAGCCATTGCCTTGCTGGCCGGAATGAAGCAGGTGGTGGTGAGTCCCGCGGTCCATGCCCAGGAACATTCTCTGGAAGTGCAGTTGCCCTTCCTGCAATCGGTGCTGGACAATTTCAAGTTGGTGCCATTGGCTGTCGGCGATGCCACCCCGGCGGAGGTGGCGCAGGTGCTCGATGTGCTCTGGGGCGGGCCGGAAACGGTCATTGTGGTGAGCTCTGATCTTTCTCACTACCTGCCTTATGCCGATGCGAAGGCAGTGGATCAGCAAACCGCGCAAAACATTCTTGGCATGAAAGTTTCGCTCACGCACAGCCAAGCCTGCGGCGGCACACCGGTCAATGGCCTGGTCCTTGCTGCCAGAAAGCATCGCCTGCACCCCATGCTGCTGGACTTGTGCAATTCAGGTGATACCGCAGGTGACAGGAGCCGCGTGGTGGGCTATGCCTCGTTCGTTTTTATGGAGGAAGCAAGTCATGTCAGGCATACCTGAAAACCCCGGCAAGGTATTACTTCCCATCGCGCGTGCGACCATTTCGAACGCAGTGGGCAGATCGGGCGCTGGCGCGGCCGAGGATTCGCCATGGCTGCTGGAACAAGGCGCATGCTTTGTCACGTTGACCCAGCATGAACAACTGCGCGGCTGCATCGGCACACTGGAGGCGCATCGCTCCCTGCTGCTGGACGTGAAAGCCAACGCCCAGGCAGCGGCGTTCCACGACCCGCGGTTTTCACCGCTGACAGACGCTGAACTGGACCATACCAAAATCGAAATTTCGCTGCTGTCAGCAATGCAACCCCTGCAGTTTTCGGGCGCACACGATGCATTGGCGCAAATGCGGCCAGGTATTGACGGCGTAGTGTTCGAGTTTGGCCGCTACCGCAGCACTTTTTTGCCGCAAGTGTGGGAGCAATTGCCTGATGTGGCCGCATTCATGGCGCACTTGAAACAAAAGGCCGGTCTGCCACCAGACTTTTGGGCCAAGGAAGTCAAACTCTCCTGCTACACGGTAAGCAAATGGAAAGAAGTGACTGATTGGGAGGTTTCAAAATGATTGAAAAATCTGCCTACAAAGCCCGCTACTGGCACCTGCTGGATGACGGGCGCATGCAGTGCGACCTGTGTCCACGTGACTGCAAGCTGCATGATGGTCAGCGCGGCGTCTGCTTTGTGCGTAAGCGCGAGGGCGACCAGATGATCCTGACAACCTATGGACGTTCATCCGGCTTTTGCATTGACCCCATCGAGAAGAAGCCTCTTAACCACTTTTATCCGGGCAGCAGCGTGCTGTCTTTTGGCACGGCAGGCTGCAATCTGGCGTGCAAGTTCTGCCAGAACTGGGACATCAGCAAGTCCAGGGACATGGATCAATTGATGGATCAGGCCTCGCCAGCGGCCATCGCCGCCGCCGCGGAAGAATATGACTGCAAAAGCGTGGCCTTTACCTACAACGATCCGGTCATCTTCGCCGAATATGCCATGGATGTGGCAGATGCCTGCCATGCCCGCGGCATCCAGGCCGTGGCAGTAACCGCAGGCTATATGCATCATCAAGCCCGGCGTGATTTTTACGCAAAAATGGATGCTGCCAATGTTGACCTGAAGGCCTTCACCGAAGCGTTTTACTTCAAGCTGACCGGCTCACAATTGCAGCCGGTGCTCGATACCCTGCGCTATCTCAAGCATGAAACGAATGTCTGGTTTGAAATTACCACTTTGCTGATTCCCGGTCAGAATGACTCGAATCAGGAAATCACCGCCATGTGCCAATGGATCAGAAAAGAGCTGGGCATGGATGTACCGCTGCACTTTTCGGCATTTCACCCGGACTACAAGATGCCGGATATTCCAGCCACGCCGGTGAGCACATTGATACGCGCCAGAAATATCGCCTTGGCCGAAGGTTTGCAGTATGTCTATACCGGCAATGTTCACCATCAGGAGGGTGATACCACTTTTTGCCCCGGTTGCCAAGCCCCGCTGATCGTGCGCGACTGGTATCAGATCAGGCAATACCGGTTGACCCCTGACGCGCACTGCCCCGATTGTGGTGCTGCCATCTCGGGACGCTTTGATGCGCAGTCAGGAGACTTTGGCAGAAAGCGCATCCCGATTGCCATCGGGAACTATACGTAACGTAAAACGGTGTCCAAGGGACTAACGGTTTCAGCAAAGTAACGCGCCAGACGTTTGAGGTCCCCTTTCGGTCGGTTCGATTTTCCTCAAGACCGGACCCGCTGCAGCTGTTTCACTTGAGCTGCCTCATGGCTGCGTTTATGAACTTGGGGTTGAAACGCGATGCAACGAAAAAGCAAATTTCGCTTTGGCAATGCGTTTCAACCTGTCGGTTCAGTCGAGGGCAACGGCCCCCTTTGATTTAACTTTTTTGCCTCTCAATGATGGCCAAAATTGAGGATACAACCAAGCCACCGATCAAAAACCAAAAGCCTGCGTTGCCACCCATACTATCTCCGAATTCGCTCCCGCCAAAAAACGAGAAGATCAGAAATAACGCCAATGAAACAGAAAAAATGAATACCGCGCTCGTTGCTGTTAGCCACAAATTTGGCCCCTTCGGCATATGTAGATCGCGCAAATGAATTGCATGCATGACTGTCTCCTTTTTGAAGTTAGCACATCTCCCTGAATTAATAATAGTCCGCCTACACCAAAAGTCAAATTCAATACAAAGCCAGAAGTGACCTTGCCCCTGAATTCCGAATCCCGTAGCTCAGACCATAGATGTCTTCAATGAAGCCGGGACTTAGCGCGCCGATGGTCCTCGCAGCCACATTGGCCCGATAATTTTCTCGAAAACTATTTGACCCAGCGCCGTGCATCTTTGAGTAACAACAAAAGTTGCCGCTCTCTCAGCGGCGAGGCAAAGAAACCAAATCGGATGTAAAAACGAGCGGCATCTTCGTCGACAGGATGCGTCAGCATGGCTCGAATGCCAGCCTGTTCGGCAATCAGTAACGTACGCCTGATAGCATCCTGCAAGAGCCCAAACCCAATGCCTCGCCCATGATCTTGCGTGCAGACCGCCAGCCGCGCCAGAACGACAGCCGGCAAGGGGTATTGGCCCATCCCTTTGCGAACGCGTTCAGGCGCATCCAAGGTATCGACTTGACCGACAGTCAGGCTGAAGTAGCCAGCGACTCGATCATCATCGGCCACAACAAAGGTCTTGGCAGACCCGCTGGCTTGTGCTTGACGCGCGTGGCGCAGCAACCACTCGTTGAGCGAAGGTTTGCCGCAATCAAAGTTTTCAAGCTTATGGCTAGAGGCTAGCAGCCTGTCGGGCTCAG
>DHWX01000075.1 GCA_002413395.1 Polaromonas sp. UBA5171 | reverse complement strand
CAGGGGGACTAGAGGCTACGATAATGCCGACGCCAATGAAGTACCAAGAGATGGTATTGACCCGTGCGGCAAGCACATGGCAGTCGTGGTCACGGCGCGAGTCGTCTCTGCGGGCGTCGTAGGCGACATCATCAAGAAGATGGCATGCCTCGAGAAAGGGTGGCTTCAATGAGCAACACCTACAAAGTCGATGCCAGGCGCTGGGAACACGGCTGGGCGCTTCATGTCGAGGGCGTGGGTGTCACACAGTCCAAGAGCCTGCACTCGGCAGCGAGGATGGCCCGCGAGTACATCAGCCTGATCGAGGGCATCAGCGATGAGTCCACAATCGACGTCGAGATCCTTCCCAAGATCGACAACGCACTGGTCAAAGAGGTGATCGCAGCGCGCAAGGCCGTCCACGAGCTCGCCGAGCGACAGCGCGAAGTGGCTGCGCTCTCGCGCGCCGCAGCCAAGGACCTAGCTGGATCTGGTTTATCCGGCGCGGACATCGCAGTCGTGCTCGACGTCTCACCCCAGCGGGTCTCCCAACTGCTGAACGCGTGACTCCGCCCGGAACGACCGGTTGGGCGGCCAGGGCCAGGACGACGGCGCGCGCCGCTATACCGTGCATAGGTGGTAATAAGTTGTGACCCCGTCGCGAACCCGGAGTGGCCATCTGTTTCGACGAGGCACCGCTGTCGGTAGCCGGTGGCAGGCTGCCGCACGTGACGAGGACGCGCAGATGGAACGCGTTGGCGCTTCCAATCGATTCCCTGGAGGCGGTTGCTGGACACCGCTCTGAGGAGTACATTTTGTACATGGATGGGGACATGACTGTGAGCCAGGCACGCGCTGATCTTGGAGCGGTAACCTCGCGCGCGGAATACGGCGGCGAGACGACCTACCTGACCAAGCACGGACACCGTGCGGCGGCCGTGGTGCCCGCAACGGCGGCCGAGCTTCTTGAGCAGTTAGAGGACTTGGTCGATGAACAAGCCGTTGCATGACGCGCTCGCCAGCTTGCGAAGCGGAGACGAGGAGAGCTTGCCGTTCGTTCGGCGCACCCGCCGACAGACCGCTTGAGTGTCCTACTCNNAATTGAGATCCTGCGAGCCGCTGACAAGTTCCTGGACAAGCTGAGCAAGCAGCAACCCTCCGATGCAGAAGCGATCGAGGAGGCCATCGAGGGGCTCGGCGAGACCCCGCGCCCGCCCGGCTGCAAACCACTCAAGGGCTACTCCGGCATCTGGCGGATCAGGGTGGGCAACTACCGGGTCTGCTATCAGGTCGACGAGAGCGTGTTGCTGGTATTGGTCATCACCGTCAGCACTCGGGACAAGGTCTACGACGCACTGCGGCGCTACCTCGGTCGCTGAGGCGAGGTCGAAGTCTGTTACTGCCCGTGCGGGAAGCACCTGACTGGGCGTCCCACCACCATGACGTCGACGTCGTCGGCTGCGGTCCCGCCTCTCCTGATACCGAGTGATAACCGAGCAGCCCACGAGCCGAAGATGAGCAACTCATCCACCCGTCCAGGTCACCGAACTGATAGGTGATGACCTGCCGGGACCGCGAGTAGCGGCGGCGCTGACGTTCTCTCACTTCGTTGTCAGAATCTCTCACTAATCGGTCAGGTCAAGGGATGGAGCCGGGAGCCAGGCACGGCGGTTCAGCCGGCGCGGTGTGTCGACCACTTGGGGTCGTGCTTCTATGCGGGTCCTTCGATGAAGTCGACGACGATGTAGTTGGCGTGACGGTCGAGGTTGCCGCGGGCCCTGTCATACCTCGTCGTCATCCGGGGGTCGCTGTGCCGCGCGGCGATCTGCACATCCCGCAACGGGACACCTGCGTCAAGGCAGGCGGTGACGAAGGCGTGTCTCAGCGAGTGCGGACTGATGTGCTTCTTGATGGCGGCCTTATTGGCCAGTCGGACCACGACCCGGGTCGCCGCGCGGCGGTCCATCTGCTTGCCGTCCGCCCGTAGCAGCAGCGGCCCCGAGCCTCGCTCGCCAGCGGCGGCATCCATGACTTCGGCACGGCCGACCACCGCTGAAATGGGAAAGCCTCCGGCCATGGACTTGGCCATGGTGATGAGGTCCGGTGCGACGCCGCTTTGCTCCACCGCAAGCCAGGTGCCGGTGCGGCCGGCCCCGGTTTGTACTTCATCGGCAATCAGCAAAATGCCATGCGCGTCGCACAGGGCGCGCAGGCGCTGCAGCAACTCTGGCGGAGCCACATTGAAGCCACCTTCGCCCTGTATGGGTTCGATGATGATGGCGGCGACGCGGGCCGCTTCAATGTCGTTCTTGAAGATCGCTTCGACCGACGCCATCGACTCGTCCACCGTGATGCCGTGCAGTGCATTGGGGAACGTGGCATGAAACACCTCGGCCGGGAACGGGCCAAAGCCGGTTTTGTAGGGGGCGACCTTGCCGGTCATGGCCAGCGTCAGAAGTGTGCGGCCGTGGTAGCCGCCGCCAAAACAGATGAGGCCGGAGCGTCCGGTATGAACGCGCGCAATCTTGATGGCGTTTTCAACCGCTTCGGCGCCGGTGGTCAGAAATATTGTTTTCTTGGCGAAATTGCCGGGCGCTTTGGCGTTGAGACGTTCGGCCAGTTCAACATAGGGTTCATAAGCCACCACCTGAAAGCAGGTGTGGGTGTAGCGGTCGAGCTGCTCCTTGACCGCCGCAATGACGGCGGGATGGCGGTGGCCGGTGTTGAGCACGGCAATGCCGCCGGCGAAATCAACAAAGCGGCGACCTTCGACATCCCATATTTCCGCATTTTCGCCGCGGGCAATGAAGATGGGATGGCTCTGGCCGACGCCGCGTGGAATGGCTGCCTGGCGGCGGGCAAGCAGGGCGGCGTTGGTCAAATGGGGTTCGCGTTGCATGAAAGCTCCTTGGCTGGTGCGGATGGTGTGGGCTGCCCTGCGTCTGTCGGGCTGATTGGTATCACACTGTAGAGGCTTGACTCAGGCGCTAACATATACAGATTGCCCCTGTTTCGTGGTGTACTGTGCAGCCCGCGCCTCCACTACATACAAACCCTTACCCGTTGGGCCCTGCTTTCGATGTTTTTACTCGATCCCCAGTCTTCCGTTCCCTTGGTCACGCAGATCGTCGGGGGATTTCGCCAATTGATGGACGAGGGGACGCTGCGCGCAGGTGCCAGGCTGCCGTCGATCCGTCAGTTTGCGCATGCCCACGGTGTCAGCGTCTATACCGTGGTCGATGCCTACGACCGGCTGGTGGCGCTGGGCTATTTCCTGTCACAGGCCAATTCCCGGTTTTTTGTGCGCAGTCGCGCCAGTCATGGCACGTTGTTGTCGGATAGCGCCGGCCAAACCAGTTTTGACTCGATGTGGTACTTGTGCCGCATATTTGAGAACCAGGCCCTGCGCAGCAAGCCGGGTTGTGGCTGGTTGCCCGGCAACTGGCTGTTTACCGAAGGGGTGCGGCGCAGCTTGCGCAACCTGGCCACCGAAGAGGTGGACTTGGGTGGCTATGGCGAACCCAAGGGTTACTTGCCCTTGCGCCAGCAGGTGCGCGACCAACTGGCTGCCAGAGAAGTGGTTTTGAATGCGGAACAGGTGCTGCTGACCTTGGGGTCGAGCCAGGCCATGGACCTGGCGGCGCGGCAGTTGGTGCGCGCCGGTGATGCAGTGCTGGTGGACGAGCCAGGCTATGCCAACCTGCTGTTTTCGCTCAGGTTTCTGGGCGCCCGGCTGGTGGGCGCGCCGCGCACTCCGGCGGGGTATGACCTGGACACACTCGAGGCTCGCGTGATTGAACATCGGCCCAGGGTGTTCTTTACCCAGCCGCGGCTACAAAGCCCAACTGGCTCCAGCGCCAGCCTGGCGCATCTGCACCGCGTCATGCAACTGGCCGAAAAATATGATTTCATCGTGGTCGAAAACGACATTTATGCCGACATCGACCCGGAATCCCGCCCTTCGCTGGCCAGTCTGGACCAGTTGAAGCGGGTGATCCATATTGGCAGTTTTTCAAAAACCATCTCGCCCAACATTCGTGTCGGATTCCTGGCGGCCAACCCCGAATTACTGGAAGACCTGGGGCGGCTGAAAATGATCTCGGGCCTGACCTCATCGGAGTTCACCGAAAGGCTGGCCTATGGTGCCCTGGTTTACGGGCGCTGGCGCAAACACATTAAAACCTCAAGGAGCGCCTGGCGCTGGGTCAGCAACAGATGTCGACCCGGCTGCTCGAGTTGGGCTTTGAGCTATTTACCGAGCCCAAGGCTGGCATGTTCCTGTGGGCGCGCCACCCGGCAGTGAAAAATGCGGCCGAACTCGCCTACAAGGCCGCCGAGCAGGACATTCTGCTGGGGCCGGGCCATCTTTTCTCGGTGGACCTGGAACCCAAGCCCGTGGCTGCGCTTCAATGTGGCCTGGGCGCAGGATGAAGCACTGCTGCGCTTCCTGGCAGAACTCAAAGCCACTTAAAATCGCTGGCTTGGCTGCATCCGATTTACTGTCGCCTCATGCCGCCCCGGCCATTTCACCAGAGTCAACCCAGAACCATGCGCCCACCCACTTTTACCGTTGCCGACATCCGCAAGATATTCCTTGACTTTTTTGCTTCCAAGGGCCACACCGTGGTGCCATCGAGTTCGCTGGTGCCGGGCAACGACCCGACTTTGATGTTCACCAATTCGGGCATGGTGCAGTTCAAGGACGTGTTTCTTGGTACCGACCGGCGCTCCTATGTGCGCGCGGTGTCGGTGCAAGCCTGTCTGCGTGCCGGCGGCAAGCACAACGACCTGGAAAATGTCGGTTACACCGCGCGCCATCACACCTTTTTCGAGATGCTCGGCAACTGGAGCTTTGGCGACTATTTCAAGCGCGAATCGCTCAAGTGGGGCTGGGAACTGCTAACTCAAGTCTATAAACTGCCGCCTGAGCGGCTGCTGGTCACGGTCTATGAAGATGATGATGAGGCTTACGACATCTGGACCAGGGAAATCGGGCTGCCGCCTGAGCGCGTGATCCGGATTGGCGACAACAAAGGCAAAAAATACGCCTCCGACAACTTCTGGATGATGGCCGACACCGGCCCCTGCGGCCCGTGCAGCGAGATTTTTTACGACCACGGCGAGCATATTCCGGGTGGCCCACCGGGCAGCCCGGGCGAAGATGGCGACCGCTTCATTGAAATCTGGAACCATGTGTTCATGCAGTTCGACATGCAGCCCGATGGCTCGGTCAAGCCGCTGCCCGCGCCCTGCGTCGACACCGGCATGGGGCTGGAGCGGCTGGCCGCCATCCTGCAACATGTTCACAGCAATTACGAGATCGATATTTTTGACGCGCTGATCAAGGCTGCCGCGCGCGAGACTGGCTGCGCTGACCTGCAGGACAAGTCATTGCGCGTGATTGCCGACCACATCCGCGCCACCGCGTTTCTGGTCAGCGACGGCGTGATTCCGGGCAACGAGGGCCGCGGCTACGTGCAGCGCCGCATCATCCGCCGCGCCATCCGTCATGGCTACCAGCTGGGCAAGAAAACGCCTTTCTTCCACAAGCTGGTGCCTGATCTGGCCCGGCTAATGGGCGACGCGTATCCAAAACTCAGGACTGACGAGGCGCGCATCATCGCGGTGCTGAAAGCGGAGGAAGAGCGCTTCTTCGAGACGCTGGAAAACGGTATGCAGATTCTGGACGCCGCGCTGGCTGGCGGCGTGACAGTGCTGCCGGGCGAGGTTGCCTTCAAGCTGCACGACACCTACGGCTTTCCGCTGGACTTGTCGGCCGACGTTTGCCGCGAGCGCGGCGTGGCGGTGGACGAAGCCGGCTTCAACGCCGCCATGGACAGGCAGAAAAACCAGGCTCGCGCCGCCGGCAAATTCAAAATGGATCGCGCGCTCGAGTACACCGGTGAAGGCAACGCTTTCGTGGGTTACGGGCAGCTTGAAGCGACGTCAAAAATTGTCGCGCTTTACGCGGATGGTACGCCGGTTGCCGCGCTAAAAGTGGGCCAAAACGGGGTGGTGGTGCTTGATACCACCCCTTTCTACGCCGAAAGTGGTGGCCAGGCCGGCGACGAAGGCGAACTGACCAGCGGCTCGGCGCGTTTCGTCGTGGCCGACACCCAGAAAATCAAGTCTGATGTTTTTGGTCACCACGGCATGGTGCAAGAGGGCACGTTGAACGTGGGCGATACCGTGACGGCGCGCGTCAACACCACGCTGCGCGCCGCCACCATGCGCAACCACTCGGCCACGCACCTGATGCACAAGGCGCTGCGCGAGGTGCTGGGGTCGCATGTGCAGCAAAAGGGCTCCCTGGTCGATACCGAAAAAACCCGCTTCGACTTTGCCCATGGTGCGCCCCTGAGCGATGCCGAGATTCGCGAGATTGAAGCGCGCGTCAATGCTGAAATCCTTGCCAACGTGGCCACGCAGGCGCGGGTGATGAATATTGAAGCGGCGCAAAAAACTGGCGCGATGATGCTGTTTGGCGAGAAATACGGTGAATCCGTGCGCGTGCTGGACATTGGCAGCAGCCGCGAGTTGTGCGGTGGCACCCATGTGCAGCGCACCGGTGACATCGGCTTTTTCACCATCACCGCTGAAGGCGGCGTGGCGGCTGGCGTGCGGCGGATCGAGGCGGTCACTGGTCTGGCTGCGCTGAACTATGTGCAGGGCATGGAAGCGACTCTGGGCGGTGTGGCCGGGACACTCAAGGTCAGCCCCCATGAAGTTCCGGTCCGCGTGAGCAACCTGCTCGAACAGATCCGTGAACTGGAAAAGGAACTGACAGCGACCAAGGGTCGTCTCGCTTCGGCGCAGGGCGATGAGCTGATGCTGCAGGCGGTTGATGTCAAGGGCCTGAAAGTGCTGGCCGCGCGGCTTGAAGGCGTAGGCTCGGGAGCTGATGCAGCCAAAACGCTGCGTGACACCCTGGATAAACTCAAGGACAAGCTCAAAACCGGCGTCATTGTGCTGGCTACCGTGGATGGCGACAAGGTGCAAATCGCCGCAGGCGTTACCAGCGACAGCACGGGCAAGGTCAAGGCCGGTGAGCTGGTCAATTTCGTTGCCAGCCAGGTTGGCGGCAAGGGCGGCGGCAAGGCCGACATGGCCATGGCCGGCGGCACCGAACCCTGCAAGCTGGCGGCAGCACTGGCCAGCGTGCCGGCCTGGGTCGCTGACAGGTTGTGATTTGCTATTGAAATAGTAGCATGCTTTAAATATTTCATATGGGCTGGGTGTATATTTTGTAAATTTTTCAGGGTAAAGCCGGGCGGCGCTGCAACGTCAGACCATCGCGTTAATCCCTGATGCATATCAAGAACTGGTTTGGCTGATGCGGCATCATCGGGGTTACCGGGGCATGTGTTTCGCACGACTGCGTTGCGGCAGTCCCGGCCGATGAAAGGCGCGAGATGTTCCAGGTACGAATTCACGGACGTGGCGGCCAGGGCGTGGTGACTGGCGCGGAGATGTTGTCAATCGCGGCCTTTCTGGGCGGTCGGCATGCCCAGGCTTTCCCCAGTTTTGGTTCCGAACGCACGGGCGCGCCGGTGGTGGCGTTTTGTCGCATGGACGACAAGGAAATTCGTCTGCGCGAGCCCATCATGGAGCCCGACGCGCTCATTATTCAAGACCCCACCTTACTGCATCAGGTGGACGTGTTCAGTGGCCTGAAGAAGGGTGGTTACATCCTGATCAACACCATCCGCAGCTTTGACCAGCTCGGTCTGGGCGAGTTTGTCAAGGACTTCAAACCGGAACGTTTGCTGACGGTTCCGGCCACCGAACTGGCCATCAAACATGTTCAGCGTGCCGTGCCGAATGTGCCACTGCTAGGCGCCTTCGCTGCCCTGAGCCAACTCATCAGCCTGCAAGCCGTGCAGGCGGCGATCCAGCAGAAGTTTCGCGGTAGCATCGCGCAGGGCAACATGGCCGCCGCGCGCGAGGCGTTTGACAGCGCCAAGGAACAGGGAAAACTCGCGGAGGCTCCCCATGCTTGAACAATGCGAAGGTTCACATGCTGTGGCGCTGGCCGTGGCCATGAGCCGCCCCGAGGTCATTTGCGCCTACCCGATTTCTCCGCAGACGCACATTGTTGAAGGCTTGGGCGAGATGGTCAAATCCGGTGCGCTGGCCGATTGCGAGTTCATCAATGTGGAGTCGGAGTTTGCCGCCTTGAGCGTTGCCATCGGGGCCTCTGCTGCGGGTGCGCGCGCCTACACGGCCACTGCCAGCCAGGGCTTGCTGTTCATGGCCGAGGCCGTCTATAACGCGTCCGGGCTGGGCCTGCCGATTGTCATGACGGTGGCCAATCGCGCCATTGGCGCGCCCATCAATATCTGGAACGACCACACCGACAGCATGTCGATGCGCGACGCGGGCTGGATCCAGATGTTTGCCGAAACCAACCAGGAAGCGCTTGACCTGCACATTCAGGCCTTTCGCATCGCCGAGGAATTGTCGCTGCCGGTGATGGTCTGCATGGATGGTTTCATCCTGACGCATGCCTACGAGCGCATCGACGTGCCCGAGCAGACGCAGGTTGATCGCTACCTGCCGCCCTATGAGCCGCGCCAGGTACTTGACCCGAATGCTCCCGTCACGATTGGTGCCATGGTCGGCCCCGAGGCCTTTACCGAAGTGCGCTATCTGGCGCATGCCAAGCAGTTGCAGGCGCTCGATCTGATGCCGCGGATTGCCGGGGAATTCAGGCAGCTATTCGGGCGCGATTCGGGTGGTCTGATCAAACCTTACCGCCTTGAGGATGCCGAAACCATCGTCATTGCACTCGGCTCGGTGCTGGGCACCATCAAGGACACGGTGGACGAAATGCGCGAGGAGGGCATCAAGATCGGTGTGCTGGGCATTACCTCGTTCCGGCCGTTCCCGATTTCCGCCATCCGCGACGCCACCGCTACCGCCAAACGCATCGTAGTGGTGGAGAAATGCTTTGCGGTGGGCATTGGCGGGATTGTGTCGCGTGACGTGCGCAGTGCCGTGCGCAACCGGCCGCAGACGGTGCTGTCGGTCGTGGCCGGGCTGGGCGGACGCGCCATCACCAAGGCCTCGCTGCACAAGATGCTGCTCGATGCGATGGCCGACAAACTCGAACTGCTGACCTTCCTGGACCTCGACTGGGGCATCGTGAACCGGGTGCTGGATCGCGAGAAAAAGCAGCGCCGCTCGGGGCCGGTGGCAGAGGGCATTCTGCGCGACATTGGCACCGTGGCATCGCGAATATCCTGAAACCTTGCGGGGACAGACCTAAGCATGATCTGTCCCCAACAGAAAGGCAAACCATGGACCAGACCGTCGTCAAGTTTTATCAAACCGGTACCTTCACCGTCGGTAACCGCCTGCTTGGCGCCGAGCAGCGCAGCGTGCAGGCCAATACCGAACGCAGCAACTCGCTCAACTCCGGCCACCGCGCCTGTCAGGGTTGTGGCGAGGCGCTGGGTGCGCGCTATGCCATTGACGCAGCCATGAAAGCGAGCCACGGCCAGTTGATTGCCGCCAACGCCACCGGGTGCCTGGAGGTGTTTTCCACCCCTTACCCCGAAACCTCCTGGCAGATGCCCTGGATTCACTCGCTGTTTGGCAACACGGCGGCGGTGGCCACCGGCATCGCGGCGGCCATGCGCGTCAAGGGCCGCGGCGACGTGCGCGTGGTGGCCCAGGGCGGCGACGGCGGTACCACGGACATCGGCTTTGGCTGCCTGTCTGGCATGTTCGAGCGCAATGACGATGTGCTCTACATCTGCTATGACAACGAAGCCTACATGAACACCGGAGTGCAGCGTTCATCGGCCACACCACCCGCAGCGCGCACCGCCACCACCATGCCGGTGGGGCCGCATCCGGGCAACGTGTTTGGGCAGGGCAAGAATCTGCCGCAGATCGCCATGGCACATGAGATTCCCTATGTGGCCACCGCCACCGTGGCTGATCTGCATGATCTGGAATACAAGGTCACCAAGGCGATGTCGATTCATGGCGCGCGCTACATTCACATCTTTGTGCCTTGCCCGCTGGGCTGGGGCGCGGCGTCGCATGACACCATCCGGCTGGCCCGGCTGGCACATGAAAGCGGCTTTTTCCCGGTGTTTGAAGCCGAGCGTGGCGAAGTCACCGGCGTTTCAAAAATTCGCCGTCGCGTGCCGATTGAGGACTACCTCAAGCCGCAAAGGCGTTTTGCCCATCTGTTCGGCGCGAAACCAGATGTCGAAACCATTGCCCGGCTGCAAGCTATTGCCGACCGCAATATCCGCCGCTTCGGCCTGCTGGAGAATTGAACATGGAAAAGCCATTTGCCATCACGCTCGATGTGGGTACCTCGCTGGCGAATCACACGGGTTCCTGGCGCACCTCGCGCCCGGTGTACCTGAGCCGCCTACCGCCCTGCAACCACCAGTGCCCGGCGGGCGAAAACATCCAGGCCTGGCTGTTTCATGCCGAGTCGGGCGACTATCAGCAAGCTTGGCGCGTGCTGGTTGAAGACAATCCGCTTCCCGCCATCATGGGCCGCGTCTGCTATCACACCTGCGAGGGTGCCTGCAATCGTGGTCAACTGGATGCACCGGTAGGCATCAATTCGGTGGAGCGTTTTTTGGGTGACCAGGCCATCGCGCAGGGCTGGAAGCTGGCGCCTGCAGCGGCCGCTTCGGGCAAAAAGGTGCTGGTGGTGGGTGCCGGGCCTTCGGGCCTTTCCGCTGCTTATCACTTGACGCGCATGGGGCATCAGGTCACGGTGCATGAAGCGGGGCCCCTGCCCGGTGGCATGATGCGTTTTGGCATTCCCCAATACCGTCTGCCGCGCCAGGTGCTTGACGCCGAGGTGCAACGGATCGTGGAGCTGGGTGTGCGCATCAACTACAGCACCAAAGTGACCAACGTGCTCGAATCAAAAGTGCAAGGCGGCTTTGACGCCGTGTTCTTGGCTGTTGGCGCGCACATCGCCAAGCGTGCGTTCATTCCGGCTGGCGACTCGGCCAAAGTGCTCGATGCGGTGTCGGTGCTGCGCTCCATGGAGGGCGAGGACAAGCCCATGCTGGGCCGCCGGGTGGTGGTCTATGGCGGTGGCAACACCGCGATTGATGTGGCCCGCACCGCCAGGCGCCTGGGTGCCGCGGAGGCCATCATTGTCTATCGGCGCACCCGCGAAAAAATGCCGGCGCACGACTTCGAGGTGGAAGAAGCATTGCAGGAAGGCGTGCTGATCAAGTGGCTGTCCACCATCAAGCAGGCCGGAAAATTGTCGATTACCGTGGAGAAAATGGTGCTCGACGACAAGGGCTTTCCGCAACCCACCGGAGAATTCGAGACGCTGGAGGCCGACTCCGTGGTGCTGGCGCTGGGACAGGATGTGGACTTGTCGCTGATCGAAGGCGTGCCGGGTCTGGCGGTGAAAGATGGCGTGGTGCGGATTGATGCCAACATGATGACCGGCCACGCCGGCATCTTTGCAGGCGGCGACATGGTGCCGGCCGAACGCAACGTCACCGTGGCCATCGGGCACGGCAAGAAGGCGGCGCGCAATATTGACGCTTGGCTGCGCGCTAGTGTGCATGCAACGCCGCCCAGGCATGAACTGGCTGGCTTTGACATGCTCAACACCTGGTATTACAGCGATGCGCCCAAGACGGTTCGGCCCATCCTCGACATCATCCGGCGTCAGTCCACCTTTGAGGAAGTGCAGGGCGGGCTTGATGAAAGCAATGCGCTGTTCGAAGCGCGGCGCTGCCTGTCCTGTGGCAACTGCTTTGAGTGCGACAACTGCTACGGCGTCTGCCCGGACAACGCTGTCATCAAGCATGGCCCAGGCAAGGGCTTTGACTTCAATTACGACTATTGCAAGGGTTGCGGCATCTGTGTGGCCGAGTGCCCGTGCGGTGCCATCAAAATGGTGCCCGAAGATATTTAGTTTTTGTCAGACGGCTATAGTGAATGTGCCGCACAACGGATGTGTCAGTAGGTTACAAGGAAATAGTCAACATGAAAAACCTTTCACCCGCGGAGCAAGCCCTGCGTGATGCCGCCCGCGAATACCATCGCCAGCCCACCCGCGGCAAGATATCCATCACGCCGACCAAGCCGCTGTCCAATCAGCGCGACCTGTCGCTGGCTTATTCGCCAGGCGTGGCCTACCCCTGCCTGGACATTCAGGCCGACCCGTCACTGGCGGTGGAGTACACCTCGCGTGCCAACCTGGTGGGCGTGATTACCAATGGCACGGCAGTGCTGGGTCTGGGCAACATCGGGCCGCTGGCTGGCAAGCCGGTGATGGAGGGCAAAGCCTGCTTGTTCAAAAAATTCTCAGGCATTGATGTGTTTGACATCGAACTCAATGAGAACGACCCGGACAAGCTGGTGGACATCATTGCCGCCATGGAGCCCACGCTGGGGGGCATCAATCTGGAGGACATCAAGGCGCCAGAGTGCTTCTACATTGAGCAAAAATTGCGCGAGCGCATGAACATCCCGGTGTTCCACGACGACCAGCACGGCACTGCGATCATCTCGTCGGCCGCGCTGCTCAATGGCCTGGAACTGGTTGGCAAGCGCATTGAAGATGTCAAGTTGGCGGTCTCCGGTGCCGGTGCGGCGGCGCTGGCCTGCCTGGACGTGATGGTCGGGTTGGGGGTACGGCGCGAAAACGTTTTTGTCTGCGACTCCAAAGGCTTGATCTACCACGGTCGCCCGGGCAACTTTGATGAGTCCAAGCTGCGCGTGGCGCAAGACAAGGCCACAACGGCACGCACGCTGGCCGATGTGGTGGCTGGAGCGGACGTGTTTCTGGGTTGCTCGGCACCGGGTGTGCTCACCCCCGAGATGGTCAAGACCATGGCCGAGCGGCCAATCATTCTGGCGCTGGCCAACCCCGAGCCCGAAATTCGTCCGGAACTGGCCAAGGCGGCACGGCCCGATTGCATCATCGCCACCGGCCGCTCGGACTACCCCAATCAGGTCAACAACGTTCTGTGCTTCCCCTACATCTTTCGCGGCGCGCTCGATTGCGGCGCCACCAAGATCACTGAGGCCATGAAGCTGGCTTGCGTGCGCCAGATTGCCGATCTGGCCAAAGCCGATATCAGCGAAGAAGTGGCCACTGCTTATGCCGGCAAGGAACTGGTATTTGGCAGCGACTATCTGATTCCAACGCCTTTTGACTCGCGGCTGATTCTGCGCATTGCCCCGGCGGTGGCCAAGGCGGCCGAGGAATCGGGCGTGGCCGCCCGGCCGATCCAGGACATGGAGGCGTATCGCCAGCAGCTGTCGCGCTTCGTCTATCAAACCGGCATGTTCATGCAGCCCGTGTTCAGGGCTGCCAAGGCGGTAGCACCCAAAGCCAAACGAGTGGCCTATGCCGAGGGTGAAGATGAACGCGTGCTGCGCGCCGCTCAGGTGGCCATGGACGAAGGCCTTGCGCACCCGATACTGATCGGTCGTCCGGCGGTGATCGAGGCGCGCATTGCCAAGGCGGGCTTGCGCATTCAACTCGGGCGCGACGTGGACTGCGTCAATCCCGAGGATGATCCGCGCTTTCGCCAATACTGGGAGCTCTATCACAAACTTCTGGGGCGCTATGGCGTGACTCAGGCCGCTGCCAAGGCCGCAGTGCGCCGTTCCAGCACCACCATCGCCGCGCTGATGGTCAGGCTCGGCGATGCCGATGCCATGCTGTGCGGCACGCTGGGGCGCTTCGACGTGCACCTGCAGCATGTGCGCGACATCATCGGTTTAAAAAAAGGCGCCAGCAGCCTGGCTGCGATGAACGCCTTGATCCTCGACAAGCACGCGCTGTTTATCACTGATACCTCTTGTGAACGAAGACCCGTCGGCCGAACAATTGGCCAGCATCGCCCTGATGGCGGCGCAGGAAGTGGGTCGCTTTGGTTTGCCCCCGAAGGTGGCCTTTCTGTCGCATTCCAACTTTGGCTCCTCTGATCGACCGAGCGCGCGCAAGATGCGTCTGGCGCGTGAGTTGTTTGGACAGTTGGCCCCCGACGTGGAGTGCGACGGCGAACTGCAGGGCGATGCGGCACTGTCCGAGACGGTGCGCCGCACGGCCTTGGCCGACACCACCTTGCAGGGTGAGGCCAACCTGCTGGTCTGCCCCAGCCTTGACTCGGCCAACATTCTGTTCAACGTCCTGAAGATGACGGCCGCCAACGGTGTCACCGTGGGGCCCGTGCTGCTCGGCGCGGCTGCATCCGTGCATGTTCTTACACCTTCAGCCACGGTGCGCCGTATTGTCAACATGACGGCGCTGGTGGTAGCAAATTGCGCGGCGTTTGATCACAGCTAAGGCTTTTCTTGCCCACGCCTGCAGCGTTTTCTGGCCGCCGCCATTTCCTGCAAGGTGCGCTTGCCGCCGTCGGCACCGTTGCCTTGCCCGAGGCGGGCGCGCAAGAGCTGCCGGGTCTGGGTATGAGGTATCCCAATGGTCCGGCCCAGTAGTGATGTTTGGCCTAGTGGACGCTACGGGAAAAATCTTGTGCCTGGCCGAGCTGCGAGGTCGGGCGGTATTGCTCAATTTCTGGGCCAGTTGGTGCGAGCCATGCCGTGCCGAAATGCCGATGCTGCAGCAGATCGCTGGCAGGGAGAGATCGACTGGACCAGCAACGCGGCGAAAAAGCTGATGGCAGAATTGCTCCCGCTTTGGATGACGATCTAAGCCTGTCCATCAGGAAAGCGATATTTGCTGCGGCGATACTTGAGGGGCCTTGAGGCGAAAATGCTGTACGTTGAATTTGCCGCCAGAGAAGCCCAGCCGTCTGCCCTGCTGAGCAGCCGCGTGCAGACGCAAAACCGTTCGGTGGACTGGTCACAAAAAACCGTTGCGGCTGAAGATGCTGACACCTTGCGTTTTTTTTCGCCCAGCCTTCGGCCTTCATCCCGACCGACGGCATCGTGCGCAAGACCGCGTTGGCAGCCACCCAGGGGCCAAAACCGATGTTGAAAAAGTCCAAAAATTTTACGACTGGAGCGTCGCCAATGCCTACCGCGAGCCGAAGGTGCGTGGCTGCGGCGAAGGCGATATCCAGACCATGCTGGAAACCGTCAACCTCGGCGGCAAGTGCTGACCTGAACGCGCTGTTTGTTGGGCTGTGCCGCGCTGTGGGTGTGCCCGCGCGCGACGTGTATGGCATTCGTCTGGTGCCCTCGGCGTTTGGCTACAAGGAGCTGTCGGGCAACCCTGACAGCCTCAAGCGCGCGCAGCACTGCCGCTCAGAGGTTTACCTCAAGGGCTACGGCTGGGTAGCGATGGACCCGGCCGACGTGGTCAAGGTCATGCGTCTGGAAACCGCGCAGCGGATCAAGAACACCAACAACCCCGTGGTGGCCACGGGTGAACAAGGCGCTGTTTGGTGGCTGGGAAGGCAACTGGATGGCTTACAACACGGCCAGCGATGTGGTCTTGCCTAGGTAGCGGCGAGAAAGTTCATTTCTTCATGTACCCCGTTGCCGAAAACGCGGCCGGGCGTTTTGACTCTTATGCGCCGGATGACTTCAAGTACCAGATCACGGCCCAAGAAATCAAGGCTTGTGGGTGGGCCGCCAACACCCGGTTCAGGCCAGCCACAAGCGGAACCGGCTTTCAAATTGCCGTGACTGCCCGGTGACCGGGTCTTCAAAGGCAATCGACTGTGCCAGTAATTGCAGGGGACGCGCGTAGTCGTCATCCGGGGTGGGGTGAACCGGCGGATACATCCGGTCATTGAGAATGGGCAGGCCCAGCGCATTCATGTGTACACGCAACTGGTGCTTTCTGCCGGTGACCGGGCTTAAGGTATACAGCGCCCGGTCGCCTTTGACTTCAAGCACATCAACATGCGTTTCGCTATTGGGCTCGCCCGGCGCTTCGCATTGCCGAAAGAAGGGCTCGCCCTGCACAATGCNNCGGGGCCTCGCCCTGCACAATGCGGCTTTTGTGCGTGAGCGGAACGCTGAGGCCTTCGCGCCATGGCGCAATGGTTTCATAGTGCTTGGTGACTTTGTGCTGCCTGAACAAGGCCTGATAAGCGTCGCGCTCACTGGGGTTTATCGAGAACAGAACCAGACCCGCGGTCTCACGGTCAATCCGGTGAATCGGTATCAAATCGTTGATGCCCAACTGGTTTTTTAGCCGCACCAGCAGCGTCTCCTGCAGGTAATGGCCCGAGGGCGTGACCGGCAAAAAATGAGGTTTGTCGGCCACCACCAGATGCTCGTCCTGAAAGAGTACGGTGGCCTCAAACGGCACGCGGAGTTCGTCTGGCAGGGCGCGGTAGTAGTACACCCGCATGTGGCCGTGGTAAGGACGTTCCGGTGTGACGGGCTCGCCGAATTCGTCCACCACCAGGCCACTTGCCATTCGTGCCAGCCAGACCTCCCGCGCAATGGCGGGGAATCGCTGCAGCAAAAAATCAGTGATGGTGGGCCATTGGCCTGCGGGCAAGCCCACGCAACTGGGGCTGACGCCGTGGCGCGTTGGAAGACGGTGCGCGGGCAGCTTGCTCACACCTGCACAGACCAGGCTTCAGGCGTGGCTTCAGACACGCGTGAAAACCACATCCGAGACGCCGTGCCCGAGCTTGATGCCACGGTTTTCAAACTTGGTCAGGGGCCGGTAATCGGGCTTGGGCGCATAGCCGCCGCTGGATGCGTCCGCCGTGTTGCTCAGCAAGGGCTCGGCGCTCAGCACTTCAAGAATCTGCTCGGCATACGGTTGCCAGTCGGTGGCGCAGTGCAGGTAGCCGCCGGGTTTGAGGCGAGCCGCCAGCTTGGCGATCAGGGGTGGCTGAATCAGGCGGCGCTTGTTGTGCTTCTTCTTGTGCCACGGGTCGGGAAAGAAAATATGCACACCATCCAGACTGCCCAGCGGCAGCATGTGGTCAATCACCTCCACGGCGTCGTGCTGCAGGATGCGGATATTGCCCAGCGCTTGTTCGTCAATGCGTTTGAGTAACGCGCCGACGCCGGGCGTGTGGACTTCGCAGCACAGGAAATTTTTCTCCGGCATCAAGGCAGCAATATGCGCCGTGGCCTCGCCCATGCCAAAGCCGATCTCCAAAATGGTGGGCGCAGCACGGCCAAAAATGGCCGCAAAGTCCACGGGCAGTGCGCTGTAGGGCAGCAAAAATTGCGGACCAAGATCGGCAAAGGCCCTGGCTTGGCCAACGGTGGTGCGACCGGTGCGCCGAACAAAACTGCGGATGGCGCGGGGATGGCTCGCGCCAGCGGGAGCGGCTTCGGGCAGATCGGGTAGGTGGGAGGAGGGGGTTTGAATCACCATCTGATTTTAGGTTGCCGGTCTGGTTGAGCAAAAAAATCAATCTTGCGAGGTCAGTCAAACAGAGCGGCCAGCACCAGATGCCGTCAGTTTGCGTCGGGTTTGAATTGCAGCGCCTTGAACTCCAAAAATTCTTCCAGTCCGTAAACACCGTTTTCACGTCCGTTGCCCGATTGCTTGTAACCGCCAAAGGGTGCCTGGCCATTGAAGGGGCCGCCGTTGATGTCCACTTGCCCGGTTCTCAGCCGTCGCGCCACCTTCACGGCATGCTCGTTTGTGGCGCTCCAGACGGCACCCCCCAGACCATAGATGGTGTTGTTGGCGATTGCTACGGCATCATCTTCGTCTGCGTAGGCAATCACCACCAGCACTGGGCCGAAAATTTCTTCCTGTGCCAGCGTGTCACCGGGCTTGACCCCCAAAATGGTCGGCTGCACGAAATAGCCTTTGCCCTGGCTGTGTTCCACAACGGGGACTTCAGCGCCCCCGGCGATCACGTCCGCGCCTTCCTCGATGCCGACGCGGATAAAGCCCAGCACGCGGTCACGCTGTGCGGCGCTCACCAGAGGGCCGAGTTTGCTGCTATCCAGAAGGCTGGGGCCGATGTTAAACCGGGCAATCGCCGCTTGCGCCAGTGCCCGGGCTTCCCCGTAGCGGTTGGCGGGCACCAGCATGCGGGTATGGGCCGAGCAGGTCTGGCCGCTATTGAGCATGCAGGCCGACACGGTGCCCTTGACAGCGGCTTCCAGATTGGCATCGTCCAGAATCACACTGGCCGACTTGCCGCCGAGTTCGAGCGTGACGCGCTTGACCGACTGGCTGGCCAGTTCCGCAACCCGCTTGCCCGCACGTGTCGAGCCGGTGAAGCTCACCATGTCCACCTCAGGGTGCGTCGCCAGTACCTCGCCCACAACCGGGCCCAGGCCGTTGACCAGATTGAACACGCCGGGTGGCAGACCGGCTTCGTGAATGATTTCGGCCAGAATCATGGCGTTGACCGGCGCGATTTCACTGGGTTTGAGCACCACCGTGCAGCCCGCCACCAGCGCCGGGGCGATTTTGAGTGTGATTTGGCTGAGCGGGAAATTCCACGGCGTGATGCAGCCCACCACGCCAATTGGTTCGCGCAGCACCAGCGAGTTGCCGACCTTCTTTTCCCACTCGAAGTGGCGCGCCACCTTGGCAAAGTTGCCCCAGTGCCAGGCCGGGCCACCGACCTGCACGGCGCGCGCCATTTTCAGTGGCATACCGACTTCACGGGCAATGGCCAGCGCCAGCTCTTCGGTGCGGGCCTTGATGCCGGCTGCAATCCTGTCAAGGCAGGCTGCACGGGTTTCGACCGGCAGCGTTGACCAACTGTCAAACGCGACACGGGCCGCCAACACCGCGGCTTCAGCCTCGGCCATGGTGCCAGCGGGTACCGTGGCCATCAGGGCTTCAGTGCTGGAGTCGTGAACGGGCAGCGTTTCATCCGACCGGGCTTTGACCCATTGGCCGTTGATGTAATGCGCAGGGTAGGCAGTCATAAGGGATGTCATATGGGTGATGGTGTTGTGAAAGGTTGTAACAAATAGAGGAACAGCGGTGTGCTGGAACTTCCGTTTGAGGGTTTGAGGGAATTCTTGGAATGTGAATTAAATCGAAAGCTTTAAACAACGTTCAAAACCAGAATCCGCACGATATTTGGTTTCTAACATCTTGATTCAATTGTTGTTTTTATGGTTAATTCACATAATTTTGATTGCGTCAGGGCCCTGCAGACCCTAATCTGACAACCGTGGTTCACGGTACATACAGGGTCACCAAGACTATACGGCTACAACAGAAGGTTTGAATCGCCCACAAGACCGGTCGGCTTGCCATGTCAATATTCACCAGCACTCCAAGGTTTCCTGTTCACGTTGATGTTGCCTGAAAGTCTGATAGAAAGCTTTTACCTGATGCGCTGGTTTAAAACCACTTTGAGAAGCAGTTTCATGGTCTTGTTCGGCCCGGGTGAAGTCGTGTCGTCCGAGCTGGAAGCCCGCACCGAAGATATCCGCCAGTTCACCCTGGATGAACTTGGTGAATTTGGTGAAAAAAACTACCCTCATATTATTCGCCGTGTGCGCTATGCCAAGGACGTCCAAGGACTGTGGTACGCGCGTGGTTCGGTCATGGCGGTATTGGCTGCCATGCACGGAGAAACCGTTGCACGCGAAAAAATGGCAATCATCAGTGACAAATTCAAAGGTCTGTTGCCACCCGGCCTGAGTTCGCGGCCCAGTCCCCTCTCGACCGGTTCCTGACCAGCCTGGTAAATTCATCAACGTGCCGATTTTATTTTGCCGGGTGCTGGCTGGTCGCTAGTGCTGATGGCCCCACAGTAGAAAAGTGTCCCGGCCTTCCACCGCCAGTGTGATCTTGCTGCCTACAGGCAGCAGCACTTTGGTGGCTATATGGCCAAATGGCAATCCGGTCAGCACGCGCGCTTTGATCTGTCTCTGCAACCAGGCCACCACTGTGGACAATTTGAATCCCTTGTCGTGCGGCACCAGTTTGTAGTTGGTGAACTGCCCGAAAATAACGGCTTTTTGCCGTGCCAGGACTCCGGCATGCAGCAGTTGATTGAGCATCCGTTCCACTCGGTAGGGATGCTCGCCGACATCTTCAAGAAACAGCACGCCGCCTTTGATGGTAGGCAGATAGGGCGTGCCTGCGAGCGAGGCCAGTAGCGCCAGGTTGCCACCCCACAGAACTGAATCCTTGATATTGAATGTGGCATCAGCCCCCGAATCAATTGAATGCATGGTGGTTTTTGGCAACTGCCAGCCCGCGCCTTCGCCTTGCCCCGTGATCAGGTCGTCAAAACAGGCCTCCATGATGTCATCGGGCGTGGTCTCGGTGCCAAAGTCCTCGCACAGCGCCGGACCGGCCCAGGTGACTGCGCCGGTTCGGGCCAACACAGCCATCTGAAACGCTGTGAAATCGCTCAAGCCGACAAAGCAGGTGCCGCTGGCAATGGCCTTGGCCACGGCTTTGTAGTGGATGCCCGGCAGAATCCGCGTCAGGCCGTAACCACCGCGCGAGATAAGCGCCACGTCAGCTCCACTGGCCGCCGCGCGGTGTATAGCCGCCAGTCGGGTTTCGTCATCACCAGCAAAGCGCTGGTGACTTGCCAGCGCGGCCTCATCCACTTCCACCTCGTGGCCCAGAGCCTGAAGGCGTTTGATGCCGCGTTTGAAGCTGACCTTGTCGCGTACAGCACTGGAGGGAGAGTAAATGTAGATGTGCTTTTTTTTCACGATGCAAAGTATTGTGTTGTCCATGCCTGGAAGACTCGCCGGACTGATGTTGGGTCGGTGTGGTGAGACCCGTTGAAACAGGGGCTTAAGACCCCACGCGACTGACTAGAAAATCGCCCGACTGGCAATCCTGAGATCAATAAAGCGCGAGTCAATATCGACAGGTTGGGTTCAGTAGCCATCAAACCCCGCGTCTTGCGCAGCCTCTTGCGTTCCGGCTGAATGTCCCAAGAAGAGATGAGCGCGGGTTTTTTAGCTCTGGTTCGGGGTTGAAGGTGGGTGTGGATTCAGTCATGGTTTGCGCCCTCGGCAATTAATCGAAGATTCGGGACTCTTGGTAAAGGACGTTTCTGGCGTTGGCGCGAAAGCCTGGCACCTTCGGTCCTGCTATCCTGAGCTTGCACTGCGATAATTCAACGCGTTCGGGCAATGCTGATTTTTAACACACTTCATGACCTGACGAAACCTTGGCCACCCCGGATTGTCTGGAGCATGTAGTTTGACCGGTTTTTTGCAAGTCATCCACCTGGTTCGGAATGTTTGGCGCTGGGCGCACCGACTGGCGCCGTATTTCCTTCGACCTCAGAGGACCACTTGTTGCATACGGATTTTTCTTGAATACATCAACTTCCCCTGTTCAACCACGGCGTGTCGCCGTTATCGGCGGTGGCCCGGCAGGCCTGATGGCTGCCGAAGTGCTGGCTGGCGCTGGCTCTGCCGTCTCGGTGCAGGTCTACGATGCCATGCCCTCGGTCGGACGCAAGTTCCTGCTGGCTGGCAAGGGCGGGCTGAATCTCACGCATTCCGAGCCGCCAGAAATTTTCATGCGGCGCTATGGCGAGCGCAGCGCACAGTTGCAGCTGCTGCTTGCCGCGTTTGGTCCGGCAGAGCTTCGTGCCTGGGCTGAATCCCTGGGCGTGGGGACCTTTGTGGGCAGTTCGGGCCTGGTATTTCCCAAAGACATGAAAGCCGCGCCGCTGCTGCGTGCCTGGCTGCACCGCTTGCGCAATTCTGGTGTGCAGTTTTTCATGCGTCATCGCTGGCTGGGCTGGGGTGATGAAGGTGGACTGAAATTCTCAACGCCTGCGGGTGAAGTTCAGGTCGCAGCTGACGCCGTGGTGCTGGCCCTGGGCGGTGGCAGCTGGGCGCGTTTGGGCTCTGATGGCGCGTGGGTGCCCGTGCTGGCCGGCCGTGGCGTGGCGGTGGCGCCGCTGCAGCCTTCCAATTGTGGCTTTGACGTTGCGGCGCGTCCTGGCAGTCCGGCTCAAGTGGAGGCGGCCACAGCAGTGAGTGGTGAGACACGCCGCGAATTTTTAATGGAACTGGTTGGCAAAAGCCCGCTGCCGCAAGTGGGATGGACCGAGCACTTTGCCAGCCGCTTTGCCGGTCACCCTTTCAAGTCCGTGGGCCATCCATTTCGCTGATTCACGCGGCCGCACGTTCAGCCGCAAGGGCGAGTTCGTGGCGACCGCCACCGGCGTTGAAGGCAGCCTGATCTACGCCGTCTCCAGCCTGCTGCGTGACGAAATTTCGGCCTACGGCAGCGCCATTTTTTTGCTCGACCTGCTGCCCGACAAAACGCCCGAGCAGGTATTGGTCGAAGTGCGCCATCCGCGCGGTTCTCGCTCGCTGTCAAGTCACCTCAAGAGTCGCTTGAAGCTCGACGGCATCAAGGCGGCCTTGCTGCACGAACTGCTGAGCAAGGAAGCGATCAACGACCCGGTACGACTGGCTCATGCCATCAAGGTGCTGCCGGTCAAGCTGGTGGCCGCCCGACCTATCGAAGAGGCCATCAGCAGCGCGGGCGGCGTGATGTTTGAGGGGCTTGATGCGCAACTGCAACTCAAACTGCCGGACGGCACCGCGCAAGCCGTATTTTGCGCCGGTGAAATGCTCGACTGGGAAGCGCCCACGGGCGGCTATTTGCTCACCGCCTGTTTTGCCAGCGGATGTGCTGCAGGGCAGGGGGTCTTAAGGCATTTCGGGTTATAGCCCAGGAAATATGGGCATAGCCAGCGATTTATAGAAAAGGAGACTTGCCATGATCGTGCGTTTCCACGTTGACCTAATTGAACAAGGTCAGTACGAATACCGCGTAACTTATGAAGGCGAGGATCTGTATGGAGATGCGAACCTGAACAGCATTGAGGCCTGCATCGTGGCTGCCACTGAAGGCTTGGGGCAAGATGCGATGGCTGCCGAAGTGGCCTATAAAGGCATCCTCAGTGGCACCTACGCGCTGGCGGCGCTGGCCTTGATGTCCGCGCAAATTGCCGATCATGCACTGCAGACCACGACCGCCATTGAAGAGGCATGCCGTTAAGGGTGCCGCTGAACCCACTGCGCCATAGCCGCGAGTTACTGACAAACAAATAAGGTGACGAGCCTTGACCCCGGCACTGGCTCCGCAGTTAGGGCTGCTTGGTTCCCCATCTGACCCGGTTGGCCGCTTCACCATGCGGGAAGGCCCGTCGCTTCCGATTGTAAGGGAGTTGGCAATGCCCATGCTGGCGGCACTGCGGGGCGACGTACCCGCTGGCGTTTTGGCGGTGCGACGGTTGGGTAGTCCGTGAATTTAGAATGCCTGAATGTCCTATTTAGTTCTTGCCCGCAAATACCGCCCCCGCAATTTCTCTGAAATGGTGGGTCAGTCGCATGTGGTGCAGGCGCTTGGCAATGCGCTCAGTAGCGGGCGCTTGCACCATGCCTACCTTTTTACCGGCACGCGGGGCGTGGGCAAGACGACCGTGTCGCGCATTTTGGCCAAGTCGCTCAATTGCACTGGTCCTGATGGGACGGGTGGCATTACCGCCACGCCGTGCGGGGTGTGCCAGGCCTGCCTGGATATCGACAGCGGCCGTTTTGTCGATTACACCGAGCTGGATGCTGCATCCAACCGCGGCGTGGACGAGATTGCGCAACTGCTGGAGCAGGCGGTGTACAAACCGGTGGTGGGGCGCTTCAAGGTGTTCATGATTGACGAGGTTCACATGCTCACGAACACGGCGTTCAACGCCATGCTCAAGACGCTGGAGGAACCCCCCGAGTACCTCAAATTTGTACTGGCCACGACTGACCCGCAAAAAGTGCCGGCCACGGTGTTGTCGCGCTGCCTGCAGTTCAACCTGCGGCCGATCGCCCCTGAAACCATTCTGGAGTATTTGTGGCACGTGCTGCAACTGGAAAACGTGGCTTCCGAGCCGCAGGCCCTGCGCCTGCTCGCGCGTGCCGCGCGCGGCTCCATGCGCGACGCGCTGTCGCTGACCGACCAGGCCATTTCCTTCGGTTCGGGCCAATTGCAGGAGGCCAGCGTGCGCACCATGCTGGGCAGCGTGGATCGCAGCTATGTGTTTCGACTGCTTGATGCGCTGGCGCGTGGCGACGGTCGCACGGTGGTGGAAACCTCGGAAGCGCTGCGACTTAACGGATTGAGTGCCGCGTCCACGCTGGAAGACATGACCGCCGTTTTGCAGCGCATGGCGGTACTGCAGGCGGTGCCCGACATGGCGGCCGGAGATGATGATGCTGACCCCGAAATCGTCGAGACCGCACGGCTGGCCCGCACCCTGCCTGCCGATGAAACCCAACTGCTCTACAGCCTTTGTCTGCATGGCCGTGGCGAGTTGGGGCTGGCCCCCGACGAATACGCCGCCTTGACGATGGTGCTGCTGCGCCTGCTGGCCTTCAAGCCCGCCGGGGTTGCTGTGGCTGGCGCACCGGCGGCCAGGTTTGGGAGCGCCGCCGAGCCTGCAAAAAAGCCGCAGCCTGAAAGGCCGGACCTGAGCCGGGGTGAAGGGGAGCAGACGCGCGTGTCTGCACGAGGCATTGTTTCGGCCGAAAGTCATGAACAAAATAAGACTTTTCCCAAGGTGATCCAGGAACCTATTGCTATTAATTCAGAAACATCCATGGAGCAACTACCGACACCAACACCCACGCTGCTGCTGCCAGCCGTTGCGCTGACCACGCCCGTGATCGCGACGCTTGCCCCTCTCGGCGACTTCTGGAGCCAGACCGTGAATCAACTGGTCGCCGCCGAAGCCGTTACCGCGCTGGCTCGTGAACTCGCGCTGCAATCCGAGTTGTGCAGCCAGGACGGCAGCTTGTGGGCCTTGCGCATTGAGCGCGAGTCGCTGAACCAGAGCGCTGCCCGCGAGAAGTTGCAGGTTGCGCTGCGGCAAACCCTAGGAGACGCTGACCTTCAGCTGAGCGTGGAAGTGGGCAGCGTCATCGATACCCCGGCGCGCCGCAATATCGCCGCGCTGGTTGAGCAGCAACGCGCCGCCGAAGAGGCCATTCGCAATGATCCGCTGGTGCAGGACATGATTCGCAACTGGGATGCCAAAATTGTTCCAGGTAGCATCAAGTCCGTGGCGCACTAGCAGTCCACCGGGCTGCCAGTCGATATGATCGACACAGTTGCAGAATCAAAAATCTAAAGGAAAGAAGCATGTTTAACAAAGGACAACTTGCCGGCCTCATGAAACAGGCGCAGGCGATGCAGGACAACCTGAAAAAGGCGCAGGAGGAGCTTGCTTTTGTGGAAGTCACCGCAGACGCAGGGGCGGGTTTGGTAAAAGTCACGATGACCTGCAAACACGATGTCAAACGCATCGAAATCGACCCCAGCTTGCTGGCCGATGACAAAGACATGCTTGAAGACCTGGTGGCGGCGGCATTCAATGCCGCCGTGCGCAAGGCCGAAGAACTCAGCGAGGAAAAAATGGGCAAGCTCACGAAGGGCATGCCAGGCTTGCCCGGCGGCATGAAGTTTCCTTTCTGATATCTGCATCTAGCCAGGCCGTAGCAGCGATCAATCACTGTGGCTGATTCCAATGCGCTTGAGGGGTTGACCCAGGCCTTGCGTCGTTTGCCGGGCGTGGGTGCCAAGTCGGCTGCGCGCATGGCTTTTCATCTGCTGCAGCACGACAAGCCCGGCGCACTGCAGATTGCGCGTGCCCTGGAGCATGCGGTGAGCAGTATCAGGCACTGCACCCTCTGCAATACCTTGACAGAGCGCGAGGTTTGCGCCACCTGCGCCAGCCCGCAGCGTGACCGCGGTAAGCTGTGCGTGGTTGAAACACCGGCTGATCAGGCTGCCCTGGAGCGCACGCTGGCCTACCAGGGCCTGTACTTTGTGCTCATGGGGAAGCTCAGCCCGCTCGATGGTGTGGGCCCCAACGATATTGGCCTGCAAAAACTATTTGACCGGGTGGTCCCCCGGGATGAGCGTGGCGAGCCGTTGCCAGTGGCATCGCGCGAGGTGCAGGAAGTCATTCTGGCGACCAATTTCACCGCCGAGGGGGAGGCCACCGCGCACGTGATTGCCCAGGCACTGAAAAGCCGTGGTGTGCAGGTGACGCGCTTGGCACGCGGCGTGCCGGTGGGCAGTGAACTCGAATATGTGGATTTGGGAACCATCGCGCACGCGCTGGTGGATCGGCGATGAGTGCCGTAATCCATGAGCCGGCTTCGTGGCTGGGCAAAAATATCCAACAAGGAATTTCATCATGACGTTTGCACGCTTCACTGTGGCCTATTGGTGTATTTTGGTCGCGGTCTTGTTGCCGATTGTGTGTGCCAGCATCGCTAAATACGGCATGATGCGCACACCCAGGCGCGATGGAGGCTATGACAACCATAACCCGCGTGCGTGGCTGGCGCGGCAGACCGACTGGCGCGCCCGGGCCAATGCCGCGCAGGCCAATACCTTCGAGGCATTGCCGTTTTTCTTCGCGGCCGTGATCATTGCTCACCTGCTGCAGGCAAGCCAGACTCCGCTGGACATTCTGGCGCTGCTGTATGTTGTGCTGCGCATCGCCTACATCATGATGTACGTCGCCGACCTGGCCAAAGCCCGGTCGGTGATTTGGACCCTGGGGTTGCTGGTCAATATCGGCATTCTCTTTTTGGGTTATCGCTGACAGACAGCTGACAGGGGCGTTTATGTGTCTTATCAGACGGTAACCTATCGTAACAAAGGGAAGTTCAGTAAAAACCCGCACGGGATGACCCTGATGCGGTTTCTTTTTGGCATCGGTAAACTCACACCATCCAAAGAAAGAGAGAACGCTGCCATGAACCGCCAACCCCTTGTGTCCCGTCGCCTTTTTGCCAGCTGCGCCGCGCTGGCTGCGACCGCGCTGGCCTTGCCCTCCCTGTGTGCGCAGTCCCGCCTTGAGAAAACGAAAATTGCCTTGGCTGTGGGCGGCAAAGCGTCTTTTTATTATTTGCCACTGACAATTTCCGAGCAGTTGGGCTACTTCAAGGCAGAGGGTCTGGACGTTGAAATCAGCGACTTTTCCGGTGGCTCTCGGGCTTTGCAGGCCGTCCTGGGGGGGTCCGCCGATGTTGTCTCGGGTGCCTACGAACACACCATCAATGTGCAATCGAAGAACCAGTTCCTGCAAGCCTTTGTGTTGCAGGGCAGAGCACCGCAAATTGCCTTGGGCGTTTCCACCAGGAACATGCCCAATTACAAATCGATTGTTGACCTGAAGGGTAAAAAAATCGGTGTGTCGGCACCTGGCTCGTCCACCAATATGATGGCCAATCTGGTGTTGTCGCGCGGCGGTCTGAAAGCCAGCGACGTGAGCTTCATTGGTGTTGGAACGGCGGCCGGCGCACTCACCGCGCTGCGCTCGGGCCAGATTGACGCCATCTGCAACATCGATCCGGTCATGACCATGCTGGAGCAAAAGGGGGACGTCAAAATCATCAGTGACACGCGCACGCTCAAGGGCACGATGGATGTGTTTGGCGGCCCCATGCCGGCGGCCTGTCTGTACGCACCTGTGGCCTTCATCCAGAAGAACCCCAACACCTGCCAGGCGCTGGCCAATGCTATTGTTCACGGCCTCAAGTGGCTGCAGACCGCGGGTCCTGGCGACATCATCAAGACCGTGCCGGAGAGCTATTTGCTGGGTGATCGTGCGTTGTATCTGGCGTCGTTCAACAAGGTGCGCGAGGCCATCGCGCTCGATGGCATCATTCCTGACGATGGCGCGCGCACGGCCTTGAAGGCATTGGCCAGTTTTGACCCAAGCATCAAGGCTGAGAAGATCGACCTTGCCAAAACCTATACCAACGAGTTTGCACGCCGGGCGAAAGCGCGGTTCAAGGCTTGAGCGGCTTTATACAGACCGCAGACGCAGCACCTGCTGCCCGCTTTCTGCGGGGCCGGCGGCTTGCTGTAAGCTCCCGCCATGCCAGAAGTCATCAATCATAATCACAACGATTACGCCCTTGAGTTGCTCGATATCACCTGCACCTTCCGGTCGCGGGATGATGCGGGCCAGCGCTACACTGCCGTCAGCAACACCACGCTACGCATCAACGCTGGCGAGTTTGTATCGGTAGTCGGCCCCACGGGTTGCGGCAAGTCCACGCTGCTCAATATTGGCGCCGGTCTGCTGGAGCCTTCCTTGGGTGAGGTGAGGGTGTTCGGCGAGCCGCTGCACGGTATTAACACACGCGCAGGCTACATGTTCCAGAGTGACGCGCTGATGCCTTGGCGCAGCGCTTTGGACAACGTCATGATGGGCCTGCAATACCGCGGCATCCCCGATACCGAAGCCCGCGCTCAGGGACAAGTCTGGCTGGAGCGTGTGGGCCTGGGCGAGTTCGGTGATCGTTACCCGCACCAGCTTTCGGGCGGCATGCGCAAGCGCACGGCGTTGGCGCAAGTCCTGGCGCTGGACCCCGGCATCATCCTGATGGACGAGCCTTTCAGCGCGCTGGATATCCAGACCCGCCAGCTCATGGAAAATGAAGTGCTGGACTTGTGGGCAGCTAAAAAGAAAGCGGTGCTGTTCATCACGCACGATCTGGACGAAGCGATTGCCATGAGTGACCGCGTGGTCGTGCTCTCGGCCGGCCCGGGGACGCACCCCATCGGGGAATTCGTCATTGACTTGCCACGCCCCCGCGATGTGGCCGAGGCTCGCAATCAGCCGCGCTTTGAGGCGCTGCACACGCAGATATGGAACGTGCTGCGCGACGAAGTGCTCAAGGGCTATGCGCAGCAATTAAAGAAAGCTGCCTGATATGTGGCGACTGATCAAACCTTCAAAAAACAATTTGCGTTTCTGGCAACTGGCTTTGCTGGTTCTCATGCTGGCAGGCTGGCACTTGGCCTCGCGAGACCAGCAAATCGCTTTTTTCATGGGCGAACCGATCAACGTGGCCGGCCGCGTCTGGAGCTGGTTCATGCCCTTCGGCTTTGGCGCGAGTCGCCTCTTTCCTGACGGCCTTCCGGGCAATGCCGACATATACCTTCACCTTGGCACCACTCTGCTGGAAACCGTGCTGGCCTTCGGGATTGGCACGGTGCTGGGACTGGGTTGCGGCCTGTGGCTGGCATTGGCCCCCACAGCGAGCGCCATCCTCGACCCCTACATCAAGGCCGCCAACTCCATGCCCCGCGTGATTCTGGCGCCGATCTTTGCGCTGTGGTTTGGTTTGGGCATCTGGAGCAAGGTCGCTCTGGCCGTGACGCTGGTCTTTTTCATCGTTTTTTTCAATGTGTACCAGGGGGTGAAAGAAGTCAGCCCGGTGGTGCTGGCCAACGCCCGCATGCTGGGCGCCAACCAGCGGCAGCTGCTGCGCACCGTCTATCTGCCAAGTGCGACCAGCTGGGTATTCTCCAGCCTGCACACCTCGGTGGGGCTGGCGTTTGTTGGGGCCGTGGTGGGCGAATACCTGGGCTCGGCACGCGGGGTAGGCTACCTCATTTTGCAGGCTGAAGGCACCTTTGACGTGAACACGGTGTTTGCCGGTATCGTGGTTCTCACGGCGTTTGCGTTGCTGCTTGACGGCATCGTTGGCAAGCTGGAAAAGCGCCTCATGAAGTGGCAGCCGCGTACCGGCGAGACTGAAAAGCTTTAGACCAGACGTCTCAAGTAGTATTTTCGGCCAGTCAGCTTTTTCACAACTCTTCCTGTCGTCCTACAGCCGTATCTTGTGCTGCTGCGTAAAGTCAAGAGTCCGATCTCTGCGATGGCCTCGGTACTTCATCGAGACGGCGGTCAGCTGGCTGTCCATACAAGGAAAACATCATGAATCTTTCACACAATATCACTCCTGTTGTCTCCCTGATCGCGGGCATTCTTATCCTGCTCATCCCTCGCCTGCTGAACTACATCGTCGCGCTCTACCTGATTGTCATTGGTTTGATTGGCCTGTTTGGAACGGGATCGTTTCGGCTGTAAATCAGGCTTGGCCCGAGTCGGTTATCGGCGCTTCTTCGATTTCACAATGTGTTTGCTGTTGCGTCTGACGGACTTGACGGCCCCGTGGCCTGATGTGGAAATGCGGGATTTAACCGGTAAAAAAACAACCACCTGATGCCCCAGTTTGAACGCGGAGGAGGCGCTGACGTTGTTCCACTCGGCCACGCTGGAAGCGCTCAAGTGATAGCGCTTGGCGATGGTCGCCACTGATTCACCCTTACGGGCCTTCACCGTCGTGCGCCGCGTGACGATTTCCGGAGCCAATGACACTTGGGCGGTGTCAGCCACATGGCTGGTCACGTCGTTTTCCTCCTTGGCCGAGCGTGGTACCAGCAGCGTGGAGCCGACCTTGATGAGCATGCGCGGCGGTATGTTGTTCACACCGCGCAGGTCGGCCTCGCTCATGCCAATTTTCCGAGCGGCTTGGGCGACGCTCATGGTGCTGGGCATGGTCCAGGCGGTCCAACTGGCGTATTGTCCCTGGCTGTAGGCGTCAAAATTTCGCTGAAATATCTTGGCGGTATCCCATGGCAGCAGAATTTGCGGCGTCCCCGCAGCGATGATGACGGGACGGTGGATAGAAGGGTTGAGCGCCTTGAAATCTTCAATCGTCACGTCAGCCAGCTTTGCCGCCAGCGCCACATCAATGTCGCGCGTGATCAGCACCTGCTGGAAGTAAGGGTGGTTTTCGATCAGTGGCAGTTCGGTGCCAAAAGCCTGTGGATTGGCAACGATGTTTTTCACCGCTTGCAGCTTGGGCACATAAAGCCGGGTTTCCGCAGGCATGTCGAGGTCGTTGTAACCGGTGCCCAGTCCCGCTTTCTGGTTCTTGGCGATAGCACGGCTCACGTTGCCTTCACCCCAGTTGTAGGCGGCCAGTGCCAAGTGCCAGTCACCAAACATGCCATAGAGTTTTTGCAGGTAGTCCAGTGCTGCCCGAGTGGAGGCCAATACGTCGCGGCGGTCATCGCGAAACATGTTTTGCTTCAGTGCGAAGAATTTGCCGGTAGCCGGCATGAATTGCCACATGCCGGCTGCCTTGGCGCTGGAAACCGCCTGTGGGTTGAAGGCGCTTTCGATAAAGGGCAGCAGGGCTAGTTCTGTGGGCATCTGCCGACGTTCAAGCTCTTCAACAATATGAAACAGGTATTTGCTTGATCGCTCGGTCATGCGCTGCATATAGTCCGGTCGGCTTGCATACCACTGCTCGCGTTCCGTGACCAATTCATTTTGCAAGTCGGGCATGGCGAAGCCACGGCGAATCCGGTCCCACAATTCCCTGGGTGGCTCGGTGGAAGCAATCTGGCGCGAACCGACCTTGCCTGGTGTGATCGCTTGCAGTGGACCACTGGGTATCAGGGGCGCGGGGCTGGAAGCTGATCCCGTTGTGAGGACCGGGTCCCCAGGCATGCCGGTTGGGGTGGCACAGCCCGCCAGCAGGGTCATGACAAGGAGCAGTGCAAGCGAAACAAGGCGTACCCTGAAAGAGCAGGAGGCTGCAGCAGTTTGGTCGTGAGGAGTCATTGAAATTTGTTTTTCCATTGCCTGATGGCGGCAAATACGGAGCTGTCGTCATGGGCCGATGCATCAAAGCGGCGGGCCGCTGCCATGATAGTGGCTTGCCGGGTTCGTAGAAAGGGGTTGATCAACAGCTCCTGGGCGATTGAGGTTGGCAGAGTAGGTACACCTGCCTCGCGCAGGCTCGTACAACGCGCCTGGTAGGCCGCCAGGTCGGCGTTGTCGGGCTCGACGGCCAGTGCAAAGCGCAGGTTGCTCAGTGTGTATTCATGGGCGCAGCATACCATCGTGTTGCCGGGCAGGGCTGCCAGCTTTTCGAGCGAGGCCAGCATTTGCGTTGACGTGCCTTCAAACAGCCGACCGCAGCCGCCTGAAAAAAGGGTGTCTCCGCAAAACAGCAGCGGTTTACTGGCCCCCTCAATCTTGCATGCAGGCGCGTAAAAAGCGATATGGCCTGCCGTGTGACCGGGTACATCCAGAACCTGAAAATTCATCCCCAAGGCGTGTGCTGTGTCACCACTCCGCAACGGTGTGAACGGCTGCGGGATACGCTCGGTGGCCGGGCCAAAGACTTTGGCGTTGAAGGTTTGGCGCAGTGCATCCACACCGCCCGTGTGGTCTGCATGGTGGTGCGTGACTAGAATCGACTCCAGTTGCAACGCGTGTTGCACCAGAAAGCGAATGACCGGCTCGGCATCTCCGGGGTCCACAACCAGGGCGCGCTTGCCGTCGTGTAATAACCAGAGGTAGTTGTCGGCAAAAGCAGGAATGGGAATCAAATACATGCAGTGCTCTCGATGAACTGGAAAATTATAGGTTTGACAGACTGGTTAAACACGCCGCCAGGGGTCTATTTGCTGGGCTGGGAGCGCGCCCGCTTAGACGCGGCGGTGAGCAATATCTTTGGCTACCATGCCTTGCAACTGGGCTTGCCCGAGCTGGATGCCCTGCAAGCCAACCGCATGCCGCACCGATGGCTCGCCCTGTCATCGGTACCCGATGAACCGGATCAGCCATTCTCGCGCAAATTGGTTTCCGACGCGAATGACTCAGGTGATATGGACACCGTGAGACCCCAGCGTGCTGCTTTGGTCACCGATCCTTGTGCGCTGCCGTTTCCAGAAAACAGTCTTGACCTGGTGGTGTTGCCGCATACGCTGGAACTTAGCGCCGATCCCCATGCCGTCTTGCGCGAAGTCGAGCGCGTGCTGGTTCCAGAGGGGCGTGTGGTCATCAGCGGTCTTAATCCGGCCAGCTTGTGGGGCTTGCGGCAGCGCCGCCGCCACTTTTATCAGCGATGGGGATATGACGACTTTTTTTTCCCCCGGACTGGTGACTTTATTGGTTACTGGCGTCTTCGTGACTGGCTTAGGTTGCTCAACTTTGAAGTCGAGTCCGGGCGCTTTGGCTGTTACCGTCCGGCGCTGACAAGCCAGATGTGGCTTGATCGCTTTAACTGGATGGATTCAGCCGGTGAGCGGTGGTGGCCGATTTTTGGAGCTATCTATTTTCTGGTGGCGGTCAAGCGCGTGCGAGGAGTTCACCTGCTTGAGTCCGGCTGGACGGCACGGAAAACCCCAGCGGCCGCGCCCGCCGCAGTGGCCAACAAGGAGTCAACAGCCCGCGTCAAGCCTCAAGACTGATTTTTTATCAACCAAAGGGCGTCGCCCATGAATTCAAGATAACGAATGACCGATTCAAAGACAGGTTCAACACAACGACACGTCGTGATTTACACCGATGGTGCCTGCAAGGGCAATCCCGGACCCGGAGGCTGGGGCGCACTGTTGATGACAGGAGGCATCGAGAAGGAATTGTTTGGCGGTGAGCTTGGGACGACCAACAACCGAATGGAAATGACCGCAGTCATTGAGGCGCTTGGGGTGCTCAAGCGGCCCTGCTGCGTCACGCTGTACCTGGACAGCGAATACGTACGCAAGGGTATTACCGAATGGATTGATGGCTGGAAAGCGCGCGGTTGGCGCACTGCCGCCAAGACTCCCGTGAAAAATGTCGATTTATGGCAGCGGCTGGATGCGCTGATCGCTTCGAGCGGCCACGACATCCACTGGCGCTGGGTCAAGGGACACGCTGGTGATCCGGGTAATGAGCGCGCCGATGCGCTGGCCAACCGCGGCGTGGAACAAGCGCTCAGCCGGAAGGGATCCCGCGTGGACGCTGTATAGATAGCAGATCAAGACATCGACACAGAAACTGCGCCCCATCCTGATGACCACGATCGCGACGATGCTCGGCACGGTGTCGCTGGCGTTCTCCACCAGAGCTACGGCCGAATGAGTTGCGGCGCCGCGCCGCTCATTCCTTATAGTGCCGCATCACATACTCACCCGGTGCATCGCCCAGTGCGGTTTTGGCGCTGATCGCCCGGGCAACCTGCGGGCGTGAAGAATGCCCGGCTAGCCACTGCTGCCAGGCGGGCCACCACGAACCAGCCTGTTGGGTCGCACTGGCAGCCCATTGCTCTGGCTCTATCCATGCACCATGGGCTGGCCGCGTGGCCATCTGGTAGCTGCGGTTCGGGTGACCGGGCTCGGAAAGGATGCCTGCGTTATGGCCGCCGCTCGCCAGCACGAAGGTGATCTCTGCCTCGCACAAATGGTGCAACTTGAAAACCGACCGCCAGGGCGAGACGTGATCGCGTTGCGTGCCCAGCATGAACACCGGCTGCTCGATATCACCCAGCGACACGCTGCGCCCTTCAACACGGTAGCGGTTGATAGCCAAGGCGTTGTGCAAGTACAGCGAATTCAGGTATTCGTGATGCATGCGCGCAGGCATACGGGTGGTATCGGCATTCCAGGCCATCAGGTCATTTGGCTGCTCGCGCTCACCCATCAGGTACTCGCGCATGCGTCGGGTCCATACCAGTTCGCGCGAGTGCAGGAACTGGAAGGAACCAGCCATCTGCTTGCCGCTGAGGTAGCCTTGACGGCGTGTGATGTTGTCCAGCAGGTCGATTTGGCTCTCGTCAATGAACAGGCCCAATTCGCCCGGCTCCGAAAAGTCTGTCTGCGCCGCCAGCAGCGTTAGCGTTTTCAGGGTGGGTAGCTGGCGCTTCCCCGCTACGCCGCCTTTGCGCGTCAGCGCCGCCGCCGCGATGGCGAGCAGGGTTCCACCCAGGCAATAGCCCACTGCATGCACTGGCACGTCCTTGCCAGTCTGTTCGGCAATTGCCTGCAGCGGGTCGAGCACGCCCAGGCGCAGGTAGTCGTCCATGCTCAGTTCGGCGTCCTCTGCATCGGGATTGCGCCAGGACAGCATATACACTGAGTGCCCCTGGCTGACCAGGTAGCGCGCCATGGAGTTGTGGGGAGACAGGTCGAGGATGTAGAACTTCATGATCCATGAGGGGATCATAAATACCGGCTCGGGGTGGACCTTCGCGGTTTGTGGCTGGTAGCGAATGAGTTCGACGAGCCGATTGCGGTATACTACTTTTCCCGGCGTCACCGCCACATCCCGGCCCACCACGAAGCGGTTGGCGATCTCCAGGTCTGCTGGCTCGGGCACGCCCGACACATCAGCCAGCCAGTGCCGCGCCCCCTTGAGCAAGTGCGTTCCCCGGGATTCAAAGGCATCGCGCAGCACCACCGGGTTGGTAGCCAGCCAGTTGGCCGGGGTTAGCATGCCGAGCCACTGGTGCGCAAAAAATTGCGTCAGGTCGGCGTGATGCGCCGTCATGCCCGATACGTACGCCGCTTCGCGCCAGAAGGCCTCGGCATTATGAAAGCCCACCCGCATCTGACTGAATGGCCAGGCCGCCCAGGCTTCATCACGAAAACGCGGGTCGTCGTCGACCGCACCGGCATTTGCCTCCATGCCATCGTGCATATGCAAGGTGTCATTGGACAGACGCGTGGCCAAGGCAGCCAGTTCCATCTGCCGCCCGGGTGCCATGGCCAGGTGCCAGGCCCAGTCTGCCAGCGCCAGCGAGAGGGAGACCGGCGACAGTCCACCGGTCAGCGGGGCCATGGCGGCATGCAGTAGCTGATCCAGCCTCTCAGTGGATTTTTCATCAGCCTTGGGAGCGTCATTCTTGTTGGGAAAAGTTTGTTTGGTCATGGTTGTAAATCCTGGACACCGAAGACGCGTGCTATGGGCTGGAGTGGCAACGTCCCATTTTGCAAAGTATGAGCCACCTGCTGATTGATGCAAGTCAAAAAGGTGGTGGTTACTGAGGGCGTATCAATGCCATGCCATTTGATCCAGCGCAATGCAGTGGTTCGCCTTGCATCTAATATTGACAACAGGGTTTGCCAACAATGAGGATTACCCATGATGGCGCAACTTGAAGCGACTTTACGGCTGACTGCATGAGCCTGGTGTTCGATCCACTGCGCCTGGGCGCCGTCGCACTGGATGTGGCGGCGGCCAGTCATGCCACGCCCGCCGCAATTGCTGCGCGTCAGACCCAGCGGCTGACTCGCTTGCTGGAGGCGGCGCGGCGCGGTTCGCGCCTGTACCGTGAACGGCTGAAGGGCATGGCAGTGGCCAGCACGCCGCTGTCCGCGCTTGCGGTGGTCACGCGCGGCGAATTGATGCAGCGCTTTGACGATTGGGTGACCGACCCGGGCCTCAAACGCGATGAACTTCGCGCCTTTACCGCCGACCCTGCGCGCATTGGCGAGCCGTTCCTTGGCCGCTACGTGATCTGGGAGAGCTCAGGCACCAGCGGGCTACCCGGTATCTTCGTGCAGGATGCGCAAGCCATGGCGGTATATGACGCGCTCGAAGCCCTGCGCCGCAGCGCGCCCAGGCCGCTCGCGCGCTGGCTGGACCCGCTGTACCTTTCCGAGCGCATGGCCTTCGTGGGCGCCACCAGCGGGCACTTTGCGAGCTATGTGGTGTTCCAGCGCATGCGCCAGATGAACCCATGGCTGGCGCAGACGGCGCGCGGCTTTTCCATTCTGCAGCCAACTGATGCATTGGTGGATGCGCTCAATGCATTTGCGCCGACGGTGATTGCGACCTATCCCACCGCAGCCGCGCTGCTGGCGGACGAGGCGGTCCATGGCCGCCTGCATGTCAATGCTCAGGAAGTCTGGACCGGCGGCGAAACCCTGGGCACGGTCGTGCGCGAGCAGATCGAGAAGGGGCTGCGCTGCACTGTACGCAACAGTTATGGCGCGTCAGAGTTTCTGACCATTGGTTGGGAGTGCGCTCATGGGCACCTCCACGCCAATGCCGACTGGATGATTCTGGAACCGGTGGATGAGCAGCACCGGCCGGTGCTCGCAGGCCAGCCTTCCTGCACCGTGCTGCTTACCCACCTGGCCAACACGGTGCAGCCGCTGATTCGATATGACCTGGGTGACCAGGTCACGATGCACAGCGAAGGCTGCGCCTGCGGGTCGCCGCTGCCAGTGATCGAGGTGCAGGGGCGACACGATGCGCCGCTGGTGATGGCGGGCCGTCATGGAAGGCCGGTGACCCTGCTGCCATTGGCCCTGACAACCGTGCTGGAAGATCAGGCGGGCGTATTTGGTTTTCAGTTGCACCAGCAGGACAAGCACACACTGGTGCTGCGCCTTGGCTTGCAGGGTAGCGAGGCTACGGCTGCCATGGCGCGTTGCCAGGTCGCGCTCAAGGACTTTGCGACGGCTCAGGGGCTTGCATCTTTTCGTGTGATCGAGGAACCGGGGCTACCCGTTTCGCGCGGTCGCAGTGGTAAAGTATGCCGGGTGCTGGCCAGCGGCTGAGGCAACCAGCGCTCAGTTGGAGTTCGTCGAAGAACTCTGTAAAGCGCAGCCAGAACCGGCTTTCAGATTTCATTCCGCGGGTCTTGAGAACGCCCCTTGGGTGTGGCGTCGTGTCGGCCTGGCTAGCGGGTAACAAAGTATCATCAAACTTTTTTCTGCACCATCTGATCGCCAATGACTGACCGCCAATCCGACCATGCAATGATAAAGCCCGTCAGTCGCTATCGCGCAAGGTGCGGCATACCGCGCGGCTGTCACGTCATTCCCTGCGCTTCGCAGTATTTCTGAGCGGTGCGGCTTTCGTTGCGCTGATTTCGCTGGCCTTCGCCTGGCTTGCCGAGTTGATGCTGAATTGGAACCAGCGGCTAATGCACGCTTACTGGTGGAGCGCTATTTTGCTGGTACCGGCGAGTTTTGCAGCCTTGCGCTGGCTAACCATCCGGAAGGCCCCGCAGACGCGCGGCAGTGGCATTCCACAGGTCATTGCCGCCATGTCGATGTCGGCCGGTGCGCCGCAGACCTTATTGGTTTCGCTGCGGCAATCACTGTGGAAAATCGTGCTGACGGCGGGTGGCCTGCTGGCCGGCGCGTCTATAGGCCGCGAGGGATCTTCGGTGCAGGTCGGTGCAGCCGTGATGCTGGCTTGGGGACGTTTATGGCAGGGGCGGCGGGGTTTTTCGCTGGGATTCAGGCCGGAAGCGCTGATCGCGGCCGGCGCGGCTGGCGGTTTGGCCGCCGCGTTCAACACGCCGCTGGCCGGGCTCGTGTTTGCCATCGAGGAATTGAGTCGAGGAACCGCAATGCGCTGGGACCGGCTGGTGTTGTCGGGCGTTCTGGCAGCAGGCTTTCTGTCGCTGGCCATACTGGGAAACCATAGCTACTTTTCCGTTACCGAGTCAATACTTGCGCTTCATACTTCCTGGACTGCCGTGGCGCTGTGTGCGCTCATCAACGGTGTGCTCGGCGGACTGTTTGCCAAGGCGTTGCTGGCTGGCCCGGCCAGTTGGCTGCCTGCCCGATGGCGGACACTGCCGATACGGCGGCCGATCGCTGTTGCAGCCAGTTGCGGCTTGCTGGTTGCACTGCTTGGCATGGCTGTGGGCGGTTCGACCTATGGTACCGGCTACGGCCAGGTTGCCGCGCTGCTCAATGGTCGGCCGGGACCCGGGTCCGGTTTTGGCCTTGCAAAGTGGGCGGCCACCGTGGTGTCCTATTTTGCCGGCATTCCGGGTGGCTTATTTACTCCCTCGCTGGCGATTGGTGCCGGTATTGGCGACAACATTGCGCAACTGCTGCCTGGTGCGGTGGACCCGCGGCTGGTAGTGCTACTCTCGATGGGCGCTTTTCTGGCTGCAGCGACGCAGGCACCCATCACCGCCAGCGTGATCGTGATGGAAATGACCCGCACCCATGACCTGACGCTGTTGTTGATGGCCACGACACTGGCGGCATCAGTGGTGTCGCGGCAGTTTTGTCCGCGTCCGTTTTACCATACCGTTGGCCGTCATTTCCGGCGCGAAGCGGCGGCATCTCTGGAGCCGGTGCGCGAAACTGGCCGGAAACCAAAAACCAGTGACAGCCCTGTGGAATAACCATAAAAAAACCCGCCTGAGCGGGTTTTTGACAGGTTGTTTCAGCCTCTTATTTGGAAACTGGTGTGACGGTCGGTGTGACCGTTGCCAGGGCCAGCGCGGCGGTGGCTGGCGGATTCAGCATTTCAGCCGTAGGGGTCACCACGGGTGGCGCACCATGGAACTTCATCATCAAGGGCACGATCAGGAGTGCCACGATGTTGATGATCTTGATCAGCGGATTGACGGCCGGACCGGCGGTGTCCTTGTAGGGATCGCCCACGGTGTCGCCAGTCACAGCCGCCTTGTGTGCTTCTGAACCCTTGCCGCCGAAGTGACCGTCTTCAATGTACTTCTTGGCGTTGTCCCAGGCGCCGCCGCCAGTACACATCGAAATCGCCACGAAAAGGCCTGTGACGATGGTGCCCATGAGCAAACCGCCAAGGGCTTTGGGGCCGAGCAGCAGGCCCACCAGAATCGGCACCACCACGGGCAACAGCGACGGAATCATCATTTCCTTGATGGCGGCGGTGGTCAGCATGTCAACGGCGCGGCCGTACTCGGGTTTGCCCGAGCCATCCATGATGCCCTTGATTTCCTTGAATTGGCGGCGCACTTCAACCACCACAGCGCCAGCGGCGCGGCCCACGGCTTCCATGGCCATGGCACCGAACAGGTAGGGGATCAGTCCACCGATAAACAGGCCCACAATCACCATCGGGTCGCTCAAGTCAAAGCTGATGGAATGGCCATAGCTTGCCAGCTTGTGCGTATAGTCGGCAAACAGCACCAGCGCGGCCAGCCCGGCTGAGCCAATCGCATAGCCCTTGGTGACGGCCTTGGTGGTGTTGCCCACGGCATCGAGAGGATCGGTGATGTCGCGCACGCTGGCGGGCATCTCCGCCATTTCGGCGATGCCACCCGCGTTATCGGTGATCGGGCCGTAGGCATCTAGTGCCACCACAATGCCTGCCATACTCAGCATGGAGGTTGCGGCAATCGCGATGCCAAAAAGGCCAGCCAGGTTGTATGACACCAGAATGGCGAGGCACACAAACACTACAGGCCAAGCCGTGGACCGCATGGAAACACCCAGACCGGCAATGATGTTGGTGCCGTGGCCAGTGGTAGAGGCTTGCGCAATGTGCTTGACCGGCGCGTACTGCGTGCCGGTGTAGTACTCGGTTACCCAGACCAGCGCCGCGGTCAGTACCAGGCCCACGGCGCAGGCGCCAAACAGCCTCATCTGACTGCCGCTGGCAGCGATGGCGTTGTCAGGCATCAGCCACATCGTGACGAAGTAAAAAGCGATCAGCGAAAGTACGCCAGCAATCGCCAGACCTTTATACAGGGCCGGCATCACGTTCTTCATGCCCGGCGAGGCCTTGACAAAGAAGCAGCCAATGATGGAGGCAACGATGGAAACGGCCCCCAGCGCCAGCGGGTACATCACGGCGTTGACCGGGGCCGCGGCGACCAGCAGGGCACCCAACACCATGGTGGCAATCAGCGTGACGGCGTAGGTTTCAAACAGGTCGGCTGCCATGCCGGCGCAGTCGCCGACGTTGTCGCCGACGTTGTCGGCAATCACGGCCGGGTTGCGTGGGTCATCTTCGGGAATGCCTGCCTCAACCTTGCCCACCAGGTCGGCGCCGACGTCGGCACCCTTGGTGAAAATGCCACCGCCCAAACGCGCAAAAATCGAGATCAGCGAGGCACCAAACGCAAAGCCAATCAGCGGGTTGAGCAGATCAGAAAGTTTGAGGTTGGGTGTGTAGTTTCCATTACCCGCCAAAAACCAGTAAAAGCCGGTCACGCCGAGCAGTCCCAATCCCACCACTAGCATGCCGGTGATGGCACCGCCGCGGAACGCGACATCAAGGGCCGGGCCAATGCCGCGCGTGGCAGCTTGAGCGGTACGCACGTTGGCACGCACCGAGACGTTCATGCCGATAAAGCCGCAGGTGCCTGACAGCAGCGCGCCGAGGACGAAGCCGATGGCGGTTTTGCTGTCAAGGAAGACGCCGATTAGTATGGCCAGAATAACGCCGACGATGGCGATGGTTTTATATTGCCGCGCCAGATAGGCGGCAGCCCCTAGCTGAATGGCGGCTGCAATTTCCTGCATCCGCGCGTTGCCGGCGTCCTGAGAAAGAATCCAGCTACGTGCCCAAAAGCCGTAACCCACGGCTATAAACCCGCAGACTAGCGCAAGAATGAGCGCTGAGTTGCCTATCATAGAAATCTCCTACGTTGTTTTCGCTTGGAGGGGTGCCACGCTAGCGTTGCCCCCGCTGCGTTGCTTCCTCGTTGCTCACGCAGAGACGATTGGCCAACCGCGGTAATTTACCACATCGTAAGTGGGTCCTTTGGAAGCCTGGAATCAGTAAAATCAGCAATTAACGCAGGCGGCTCGGGTAGCCAGGCAGCCTCGCCAAGGCGCGATGAGTCCTGTTTTCCCCTCCTGTCAATTTTTTCCATCAACGCAAAGCAATCATGTCTCTCGATAATGTTTTCCCCGGAAAAAATGCCCCGGACTCCTTCAATGTAATCATCGAAATTCCGATGAACTCCGACCCGGTCAAATATGAAGTCGATAAGGCATCGGGGGCGATTTTTGTGGATCGTTTCATGAGTACGTCCATGCATTACCCGACCAACTACGGTTATGTTCCCAAAACCCTCAGCGGAGATGGCGACCCGGTTGACGTCTTGGTGATCACCCCGGTGCCCCTGATTCCTGGCGTGGTGGTTACTTGCCGTGCCATTGGCATCCTGAAAATGACTGACGAAGCGGGCGAAGACGGCAAGGTGCTGGCAGTGCCGACCGACAAGATTTTGTCTATTTACACCAACTGGCAAAAACCGGAGGACCTGAACCCGCTGCGCCTGAAAACCATTGCGCATTTCTTTGAACACTACAAAGACCTAGAAGAAGGCAAGTGGGTCAAGATTTTGGGCTGGGAGGGCCCGGAGTCCGCCAAAAAGGAAATCAGCGACGGCATCGCCAACTACGCCAAAGCCAGCAAGGTCTGAAATTTTGCGTTGATTTTTTAAACTTTTTGATTGGGTGACTGTCGCCTTTGGATGCACGGGCCAGCAGGGATCACGCGGGCCGCAGTGTGCCAAATTCCCAGAAGGCCCGCAGCTCAAGCGTTAGCAGCCATGCATTAGGGTCTAGGGTCGCCTCTGGTGTTGCCTTTTGCCGGGTCAGGTGAGCTGATTTCCTTGAAGGGTTTTTTTATGGCTATAGGATGGTTGACCGTTTTGCAAAGCGTTCCCTGGACTGACGTTGTGCGCAATGCACCCAAGGTGGCCACCGGTGCCAAAAAATTGTGGAATGCGGTCGCCAAAAAACCGCTACCGACTTCCGGCACGGTTCTCGATGCACAGATGGCGCTTTCGCCCGAGGCGCAAGCCATCTCCGCCTTGGCGGCGCGAATTCATGAGCTGGAGACGGCTACGGCTGACCTGCAAAACCAGATGGTTGCGTCGTCTGAACTCATCAATGCGCTGGCGGAGCAGAACACGCAACTGGTTTTTCGCATAGAGACTTTGCGTATTCGCCTTTGGCTTGTCGGTGCACTGGCTGCGGCGAGCTTGGTTGCCGCCGTAACCACGGCTTTGGTCTTGATTCACTAGCAGCCTGTCGGACTCTTGACTCCTGAATTTCTTTTTTTGATATTGCTATCAAAAGCATAGCAACATGTTAAAATTGCACA
>DHWX01000060.1 GCA_002413395.1 Polaromonas sp. UBA5171 | reverse complement strand
CTGGAACCAGGACGACGCTTCACGGAAGTTTGCCAAGCGCTTCTTTGACAAATACAAGCGCATGCCTTCCAGCCTGCAGGCCGCCGACTACTCCGTCACCACCCAGTACCTCAAGGCCGTGCAGGCCGCCGGCACCACGGACTCCGACAAGGTAATGACTACCCTGAAGAGCATGAAGATCGACGACTTCTACAACAAGGGTCATATCCGCGCCGATGGCCGCATGATTCACGACATGTACCTGTTCCAGGTGAAAACGCCCAAGGAATCGACTACGCCGTGGGACTACTACAAGGTCGTGGCGAAGGTCCCGGGCGACCAGGCCTTTACGACGCCTGCCGAGTCGAAGTGCGCCCTGATCAAAAAGTAAGCTAGCCTTTCGGGTGGCCGTTCGCGTTCGCGACCGGCCACTTTTTCATTTTTTTTACTTATCATCGTCACGAGATCTGAACTGACAGGCTTCCATGGAAATTTTCGGTATTCCGCTTCAAGCTTTTCTAGCCCAGTTGCTGTTGGGCCTGGTCAATGGCGCGTTTTACGCCATGCTCAGCCTGGGGCTGGCCGTCATTTTCGGCCTGTTGGGCATCGTGAACTTCGCGCATGGCGCACTCTACATGCTGGGCGCCTTTGCCGCCTGGATCATGCTCGACAAGTTCGGCATCAATTACTGGTACGCCCTGTTCCTGGCGCCGCTGCTCATTGGCGCACTCGGCGCGGTCATCGAGCGCCTGTTCCTCCAGCATCTGTACAAGATCGACCCCATTTACGGGCTGCTGCTCACCTTTGGCCTGGCGCTGATCGCCGAAGGCATATTCCGTGAACTGTATGGCGTGTCGGGCCAGAATTACGATGTGCCGGCACTGCTGTCGGGCGCCACCAATCTTGGCTTCATGGTGCTGCCGAATTACCGCGCCTGGGTGGTGCTGGTCTCGCTGATGGTCTGCCTGGGCACCTGGTTTGTCATCGAACGCACCCGGCTCGGCGCCTACCTGCGCGCCGGCACCGAAAATTCGGCACTGGTGCAGGCCTTTGGCATCAATGTGCCGCTCATGGTCATGCTCACCTATGGCGCTGGCGCTGCACTGGCCGCACTGGCTGGCGTGCTGGCCGCGCCCATCATCCAGGTCAATCCCCTGATGGGTTCAAACCTCATCATCGTGGTGTTTGCCGTGGTGGTGATTGGCGGCATGGGCTCGATTCTGGGCTCGGTGATCACCGGTCTGGGGCTCGGGCTGGTGGAAGGCATGACGCGCGTTTTCTATCCCGAGGCGTCCAACATTGTGGTGTTTGTCATCATGGTCCTGGTACTCATGGTCAGGCCAGCAGGCCTCTTTGGCAAGGAAGCCTGAATGAATAACTCGAAAACTCTGATTCGTGCGACCTACCTGGCACTGCTGCTGCTGCTGCTGGTGGCACCCCTGATCGGGCTGTACCCGGTGTTTGTCATGAAGCTGCTGTGCTTGGCCCTGTTTGCCTGCGCCTTCAATTTGCTGCTGGGCTTTACCGGCTTGCTGTCGTTTGGTCACGCCGCGTTTTTTGGCTCGGCCGCCTACATTACCGGCTGGTTCATCAAGTCACAACACTGGACACCCGAGCTGGGTCTTCTTGTCGGCACGGTGGGTGCCGGTCTGATTGGCCTGATCGTGGGGCTGGTCGCCATCCGGCGCCAGGGCATTTACTTTGCCATGATCACGCTGGCCATTGCACAGATGGTGTATTTTGTCTGCCTGCAAGCGCCATTTACCGGCGGTGAAGACGGCCTGCAGGGGGTCCCGCGCGGGAATCTGGTTGGCCTGTTCCCGCTTGAATCCGACCTCGCCCTGTATTACTTCGTGGCGGCAGTTTTTGTGCTGAGCTTCATGTTTATCGCGCGCATCGTGCATTCGCCATTCGGTCAGGTGCTCAAGATGATTCGTGAAAACGAGCCACGCGCCATCTCGCTGGGTTACCAGGTGGATCGCTACAAGCTGCTGGCGTTTGTGCTGTCGGCCGCGCTGGCGGGGCTGGCAGGCTCGCTCAAAACGCTGGTCATGGGCTTTGCCACACTGTCCGACGTGCACTGGTCGATGTCAGGCGAGGTGATCCTGATGACGCTGCTGGGCGGCATGGGAACGTTCTTTGGCCCGGTCTTCGGCGCGGGCATCGTGGTTTCGCTGCAGGACCTGCTGGCCGACAAGGTGGGATCGTGGGTCAATGTCATCATCGGCGTGATTTTCGTGATCTGCGTGATGGCCTTCCGCAAGGGCATCGTCGGGCGAGTTGCAAGCCTTCCGGGATCGTCGCCGCCAAGCGACCAAGGCCGCGACCACGCAAACCTGAGGCGCCGGGTGGCGGCCCACCACAAAGCAACCGGATTGCTGCTATTTAAATAGCAGACAAATCAATACCAAGATCGTTGTAGAAGGAGTAGATCTGCCGTCAGTCAGGATTCGTCGTCAAGCAGCCGCACCTTGACGCTTTTCCCCTTGACCTTGCCCTGGGTCAGCTTGCGCAGGGCTGCCACGGCGATGCGGCGGTCCACCGCCACATAGGTTGAAAATTCGTTCACGTTGATCTTGCCAACCTGCTCGCGCGTAAAACCGGCTTCGCCCGTGAGTGCGCCCAGCACGTCACCAGCGCGGATTTTTTCCTTGCGGCCGCCGACAATTNNCCAGCTTGTGCCATTCGGACTCGGCCTTTTGCAGCTGCTCAATCTTGCCAACCGATCCCATCTCATCCATGCTGGCCAGGCTGATGGCCCAGCCTTCCTCGTCAACGCGGCCAGTGCGGCCAATACGGTGAATGTGCACTTCCGGGTCGGGCGTCACATCGACGTTGATAACCATCTCGAGCTGCGAAATATCCAGCCCGCGCGCCGCCACATCGGTGGCCACCAGTACCGAGCAGCTGCGGTTGGAAAACTGCACCAGCACCTGGTCGCGCTCGCGCTGCTCCAGTTCGCCATACAGCGCCAGTGCGCTGAAGCCCTGACTCTTGAGCAACGCCACCAGCGCACGGCACTGCGACTTGGTGTTGCAAAATGCCAGCGTACTGACCGGGCGGTAA
>DHWX01000104.1 GCA_002413395.1 Polaromonas sp. UBA5171 | reverse complement strand
ACAAAATTTCTGACAGGCTCCAACTGGCTACTACATTCAGCCAACGCTGTTCAAGGGTCACAACAAAATGCGCATCTTCCAGGAAGAAATTTTCGGCCCGGTGCTGGCCGTGACCACTTTCAAGGATGAGGCCGAAGCCCTGGCAATTGCCAACGACACCCCGTATGGCCTGGGCGCTGGCGTGTGGACACGCGATGGCAGCACGGCCTATCGCATGGGCCGCGCCATTCAGGCCGGCCGCGTCTGGACCAACTGCTACCACGACTACGCGGCTCATGCCGCCTTCGGCGGCTACAAGGAATCTGGCATTGGCCGTGAAACGCACAAGATGATGCTCGACCACTACCAGCAAACCAAAAACCTGCTGGTCAGCTATTCACCCGACAAGCTTGGCTTTTTCTAGGCCGCAAACAGACTGAACTCTCTGCGAAAGTCAGGACGAGCTCTGCTTGGGTGAGCGTCTTGCCTGCACGCCCACTTCCAATCCATCAAAAGAGATTTTTCATTCATGAGTACCACAACATTTTTCATTCCCCCTGTCAATATGATGGGTGCGGGTTGCCTTGCCGAGGCCATCCAGACCATTCGCGGCTACGGCTTTCGTCATGCCCTGATCGTCACCGATGCCGGGCTAAGCCGTGCCGGTGTTGCGGCCAAGGTCGCCAGCCTGCTGATGGAGCAGAGCATCCAGTCCAGCATCTTTGACGGCGCCCAGCCCAACCCCACGGTCGGCAATGTCGAGGCCGGACTGGCACTGTTGGCCAGCAAGCACTGCGACTGTGTGATTTCGCTGGGTGGTGGATCACCGCACGATTGCGCCAAGGGCATTGCGCTGGTTGCCGCCAATGGTGGACACATCGGCGACTACGAAGGCGTGGATAAATCGGCCAAGCCTCAGCTGCCCCTGATTGCAATCAACACCACAGCGGGAACGGCCAGCGAAATGACACGTTTTTGCATCATCACCGACGAAACCCGCCACATCAAAATGGCCATCGTCGACCGCAACGTCACGCCGATTCTTTCGGTCAACGATCCGATGCTGATGCTGGCCAAGCCGGCCGCACTCACCGCCGCCACTGGCATGGACGCACTGACGCACGCCGTCGAGGCCTATGTCTCCACCGCCGCCACTCCGATCACCGATGCCTGCGCGTTAAAGGCTGTGGCCATGATTTCAGCCAACCTGCGCCAGGCTGTAAACAATGGTGAGGACCTGCATGCACGCGAGCAAATGGCCTACGCACAGTTCCTCGCCGGCATGGCATTCAACAATGCGTCACTGGGCTATGTCCATGCCATGGCGCACCAGCTGGGCGGTTTTTACAACCTGCCACACGGGGTGTGCAACGCCATGCTGCTGCCGCATGTCGAGGCGTTCAACGTCAGTGTCGCAGCCCAACGTTTAACCGATATTGCCGCGGCGATGGGCATCAACGTGAGCGGTTTGGAGGCGGTCAAGGGTGCTGAACGCTGCCTTGCGGCGATTCGCGAACTGGCGGCAGATGTCAATATCCCGACCGGCCTCACGCAGCTCGGTGTGCGCGAGAAAGACATCCCGATGCTGGCCACCAATGCGCTAAAAGATGCCTGCGGCCTGACCAACCCACGTTTCCCGGCAAGCCAAGCTGAGATTGAAGCGATTTTCCGCAGCGCAATGTAGCCCGCGGTGCGACATCCTGCCAGCTCATTGCCTCGCTGGCTTGTCAGGGTGTCGTACCTTCGCTTCTTGTCTCCCCCGTTAGTTTTGCTCAGCACAGCGACTAGCCACGCCCCACAAATGGCATTTTCGTCGCCATGATGGTCATGAACTGTACGTTGGTGGACAGTGGCAGCACCGCCATGTGAAGCACTGCCTCGGCCACTTCACGCACGTCCATCATGGGCTCAATGGCAATCTCGCCGTTGGCCTGGGGTACGCCCCGGCTCATCGGCGCAGCGAGTTCAGTCAGCGCGTTGCCAATGTCAATCTGCCCGCAGGCAATGTTGTACTTGCGGCCATCAAGTGAAATGGATTTGGTCAGGCCGGTGATGGCGTGCTTGGTGGCCGTGTAGGGGGCCGAATTGGGCCGCGGCGCATGGGCCGCAATGGAGCCGTTGTTGATGATGCGGCCACCCTGCGGCAATTGGCTCTTCATCAACCTGAAAGCTCCCTGGGCACACAAAAACTGGCCAGTCAGGTTGATGTTGACCACGTTTTGCCATTGCTCAAAACCGAGGTCTTCAAAATGGACCGGTGGGGCGTTCACGCCGGCGTTGTTAAAAAGCAGATCGAGCCGCCCAAATACCTCACTGATTTTTGTAAACAGGGCCGCCACCGACTCCGGCCGACTCACGTCGGTGGCCACGGGCAATGCGCAGTTCGTGCCTGATGCCCTGGCAACTTCAATCAGCGGTTCCATCCGGCGCCCGGCCAGCGCCACACGCCAGCCGCCATGCAACAGAGCCAGCGCAACCGCCTTGCCAATCCCGCTGCCCGCGCCGGTCACGAGTGCAACCTTGCTGTTCGCGCTATCGTTCGATTTCATGGTGTGTCTTTATGTTTTCAGAATGGCTGGCCTTGTGGCCCGCCGGATTGCCCATCAAGTCTGTAAAAATGAACTGGGTCGCAATCAGTTGAATTTATGAATGGAAAAGGCCAGTTTCTGAGCATACTGCTTAACCAGTTCTTTAATTAACAGCAATTCACGAAGCAGCAGGCGCTCCGCCATACAGCCACGGCAGGTCGAGCAACTTTTCGCCGAGCAGCCGGAGTGAAGCATCACGGCCCCAGCGCAGCAATCCGTTGGCATGAAATATCTGGCCGTTGCGCGCCGCCCGCGCCTGCACCTTGGCGTTGCGCTGCCAGCGATTGAGCGCATAGCGCTGCAGCAGTAGCGGCACATCGAGAGCCGGCTCCAGCGTCTGAGTCAGGGACTGACCCAACTCGGCGGCGTCTTCAATCGCCATGCCCGCGCCTTGCGCCAGGTAGGGCAGCATCGGGTGCGCAGCATCCCCCAGCAGGGCAACACGGCCCACTGCTTGCTGGTGCATTCCCTGCATCGGGCGGCGATCATGCAGCGCCCACCTTTGCCAACCGCCAAGGGCATGCAGCAAATCCCGCAATTCGGTGCAACCACCCACCAGCACCCCGGCCAACTCATCCAGGTCGGACGCGCTGACGCCATGGTTCCATGGGTCTTCTTCACCTATTGCTTCACCTTCTACGATCGCCACCACGTTGAGCCACTCGCCCGCGCGCACCGGGTACTGCACCACGTGCATGCGGGGGCCCAGCCAGACCGTGATCTGCTGGCTTCTGAGCAGTTCTGGCAGCATGGCCTGCAACGCCATGGCCCGGAAAGCCACGTGGCCGGTGCGCTGCGGTAGACCGTCACCCAGCAACTGCTGACGCACGCTGCTCCACAGGCCATCGGCGCCAATCAGGACATCGCATTCGACTTCGGGGCCGCCGTCCGCCTGCACCATGACGGCTTGCGCGTTCTGCCGGAAAGAGCGCAGCGGCCGCTCTAGCTGAAGCTTTGCGTCGGTGTGCTGCTGCACGGCCTGGAGAAGCAGCCCCTGCAAGTCGGCGCGGTGCACCGTGACATACGGCGCGCCATAGCGCTGAACCATCGCGCTACCGAGGGGCAGCTCAGCCAAAAGCTGGCCCGATGCGGCGCTGCGGACCTGCAGCCGTTCTGGAAATGCCGCCACCGCATCCAGCTCCGCCGCCAGTCCCCAGCCGCGCAGCACCTTGACAATGTTGGGGCCGAGCTGAATGCCTGCGCCCACCTCGCTGATGGCGGCGGCGCGTTCAAACAGGCGCACCTTCCAACCCGCGCGTGACACGGCCAATGCCGCCGCCAACCCGCCAATGCCGCCACCGGCAATCACAGCCTGCCTGATGTGGCCCCCACGTTCGCTCACTGCGTGTAGCTCTCTGCCCCCCAAGGGGGCTAATTTTCCTTGGGGCGGCCCAGCGGGGAATTGATCACCCTCACGTTCGCTCACTGCGTGTAGCTCGCTGCCCCCCGAGGGAGATAATTTTTTTTGGGGCAGACCGGCAGGAAATTGTTGCGCTACCACTTCAGGCTCCCAACAATTGCCTGAGCACAAAAGACAGAATGCCGCCGTTGCGGTAATAGTCCACTTCAATCGGCGTGTCCACGCGCAGGATCACGGTGGCTTCCTGGCGGGTGCCGTCGGCGCGTGTAATGACCAGTTTGGCCTCGCTTTGCGGCTTGAGCTCCGGGTGCGGAATCACGTCAATGATTTCCGAACCGGCTAGTTTCAGGGTCTGCCACGATTCGCCCGGCTTGAATTGCAGTGGCAGCACGCCCATACCGACCAGGTTGCTGCGGTGAATGCGTTCAAAGCTGCGCGCCACGACAGCCTTGATGCCCAGCAACTGGGTTCCCTTGGCGGCCCAGTCGCGACTCGATCCGGTGCCGTATTCTTCACCGGCAAAAATCACCGTGGGCGTGCTCTCGGCCATGTAGTGCATGGCGGCATCAAAGATGGGCATCTTCTGGATCACGCTATCCGGCGTGCGATGCGGCGGATAGTACAGCGTCACGCCGCCCTCCTCGCGCGAACCCTCCTTGTCGACCGGAACCATGAGGTTTTTGATGCGTACATTGGCAAAGGTGCCGCGCATCATCACGTCGTGGTTGCCACGGCGCGCGCCGTAGCTGTTGAAGTCGGCTTTTTGCACGCCGTTAGCCTGCAGCCACAGACCCGCGGGCGAGCTGGCCTTGATGGCACCGGCTGGAGAAATATGGTCGGTGGTGATCGAGTCGCCAAACAGCGCCATGATCCGCGCGCCCGTCACGGAGAATGCATTATTCTGGCCTGTAGTTCCCATATTTTCTGCATGAGGCGCTTTCATTTCAATAGCAAAATCCTTGAAAAACGGCGGCTCGGCAATGTAGGTGCTGGCGGGCCAGGTGTAGGCCGCGCCGCTCACCCCTTTGATCTTTTCCCAGAGTTTTCCCGGCTCGGTTTTGATCCTGGCGTAGTTGGCCCGGAAGGCCTTGCTATTTTTGGCGTATTTCATGAGCGCGTCAATCTCTTCGCTGCCTGGCCAGATATCACCCAGATAGACATCCTTGCCACCGCGCCCCTTGCCCACGGGCTCTGTCATGAGGTCGCGCAGCACCGTTCCAGCCAGGGCATAGGCCACGACCAGCGGTGGGCTGGCCAGAAAGTTAGCCTTGATATTGGGGTGAATACGCGCTTCGAAATTGCGGTTGCCCGACAACACCGCGGCGCATACAAGTTCATTCTTGTTGATGGCTTCGTTGATCTCAGGCGTCAGGTCGCCCGAGTTGCCAATGCAGGTGGTGCAGCCATAGCCGGCCAGCGCAAAGCCGAGTTTTTCAAGATACGGCAGCAAGCCGGTCTCTTTAAGATATTCGGTGACAATACGCGAGCCCGGTGCTAGCGAGGTCTTGATATGCGGCGCGACTCGCAGCCCTGCCTGGACCGCTTTTTTTGCCAGCAGCCCGGCCGCCAGCAGCACGCTCGGGTTGGAGGTGTTGGTGCAACTGGTAATGGCGGCGATCAGCACGTCGCCGTTGCCCACGGTCAGCGCCGGTTTCGCCGGGGCTTTGAGGTCGCACACCACCGAAGAGGGGCCATCCACCGCCGCCAGCGCGGGCCGGTTGCTGACCATCTCCTCCACGTCACGCTTCGCGCCGGGCATCAGCGGCGGCGCTTCACCCGCCGACTCGCCCGCGCCGCAATTCACCAGGTAGCGCTGCCCAAGCCGCTCAGCGTGCTGGTTAAAGCCGTTCTCCGCATTCGGCTTGCTGAACAGCGAGACAAACTGGCTGGCCACATTGCCCAACTCAATACGGTCTTGCGGACGCTTCGGCCCGGCCAGGCTGGGCGTGACCTCGCCCAGATCGAGCCTGACAACCTGCGAATAATCAATTTCGCCGGCACTGGGCACGCCGAACAGACCCTGCGCCCGAAAATATGCCTCAAAGGCTTCAATCTCTGCCGTGGTGCGCCCAGTGCCCTTGAAGTAGTCAATCGTCTTCTCGTCAACCGGAAAGAAGCCCATGGTGGCGCCGTATTCGGGTGCCATATTGCCGATGGTGGCGCGGTCGGGCAACGCCAGCGTACGCGTGCCTTCGCCAAAAAACTCGACAAACTTGCCCACCACTTTTTCACGGCGTAAGGTTTCGGTCACGCGCAGCACCAGGTCGGTGGCGGTTACGCCCTCGCGCAGCCGACCGCTCAGCTCAACACCCACCACGTCGGGCGTCAGCAGGTAAACCGGCTGGCCCAGCATGGCGGCCTCGGCTTCAATGCCGCCCACGCCCCAGCCGACCACGCCGATGCCGTTGATCATGGTGGTGTGGCTGTCGGTGCCAACCAGCGTGTCGGGGTAATAAATGGCATCAGCGCCGGCTTTGCGCTGGTGCACACCGCGCGCCAGATATTCCAGGTTGATCTGATGCACGATGCCAAAGCCCGGCGGCACCACGCGAAACGTGTCAAAGGCCTGCATGCCCCATTTCATGAACTCGTAGCGCTCGCGGTTACGCTGGAATTCGAGCTTCATGTTCAGGTCCAGCGAATTCTTTTTGCCGTAGTAGTCGACCATGATGGAGTGGTCCACCACCAGATCCACCGGCACCATCGGCTCAATCAATTTGGGGGGTTTACCCAACCGCATGGCCACGCTGCGCATAGCGGCCAGGTCGGCCAGTAGCGGCACGCCGGTAAAGTCCTGCAGCACCACGCGCGACACCACAAACGGGATTTCCTCGGTACGGGCGGCATTGGCTTGCCAGTCGGCCAGTTCCTCCACATGGCCTGCCGTGACTTTTTTGCCATCGCAGTTGCGCAGTACCGATTCGAGCACAATGCGGATGGAAACCGGCAGACGCGCCACATTAGGAAACTGTCTGGCAAGCGCTGGCAAGGAGTAAAACCGGCCTATTTTTCCCGAGGCGGTTTTGAAGGTTTTGAGGGTCGATGCAAAAGCGTGAGAACGCTGCCGGACAGGGGGGGTTGCAAGTGTGGGCGATCTGGGCATGACAATCTCCTTTGATTGGACAGCCTCTATTCTGGCAGGCACCCGGCCAATCAGGGAGGGAGCGCCCGGTTTAACTCGCCGACCCGTGGAATCATCTGAAAATTCACCCAGGAAACAGGTCGCACAGCTCGCTCAGGGTGGTCACGGTCTCATGCGGCACATCGGCGTGCACCCACAAGTGATCGGCGCGATTGACCCACACAGTCTGCATGCCACTATTGAGCGCACCAAGCACATCGAGCGCGGCATCATCCCCCACGTGCAGCACCTGGTCTGGCGGCACTTCAGCGGCCCCGGCGGCCGCGTGAAAAATACGCGGGTCAGGCTTGCCCACGCCAAACTGCTGGGCGCTGATGCTGGCCCGGAAATACCCACTGATGCCAATGCGCCGGATGTCGGCATTGCCATTGGACAGCGCCACCAGCGGAAAGCGGCTGGATAAAAATTCCAGCGCCAGCACTGTGTCTCCAAACAGGGTGACCCGGTTGCGCGCGTCAAAAAAGACATCAAAGGCCGCCTCGGCCAGCAGGGGATCTTCCCCGGCGCGATACAGGGCCACACGGATAGCTTCGCGGCGAATCGCACTCAGGTTGCTTTTCAGCTCTGGGCGCGAGCGCATCACATGTTCACGAATTTCATGCCGCGCCGTGGGGGTGGAAAAAAGCGCCGCCGTCATGGGCGCGTGTCGGCCAAGCCAGTCGTCAAGCGCCTTCTCGGCCCGCTCTATAACAGGCAAAACCGGCCACAGCGTGTCATCGAGATCCAGTGTAATGGCTTTGATAGTTGTCAGATCAAGCATAGGTAAGCGAGAATAACTCATGTCATTTTCCCCTGAACCACCTTTTGTCCACGGTACGCTGCCGATGGCCTCGTCAGGCACCGCCATCCTGCTGTGCAACCTGGGCACGCCCGAGGCGCCCACCGCGCCTGCGCTGCGCCGCTATCTCGCCGAATTTTTAAGCGATCCGCGCGTGGTCGAAATTCCCCGGCTGCTCTGGTGGTTGATCCTGCATGGCATCATTTTGCGGACCCGGCCAAAAAAATCCGCCGCCAAATACGCCAGCATCTGGATGGCTGAGGGGTCGCCGCTCAAGGTCTGGACGCAAAAGCAGGCCGTCATGCTGCGCGGCTACCTTGCCAGGCGCGGGCATATCGTGGAAGTGCGTTATGCGATGCGTTACGGGAACCCGTCCATCGCGTCGCAGTTGAGCCAGCTCAAGGTCGAGGGGACCACCCGTATCCTGATCCTGCCGTGCTATCCGCAATACAGCGCCACCACCACGGCCAGCGTGTTTGACGCGGTTTACTGCTGGGCTGCCCGGGCACGTTGGATTCCCGAATTTCGGTTCATCAACCACTACCACGATGCACCGGGCTACATCAATGCGCTGGCCGACAAAATTCGTACCCACTGGCGCCACCATGGTCAGGCCGAACAACTGGTCATGAGCTTTCACGGCGTGCCGGAGCGCACGCTCAAGCTGGGCGACCCCTATCACTGCGAATGTCAAAAGACAGCGCGCCTGCTGGCCGAAGAACTCGGGCTGCCAAAAGACCGCTACAAAGTCACCTTCCAGTCACGCTTTGGCAAAGCCAAATGGCTGCAACCCTACACCGAACCCACGCTGATCAAACTGGCGCAGGCGGGCATGCAACGCGTTGATGTTGTGTGCCCGGGTTTCACCGGCGACTGTCTGGAAACGCTCGAGGAAATTGGCATGGAAGCGCGCGACGCTTTTCTCAAGGCAGGCGGTAAGGAATTCCACTACATCGAATGCCTGAATGACAGCCCGCAGTGGATCGCCGCGCTGGCAGACTTCAGCGTGCAGCATCTGGCAGGCTGGCCCACCCAGGCGCAGCCCGATCATCAGACGCTGGCCGCATCACGCGCTGCGGCGGTGGCGTTGGGTGCGAAGCAGTAAGCCGTTTTGAACACGCGGTTTGAATTGATGTTCTCATTGGTCCCGCGCTGCCAACGACTGTTGGGGGCCAAAGAAGTACACCGCCATACCGGAGCAGGCTCCAGACCACTGAAATACGACATAAATTGCTATAATTTATATAGCATTTAGGCTCACCTTGCGGCATCGATAAACGCTGCTACCCGGTCCAGTTGAGCGGGTACATTAAGCGCGGGGGCGTGGCCGCAGCCTTGCACTTCCATCACCTCGAGCTGGGCCCTCGCGCCAGGACCGCGACGCTGCATTTCGGCAATGGTTTCGGACAATACCAGATCGCTCTCGGCACCGTGCAGGCACAGCACCGGAATGTTGAGGGCGTCGTAATGCTCCCAGTTCAGGTAATCGTTGGGGTAATGAATAAACTGCTGCACCATGGCGGGGTCATAGTGCGGCGTTACGCAGCCATCTGGCAAGCGGCGCGTGGAGGTTTCTGTCAGGCGAAGCCACTGCCCATCGCTGAGCCAGCCATAGGGTTTGTAAACCTGGCGAAAAAATGCCTCCAGTTCACGCACGGTGGCAAAAGACGGCGGATCGCCCGCATAGACGCGGATGCGGGCGAGCGCGGGCTGCGCCAGTTCGGGCGCATTGTCGTTGAGGGTCAGGCTCTGGATACGTGGCTTCATTGACGGCTGCAGCAGCCCCGCCGCGCACAACATGCCGATAGAGCCGCCCATGGAGGTCCCTACCCAGTGCGCCATTTCAATGTGCAGTTGGTCAAAGAGGTCGGTTGCAATGCGGGTGTAGAACGCCAACTGGTATTCCGATTTCGGGTCCGGGCTCCACTGGCTCAAGCCCCGCCCTATGGTGTCCGGGCAAATCACGCGGTACCGCTTGCTGAGGTGCGCTGCCAGCTCGTCCATGTCCCGTCCAGTGCGGGCCAGCCCGTGCCAGGCAATGACGATGTCGCTGTGCTGCGCGCCCCATTCGGTGTAATGAATTTCCCGCCCTGCACAGGTCAGATAGTGCGATGTGAATGACATGAGACCAGACTTTCCAGAATATGTTTCAGGGGATGCGCCACGCTGCAGCTACTTCAGCAGTTTTCCGGTGCTGCCGATCACGGTCACTTCCACATAGTGCGAGCCAATCCGGTTGCCCAGCGAGTAGCTGATGGTGACGCCGCCGGTGTCAAAGCTGGTCATCGACTCCAACGCCTTGACCACCTTGGCCCGCGTCGGATTGGGACCCGCGCGCTGCAAGGCCTCGACCAGCACCTTGGCGCCAATAAATTCCTCAAAACTGGTGTAATTGATAAGTTCCTTGGGCGCATATTTTTTCAGCAGGGTCTGGTACTCACGCACCACCGGCAGGCTGGGCTGGTAAGGATAGGGCACCACCTGGCTGATGCCCAGGCCATGTACGTTTTTCAGGCCAGCGAGCTTGACCAGTTCGGCCGGGTCCACCACCGAGATGTTGTAGAGCTGCGCGCCGCCGCCACTCTCACGGTAGAGCCTGGCAAAGGCCGCCGTGGACTTGTTCACCGAAATCATGATGATGGCCTGCGCGTCAGAGGCCTTGATTTTTTTGACGGCCTCCTCGACCTTGTCGGTGTTCCGCTCATACCCGGCCGCGGCGGTCAGCTTGAGATTGCGCTTGGCCAGTGCGTTCTCGACGCCCAGCAGCCCGGCCTTGCCAAAGCCGTCGTCCTGGTACATCACGGCGATCCGGCTCATGCCCAGCGTGGTCACCTGCTGCACCATGTGTTCGGCTTCGTCGGCGTAACCGGCGCGCACATGGAAAATCCAGGGGTTGAATGGATTGCGCAGCGACTCACCGCCGGTGTAGGGCGCCACCAGTGCGGCGCCCCCGGCGTCGAGCACACCATCGGTGAGCAGTTGCGTCACGTTGGCGGTGCCGGCAAAACCGAACAGCGCCACCACCTCGGGCCGGGCCAGCAGTTCCTTGGTCAGGCGCACAGTCTCGGGAACCTTGTAGCCGTCGTCCAACACTTCATGCCGAATCTTCGCGCCATGCACGCCGCCGTGGTCGTTGATCCAGTCGAAATAGATTTCTCCGCCCACCACCATCTGGTGCCCAGTGCTGGCCAGTACTCCGGACAGTGGGGCGACCTGCCCGATCACCAGGTCGGCTCCCTGGGCCATGCCGCCCAAGCCGCAAAAGGCCAGCACCACTGCCGTCTGCCAGCCCCATGTCTTGACCATCTTCATGATTTTTGTCTCCTGTCTGGTTGGCCTGCTCTCAGGTCCGGATTTTTTTATGAACACTTGCGGCCCTGAGCCGCCCCACAACGCCGGTGGGAAAGTAATAAACCGACAACACGAACAGCAGGCCCAGCCAGAGCAGCCAGCGGTCCGGCGAGAACAAGGCACCCAGCCACGGCAGACCGGCTGCGGCTTCGCTGCCAAGTCGGAGTAGGTCTTGCAGATAGCTCTGCGCCACCAAAAAGAGGGCCGCGCCAATGGCCGCGCCATAAATCGTGCCCATGCCACCGATCACGACAATCAGCAGCACATCAATCATGATTTCAAACGATAGCGAGGTGTCCGGCCCGTTGTAGCGCAGCCAGAGCGCCAGCATGGCCCCGGCCACCGTGGCAAACAGCGCCGACAGAACGCTAGAGGTGGTGCGATAGACCACGACGCGGTAACCGATGGCCTCGGCACGAAATTCGTTTTCGCGAATCGCCTGCAGCACGCGACCAAACGGCGAATTGACAATGCGCAGCAGGCCCAGCAGCAGCCCCAGGGAAATGATAAACAACAGGTAGTAACTCAGCAGCCGCCCGTCAATGGACACGCCCAGGAAAGGCTGCTGCAGAAACTCAAAACTCGGTGACAGCAGTTCAGGCACCTTGAAGCTCAAGCCGTCTTCACCGCCGGTGATGGCCGAGAGCTGGGACGCCAGTGTCTGAAACGCCGAGGCCACGGCCAGCGTGATCATGGCAAAAAAGATCGCTTTCACACGCAGTGAAAACAGCCCCACCAGAAGCGCCAGCACAAACGACAGCGCCAGCGCGCCCAAAAGCCCGACCGCCAGCGCTTCCCAGGTTGCGCCGAGCCGCGTGCTCGCCACTGCAATGTCGTACGCGCCGATGCCGAAAAACATCGTGTGCGCAAAACTGACAATGCCGGTGTAGCCCAGCAACAGGTCAAAACTGGCCACCAGCACCACGAAAATCAACACCTTGGCCGCGACATTCAACGCCTTGACGCCGGGAAAAACAAAAGGCGCAAAGGCCAGTGCCAGCAACAGAACAACAAGGATGACGGCCAGCACGCGGCTGCGCGGAAAATCGCCGGAGAGCAAACGTGTGAGGAAGGTTTTCATGTGGCTGGCCCTCACCGATTCGTCACGGGGTACAAGCCCTGGGGCCGCCACAACAACACCGCGGCCATCAACGCGATGTTGGAAAACAGCGCTACCTTGGGTGCCAGAAAACCGGTGTAGTTGGCCATCAGGCCGACCAGCAAGGCGCCTATCAGCGCGCCACCGGTCGAACCCAAGCCACCAATGATGATGACGATGAAAATCAGCACATTGACCTGCGCGCCCATTTGCGGAATCACGTTTTGCTGGTACAAGCCCCACATCACGCCGCCCAAGCCGGCCAGCGCGCTGCCGATCACAAACACGCCAATGAACAGACGCTTGATCCGGTAGCCCAGCGACTCGACCATCTCACGATCCTGCACGCCAGCGCGAATCAACAGGCCAATCTTGGTGCGCGCCAGTGTCCAGGCCAGCAAACCAAACACGAGCACGCCCACCACCACCGCAATCAGCCGGTATTTTTCAATCGCTGCGTCGCCCAACAACAGCGAGCCGCGCATGGCTTCGGGTAATGGCAACGGAATTTGCTCCGGACCCCAGATCACCTTGATCATCTCCTCGCCGATGATCATGCCGCCCATGGTGATCAGAATCTGCTTGAGGTGCTGGCCATACACCGGCCGCACGATGAAGCGTTCAAACGCCAGCCCGACCGCGCCCGCCACCAGCATGGCCACCAGCATCGCGGGGATGACCGCCACCAGGTTGCGCCAGAGTTCGTGCGAGCCGGTCCAGTCATTCATCGCGCCCAACACACTGGTCGCAACAAAAGCGCCCAGCGCAATGAACACGCCATGACCAAAATTTAGCACATCCATCAGGCCAAAGATCAGGGTCAATCCCGACGCGATGATGAAGATGATCATGCCCATGGCCAGGCCCGCCATCGTGAGCGTGAGCCAGGTGGAACTGGAACCAATGAACGGGAACACCAGCACCGCGAGCAGCGGCACCAGGACCAGCGGTTTCCAGTCAAAATCCAGATTTTTCATAGTGCCAGCCCCAGCAGTGATTGCTGCAAGGCAGCGTCTTCGGCCAGTTCTTTCATGGACCCGGCGTGCACGACGCGACCGTTGTCCATGACGGCCACGGTGTCACCCAGGCGTTTGGCAAAATTGATGTTTTGCTCAACCAGCAAAATCGTCACGCCGCTGGCCTTGAGCTGCGCAAAGGCATCAATCATGTTATTGATGATAGCTGGGGCCAGACCCTTGCTGGGTTCGTCGACTATCAGTAGTTCGCGCGGTTCCACAATGGCGCGGGCCACGGCCAGCATCTGCTTTTGGCCACCCGAGAGTTTACCGGCCGGATGGCCCCAGAACTTTTTAACTGCGGGAAACAACAAGAAAATCCACATCAGGCGCGCCTCGTCCATCTGACTGGCTCGCCTGGCGCCGCGCGCGGCCAGCAGCATGTTTTCCTTGACCGTCAGGTCCGAAAAAATACCCATATTTTCAGGTACATAGGCAATATTGAGTTCAGCAATTTGCGGCGTGCTCAACTTTGTGATGTCACGCCCGGCAAAGATGACGCGGCCTTGCGAGGCCTGCCACAGTCCCATGATGGTGCGCAGTGTGGTGGTTTTGCCAACGCCATTGCGGCCCAGCAGCAGCGTGAGCTGTCCGCGCGGAATGATCAGGTCCACCCCATGCAGGATGTGGTACGCACCGATGTGAGTATGGACCCCTTCGAGGGTTAACAAATGATCGTTCACGGGCATGCCTCCCGCTCTGGCACGGGAATCTCGGAAGCGCTGACACCCAGATATGCTTCCTGAACAATCGGCGAGGCAATCACTTCAGCAGGCTCACCATCGGCGACCAGTGTGCCGTTGTGCAGCACAATGATGCGGTCGGCAAGCTCACGCACCACGTCCATCTTGTGCTCCACCAGCAAAATCGTTTTGGTCTTGTCCTGCTTGAGTTGGCGGATCAGATTGAGAATGACGGGTGCCTCGTCAGTGCTCATGCCGGCTGTCGGCTCATCGAACATGAAAACCAGCGACTCCAGCGCCATCAGCAAAGCGACTTCGAGCTTGCGCTGGTCGCCATGCGGCAGGCTGGCCACCGCCATCCCGGCCTTGCCCTGCATCGCCACCGCTTCCAGAATTTCCTCGGCCCGCTGCACCAGGGCCGGGTGGTCGCTCCAGATGCTCCACAAGTTGAAGCCACGCCGATGCGCTCCCTGGCGTGTCGCCTGCACAGCCAGGCGCACGTTTTCCAGCACCGTCAGATTGGGAAATAGATTGGTCAATTGAAACGCTCGGCCCAGCCCCGCACGCGTGCGTGCCGAAGCGCTCAGGCCTGAGATGTCCTGACCCCCCAGCGTGACCGTGCCGCCGCTGGCCTTGAGCTGGCCCGAAATCAGATTGAAATACGTGGTCTTGCCCGCGCCGTTGGGACCGACGATGGCGGTCAGCGTGCCGGGCGCAAATGTGCACGAGACAGCATTGACCGCCACGTGCCCGCCGAAGCGAACCGTGAGTTCTGTGGTTTGAAGCATGTTTTATTTTTCCCCTGATGGGGGAGCGGCGTAGCGAGCGGGTCGAGAGCAAGGCGCACAGCGCGCAGAAACCCGAACGTACTCAGGTACGTGAAGATTTCTGGCAGCCCCGGGCACCCCGTCAATCAGCGTTTGTTGCGGATCGGGACATTCATCTCGCTGGCCTTGATCTCGTGCACGAGTTCAGGCACGCCCCAAGCGAAGGCGGGGTCTACCTTGATCTTGAAGTGGTACATGCTCTGCATCGCCTGGTGGTCTTCCTTGCGGAAGGTCATCTTGCCTTTGGGCGTATCAAAGCTCATGCCTTCCATGGTGGAGATGAGCTTGTTGGTGTTGGTGTCACCGTTGGTCTTCTTGAGGGCCGTCACCAGTGCCATGGCCGCCGAAAAGCCGCCCGCCGTGAAGAAATCCGGCGGCGTCTTGAACTCCTTGTAGTGCATGGAGACCAACGCATCGTTCACCGGATTCTTCGGGATGGCAAAGTAATAGTAGGTGGCGCCTTGCCATACCGGGGAAATTCTTGTAACTGGCCATTGCCGGCAGGATGTTGCCGCCGGTCGCGATCTCGATGCCATAACGCTTGAGGTCCAGGTCGGCGATCTTGAATGGGTTACCAGCACCCGCCCAGATGATCCAGATGACCTTACGCCCTGGCTTGTCCTTGAGGCTGTCGATCAGGCGTTGCGCACCCGCAGTGAAATCGGTGGTGTTGGCGGGAAGATATTCCTCATGGACAACCTTCGCCTTATGCAGCGCCTCCTTAAAGGCCGTCACACCGTCGCGACCAAAAGCATAATCCTGGGCCAGGGTGGCAATGCTCACACCCGGCTTGTCCAACGCCACGGCGTTGGAAATCGCGTCCTGCGAACTGTTCCGGCCGGTGCGAAAAATATATTTATTCCATTTGTCACCCGTGATTGAATCGGCCACTGCTGGCTCGACCAGTAAAATCTTCTTGTATTCCTCGGCTACTGGCAACATTGCCAACGCCACACCAGATGACGTGGGACCCACCGCCAAGTCCACCTTGTCATCCGAATAGGCAGCGGCCAGCAGCGACTTCCCCAGATCGGGTTTACCCTGATCGTCTTTTTCTATGACAACCAGCTTCTTGCCAGCGACCATCATGGTGCCACCGGTGGCATAGTCCAGGCCCATCATGAAGCCGGTAGCGGTTTGTTTGCCGTAGGCTTCGAGCGGGCCGGTTTTGCTGTAAATGTGGCCGATCCGGATTTCACCGGATTGGCTGAAGGCAGCGCCTGAAGCAAAGGTGGTGGCGAGCGCGACAAGCGCGATCAGAGTGCGACGATGCATGAAATGTCTCCTGTTGTAATACTAAGCAATACTTTAAAAGCACGGATTGTGCCAACTTTGAAAGTCTTGATTTAACTGGGTATTTTTCAGATAACTCACATATTTGTATAAAAAACAAACAATATATTGTCTGATTTTTGATCATTAGATCAAAATATAGGCATATTAATGCCTACTCTGACCACCAGCGGCTGGGCACACAGACTACAAGTTACCGCAAGACCATCAGGATTTTGCTGGGCGCTCTGCACTTTCCATCTTAGCCAGATCGACGCCCAACAGCGCCTGCCTAACCTTGTCCAGACTGGTCCGGTCATCACTGACTTCCACAATCAGACCATTTTCCAGCACCACGGTGAACTCCACGTGGCTTCCATCTTTACGGTAGTTTTCACGGATGGTGCGCTTGCCCTGCTTGTAGACTTTCTCCACCGAATCATTGGTTTCCTTGTCTACGGTCATGTTGGCCCAAGCCGCAAATCCCATCAGTCCTCCCATACCACCGATGTCGGTGATGGAGAGGTGAATCTGCGAGTCGCCGCTGCCATAGCTCGCGCGGGCGGTTGACCCTGCCATGCCCATTGCGGCGCCGCTTTGTACCTCAAAGGTCTCGCGCGGCAAGCCATCGAGCTTTTCGGGCAGCCAACTCTTGATGTCCTGCGCGGCAAAGGGCACGCCAGCAGCACCGGTCATGGCCCCCACAATGTCAGCCGCAGCCTTGCCAGCCGCCGCGCTGTCGCCAGAGGCTCGCGCGCTTCCCATGCGCTTGCCCGCCTCATCCACCTTCTTGGCCATATCTTCAATCTTGGCGGTGTTGACGCTGATCGAACCATCCGGCGTATTGATGGACACCTCGGGCGCGCCAAACCGACCACCTATCATCATGCCGTGGCGAGCGCCGCCAGTGAATACCGCCGACAGTGTGCCCAAGATCACCATCGCCACGATGCCGCAAACGATTAACACTGCAGTGTAGGGCATGGCCTTTTCTGACGGGCACTTCATCAAAACTGGCACCCCAGTGAAGATCAGGTAAATGGAGTACAGCGAAGCAAGCAGGCCCAGCATCGACAGTGACGGAATCAGGCTGAACACACCGCCAATGAAACCCGCCGTGCTGCCATAGGCCAGCAGCTTGAGCGCACTCACCGGGTCCTTGGTGCCACCAAAGGTGGGAGCCAGGGCGTTGGCGATCAGACCCAACACAAACACTGCCACCAGCGATAGCACGTAACCCACCATCATGCTCACCAGACCTGAAACAATGGGCACACGCATCGAAAAACCAAAGCCGCCAAAACCAATCAGCGACATGCCGATGAAGCCGGCCACGGCTGGCACCAAGGCCAGGTAGATCAGGTAATCCTTGTAAATGGTGGTGGCGTCACCGGGCTCACCAGCAATGGTTGGCCAAGTATCTTTGGGTTTGAGCAAAATGTCTTGAACACGTTGCAACAGCTTCATACCAAGTTCCTCCTCGGAATCACGCTGGTCAGGCGTGGTACCTGCACAAAATGACCGAACCGCGCCGTGCGAGCCCACGCCCTTGTTTGCGCCGAACCTCCAACAAGCGCCTTATCCGCGGACAATTTTCACGGAATATATGATTGAAGCATCAATTGAGTCGCGCGTAAAGCGTGGCGCGTGAAATACCCAGCATTTTGGCCACCGCCACCTTGTTGCCCCGGGTCGCGGCCATGGCCGCCGCAATGGCACGCCGCTCCAGTTGCGCTACCTGCTCGGCCAGCGGTCGCAGGGCGTCAGCGTCGTGACCGGGCGAATCTGGCGCCGGACCAGTAAGCGCCGTCATTGCTGGCGCGAGCTGCTCCACACCCGCTTCGCGCAACACCTCCTCAATCTGTTCGGCCGCAATGCGATGCGAATCGCTGCGCATCACGGCCTGTTCCAGCACATTGCGCAACTCGCGGATGTTGCCGCGCCAGGTCTGCGCCGACAGCAGGGCCAGCGCATCGGGGTCCAGTTCAGGCTGCTGCTCACCGCTGCGAAGCGCCATGTCCTCGCCAAGCACTTCCAGCAGCGCCGGAATGTCAGCGCGGCGCTCACGCAGCGGCGGCACCCGGATCGGTAGCACATTGAGCCGGTAAAACAGGTCTTCACGAAACTTGCCTTCACGCACCAGCGTCGCCAGGTCACGCGATGTGGCGGCGATAACCCGCGCATCGAAGGGCAGCAGCTTGTTTGAGCCCAGCGGCTCAATTTCTCCCTCCTGCAAGGCGCGCAACAGCTTGACTTGCAGCGCCTGCGGCATGTCGCCAATTTCGTCAAGAAACAGGGTGCCGCCATCCGCGAGCTTGAACTTGCCGTCACGCCCCTTTCGATCTGCGCCGGTGTAGGCGCCCGGTGCCACGCCAAAAAACTCGGCTTCCAGCAGGGTTCCGGGCACGGCAGCAATATTGACGCTGATGAATGGCCCACGCACGCGCGCTGAAGACGCATGTATGGCGTGAGCCAGCAACTCCTTGCCAGTGCCGGTTTCACCGAGCAGCAGAACCGGACTGGACGTTTGGGCGGCACGCCGCGCCTGGCGCTTGACTTCCACCGCGGCCGGGCTGCCGCCGACAAAACTGGCGAAGGTGTACTTGGACTGGCGCTGGCCTGACTGTTGAAGACGCTGACTGGCCAATTCGCGGCGAGCATCGTCGAGATCACGACGCAGCAATGAAAACTTGCTGATCAAAGGCTGCAGCGTGGTCTCTGGGTGATCGAACAGCACAATCCCGATGGCTCCAATCACCGCTCCGCCGCCTTCATCGCGCAGCGGAATGCGGCTGACCACAAAGGTGCCAGCCTGGTTGGTCAGCAGGTCAACCAAGACCGCCTCGCCCGTCTCCAGCACGCGCCTCATCTGCGTATTGGGTATGACCTCGTCAACCATGTGACCGACAAACTGGTCCTCCGAGGAAAATCCCAGCGCGGGTAAAAATCGCTTGTAGCCGTCGTTCAACCAGACGATTCGGCCAGTCCGGTCTACCAAAAACATCCCTTGGCTGATGCTGGAGAACTGTTGAAACATGGAGCGCGCGGCCAGCGCCAAAATACTCTGGGCATCGAGCGGCAACCCGTGCGATGTGCTGTCAGTGTTTTCCATATGCGGATGGTACCGCGCAGCCATTGCCGCAGACCCGGTAGCGCGGTGCCGCGCCACAGTTGGCTCAAAATAGCGTCTGATGGATAAATTACGCATTGACAAGTGGCTCTGGGTTGCCCGCTTCTACAAAACCCGTTCACTCGCTGCCCTGGAAATTGACAAAGGCCGGGTGCGGATCAACGGCCAGGAAGTCAAACCCGCGCGCGAGGTCAAGCCGGGCGACCGCGTCGCGCTGCGACAAGGCACAGTGCTTCGCACGCTGGTGGTGCGCGGAATCACCAGCCAGCGCGGCGCGGCACCAGTAGCCCAGCAGCTTTACAAGGAAACCTCCGACAGCCTGCAGGCGCGCAAACAAACCACCGAGCAACACCGCTTCGCCCATGAGCCGGCCCTGAGCATCGGCCAGGGTCGTCCGACCAAGCGCGAACGGCGCAAACTCGAAGAGACCTCCAACGACTGGGACGAGCGCTGGAGCGCGTCGATCATGCCTAACAAGGATCGCTAAATCGCCATTTATTCGATAGCGAATAAAGCACGCTGTCGAGTATTTTCCACAACGGCGCAAGCTTTACACTGCACTGCTGCGGCATGCCAGTTCAGCAGCTGGTTGACTAAATTTTTGATTTATTCATCAACCCCCGCGATACAACGCGAAGAGCCGATCGTTCCACCTTCGCCTTAGTGCAGGAGGGACGAGCGCAGACTACCGTTCCATCATGCCTCTTTCTTAAGGTTATATTAAGGCAACCACCTTATGCTTTTCCCATGGGTCCAAAACTTCTTTTCCTGCTTCCAGCCGTGCTGGCGCTGATTTTCTGTTATCGCTTCCCACCTGCGCTGCAGCGGTGGCAGCGGTGAAGGTCGCTTATCGACGACACAGCCGGGGGTCACCGTCGACGTTCTCACCCTGCTTCACATTTAACGTGACGCCCACCTCGCGCTCCTTCTGGCGCCAAACCTCCATTCCCGCAGTACTGATTCTGGTCTGGCTTGCCGCTACCGCGTGGCTACGACCGTTGGCGCTACCCGACGAGGGGCGCTATGTCGGTGTCGCATGGGAAATGATGCGCTCGGGTGACTGGCTCACCCCTACCCTGAACAGCCTGCCGTTTTTTCACAAACCGCCACTGTTCTACTGGATCACGGCGGCATCGATGTCGCTATTCGGGCTGAATGAGTGGGCTGCGCGCACGGCCCCTTTGCTGGGGGCCTGGACGGGCGCGCTCGCGCTATACCTGTTTGTACAGCGATGGTGGGGGGAACGCGCCGGTCGCATGACCTTGGTGGCGTTGTTGGTGCAGCCCTTGTTCTACATCGGTGGTCAATTTGCAAATCTCGACATGCTGGTGGCAGGTTGGATTACCGCAACGATCGTGTTGCTGGCACACGCGGTGCTGAACATCGAACAGCAGTTGCCGTATCGCCGCACACTCGTGGCAGCCTATGCCATGGCGGCTCTAGGTGTGCTCTCCAAAGGAATGATCGGTGCCGTGCTGCCAGCGCTGGTGATACTGGCCTGGCTTGCCATGCTGCATCGCTGGCGGGTGATGTTTTTACTTTTATCCTTTTCCGGGATTGCAGCTTTTTTGCTCATCGCAGCACCTTGGTTCATCGGCATGCAGTGGCGCTTCGACAACTTTCTGGACTACTTTTTTATCGTCCAGCAATTTGACCGTTTCACCGCCGGGGGCTTCAACAACGTCCAGCCGTTCTGGTTTTATCCCGCTGTACTGATCCTGTTCAGCCTTCCGTGGCTACCCTGGCTGTACCGGCCGTTGACCCGCGACTACCTTGCGGACACGCAGCGTCGCCCGATCCGGCTACTGATGTGGCTTTGGGTACTGCTGATCACACTGTTTTTTTCCACACCAAAATCGAAGCTGCTCGGTTATATTCTTCCGGCCGTTCCACCCCTGGCCTGTCTCATGGCCGACGGTATGCTGAGCTTGGGGGCGACTTCCATGCGCCTGACACGCCTGTGGTGGCTTAGCGTGACGCTCAGTTCGGCGATCAGCATCGGCGCAGTGCTGGGGTATTCGGCGTACCCACACGGGTCGTTGCGTCACTTGGCAACGCAACTGGCCACGCAACGCCAACCAGATGAGCCCGTTTTCATGCTGCACCGCTACTACTACGACGTACCTCTGTACGCCAAGCTTACGCAACCGGTTGCGATCGTTGACGACTGGACCAGTCCAGATGTCTTCAAGCTGGACAACGGCCGCAAGGAAATGGCCGACGCCGGGCTGTTCGCAGCCGAGCGCTCCGCCTTGACGCTGCTGTCCCCGATGGCATTCAATACGGCGGTCTGTAGCTCACCCGTGAGTTGGGTCATAGGCGGCAAAGCGATGCCCAGCCGCTACCCCTTTCTCCAGAAAGCGCGCGTGGTCTCGACTCAGAACGACGAGACGGTGCTATGGAGGGTGGATCACCTTGTGTGCGTGATGGGCAAACCTGCGGATTAACGATGTGCCGCAAAGCTTCAGTGTCGAAAATCCGCACAGGGCAACGTTTATCGCTGGCAATTGGGATACTGCCCGATTTTTCATCACCTCGCGTCCAATACCAAGCGAACGTGTCTCCGTCTGTCAGATAGCCGCCCCTTGTGACCGTCAAATTCAATTCCGGCTACGGCCTTGTCGGTTCCGTGACGCCAATCATGGCGCCAAAGCTCGGGCCAAGGTTGCTGTTATCAAAGGGATAGAGTTGGGAAACCGAACCATCCAGATAAAGGGCATCGCGACAACCCAGCTGGTCTCGCAACTGCAAAGCGAAATCATAAAAGTTGATAGGGGATCGACTTTTCACCAAGGCAAAGTCGCCCGCCGTTATTACGCAAACTGCGTTGCGCACAACGCGATTCTCCGAGCCTTGAGTAAATAACTGATTGATCTGGCCACTGCGCAACAAAATGGGACCCGATTGCGTCGCGTAACGAATGGATGGCAGCCGTGTGTCCAGTTCGACGGCGATTTCGTCGGTGCTCAAAATAGCGGCCTCATGATCCGATAGCAGAAAAACGCCATTAGGCTGTAAGTAGAAATTGCCGTGCGCTTCTTTGCGGGTATTGAGTTTGTGCAATACCTTCCCGGCTTCAATGTACAGGCCGATAGGTCGCAAATCCGTGCCATAGATACCGGCATTGGTGGCGCAAATCAGCCGTTCGTTGCGCGCCAGTAGCGACTCACCCAGACGGCTAAAGTTACCGAATACCGAACCGTCTGTTCCCCGCCAGAACATGCGCACGTTGTCGTGGGCCAAATTGAGCTGGCAGGCGTCGATTATTTGATCGGCCTGACCATGACTTGTTAACAGGGCCGAAGATACGGGCAAGGGTATGAGCGCAATGGACAACCCTAGGGTGATAAAACTGAAAAAGGAAGGAATTGGCATGGTGATTCATTCATATAGCATATTTTCAAAAATCTGCTGTAGATGACCGATTGATGAACACACTCTGAATTGGCATATTGACTTGACGCTGCCTTGAGAACCCCAAGGAAGTTCGGTGGCCTGAATCAAGTCAAAAGTAGCGAGCAGAAGCGGTCGAGGTCGACGTTGCCTCCACTGATGAGCACGCCAACGCGTTTGCCACTCAACTCGGCTTTCATATTCCTTGCGGCAGCGAACCCCAAGCAACCGGTAGGTTCAACCACAAGCTTCATTCGTGAAGCGAAGAAGCGCATGCATTCCACCAGTTGCTCATCCGTGACGGTGAGAATGTCATCAACATCGCGCTGAATAATTGGAAAGGTGTAATTGCCGAGATGCTGGGTTTGTGCCCCGTCGGCGATGGTCTTGGGTGTCTCGATATGGACGATTGAGCCTGAGCGGAATGACTGCTGCCCGTCGTTGCCGGCCTCCGGTTCGACACCGTAAAGCTTGCAGTGAGGTGCCAGTGCACGGGTAGCCAAGGCCGAGCCTGAGAGCAGACCACCTCCGCCCAGGGAAACAAAGAAGGCGTCGAGCTGCCCCACTTCCTCGAACAGCTCCTTGGCCGCAGTTCCCTGACCCGCAATCACATCTGGGTGGTCGTAAGGCGGAATGAGCGTCAGACCGTGCTTCTGAGCCAGGTCTCGACCGATTTGTTCGCGGTCATCCTTATAGCGGTCGTAAATGACTACGTTCCCGCCATAGCCCTTCGTCGCGGCAACCTTGGAGGCCGGGGCATCATGCGGCATGACAATCGTGGCAGGCATGCCCAGCAAGCTGGCTGACAGGGCGATGGCTTGAGCGTGATTTCCCGACGAGAATGTCACGACCCCAGCGCGTCGCTGCTCCTCATTGAACCTGGAGAGGGCGTTAAAGGCTCCACGGAACTTGAAAGCACCCATACGTTGGAGGTTCTCGCATTTGAAAAACACTTCGGCGTCGAGCTCCTTGTTGACCGTACGCGAGGTCATCACGGGGGTGCGATGAGCATAGCCCTTGATACGTTCAGCAGCCGCTGAAACGTCATCGAAATTTGGTAAATTCAGCATGGTTGGAATCCGTTGAGATTGATGAAATCACCAAGGCCATCTCTTCCCTATAGGAAAGATTTGCAATAGCATCCTGCAATGCCATCCCGGCCTTTTCTACAGCGACAAGTGAAGCGATTTCTTCACCGGAAGTTTTCAGTTCTTTGATGTTGGTGTGTTAAAAATCATGAAGGGCTATACCCCCAAAATCAGCACACACCAAGCATCTTGATTCAGGCTCTCTCTCTGACACAGGCGGCGCGCAGCTTGTCCAGCCCCTGATCTGACGGCCCCCGCTTGTCAAGTTGCGCGCGCTGACTTTCGTTAATTTGATATTCTGTCATCGCAACTCCCACGGACGCCGCCTCCATTTGATGTCGGCGCCAGTTATGCAGCCTGGTGCGGCCTGGTCACAGCCAATTGCAGGCCAGCGGCACCCAGCACGGCCAGCAAGGTCTTGATCGTGGGGTTGCTGTTGGCAGATAGGGCGCGGTAAAGGCTCTCACGGGGTATTCCTGCCCGCTTGGCTACAGCAGCCATGCCTTGGGCCTCTGCCACGTGCCGTAGCGCGGATAACAGGGCTTGCTGCCCACCTGGCTGCTCTGATTCATCAAGCGCAGCCGCTAGATACACACTGGCGAAGTCAGGGTCAGCCTTGAGCAGCTCCACCACGGCGTCATCATGCGGGCGGGATGCTGGAGATTTTGCGATTTTCATGTTGCTTCCTTCGGTGTTGCCAGTCGTTCCAGCGTTCAATCGCGGTTGCAATGTCTGCCTGTTGTCTGCACTTGTCGCCACCAGCAAGCAACAAAATCAGGCGTTTGCCCGCTTGCGCGTAATACACCCGGTAGCCAGGGCCGTGATCAATGCGAAGCTCCCAAACGCCGCCTTGCAGCGGCTTGCAGTCGCCCAAATTACCAGCGGCCATGCGCAGCACCCGCACCAGCACGGGGGCCCTGGCTTGCCGATCTGCCAATTCGGCCAGCCGCCTTGCATAGGGATCGAACCCTTCCGGGCTCAGATAGTCTTGAACTTCAAATATTACAGCTGTGGATTGTATGTTACAGCCATTTTACGTGATTTACAGCAGTCTCAGGTGCAGACGTGTGTGCGTGCGAACTGGGTCGGGCCAATCAACAGCATTTTGGTCAAGCCTGCCGCCCTGATGAGGGGTTCCAAAGAGGAAGCCCTCACGCGCTCCATTCCGCTTAGCCCATCTTTGTCACTT
>DHWX01000074.1 GCA_002413395.1 Polaromonas sp. UBA5171 | reverse complement strand
TCAAGGCCGGATATAAGTAAGCAGCCGACTTCTTCGCAACACGACACAAATTCTTCTTACTATCCGGGAGGCATCCTTATAAGCCTACATGATTCTCGAACTCGCCGATATCCGCATTCATCCTGGCCAGCAAGCCGCTTTTGACGAAGCCATCCAGCGCGGCATCGAGACCGTAATTTCCAGCGCCAGGGGATTTCAGGGCTACAAGGTCAACAAGGGCATTGAAAGCCCTGAACGCTATATCCTGCAGGTCTTCTGGGAAACCCTGGAGAACCATACCGTTGATTTTCGCCAGTCAGCAGCCTTCGCCGACTGGCGCGCAATTGTCGGACCGTATTTTGCAGGGCCGCCCAGCGTCGAGCATTTCGAACTACTGGCCAAATCAGCCGACTTGCCCATTTTGTGATTCTGTCGTGGCACACTGCACCCTTGCATGAGACATAAACCAAGAAGAAAGGTTGTCATGAATTTTGTATTTACACCACCCGCTACAGTTTCGGTGCCTGTTGCAGGCTCCACGGAGCGCTTTCCGGTTCACCGCATTTACTGCGTGGGCCGCAACTACGAAGATCACGCCAAAGAAATGGGCTTTACCGGCCGTGAACCGCCGTTCTTCTTCATGAAGCCCGCTGACGCCATCGTCGCCGTGGAGGCTGGCGGGATCGGCAGCATGCCCTACCCCAGCCTGACCAAAAACCTGCACCACGAAATCGAGCTGGTCGTGGCGATTGGCACAGGAGGAAAAAACATTCTGGCCGCTGATGCCCACAAGCATATCTATGGCTACGCCGTGGGCCTGGACATGACGCGCCGCGATTTGCAGAACGAGATGAAAAAGCAGGGTCGACCCTGGTGCATCGGCAAGGCCTTTGACCACTCCGCGCCAATCGGGCCCATCACGCCCACAGCTCTGGCTGGCGATGTAACCAATGCTGAAATTTATTTACAGGTGGGTGGTCAGGACCGCCAGCGCAGCAACCTGTCCAAACTGATCTGGAACATTGGTGAAACCATCGAACATCTGTCGGCTGCCTGGAAACTGCAGCCCGGCGATCTGATCTACACCGGCACCCCCGAAGGCGTGGCGGCAGTGGTGACGGGTGACACGCTGGTCGGCGGCGTGACAGGCCTGGGCACACTGACCGTCAAGATCATCTGACACAGCAATCCTCATAATCGGCTCATTTCGGCCCTGAGCCAGCCTGGATGCCAAGCTTATGCCCAGGAGATGAGGCTCATTACGCCGCTGACCTGGGCCAGCATTATCGGGCGCGAATTCTTGTCGGCACCGGGAGACTTTAAGCTTGTTGGCCTGGGGCTACCGATGCGACCGTCGCTTTCTTCATGCTGTTATCGTGGAAGTGGAATGGATCGAAAACATGGAAAAAGGCTTTGAAGGCAAGAAACAGTTGATCACTGGACGCAGCCTGATCTTCTGACGGGCCCCCTAATGCCGCATTACAGAAAACCTAGCCATGCCCAGTTTTTAAGTTTTTTATGCGTTCAGCTCAATAGATACCTGTACAAATTGCTATTTTTTCAATAGCATTTGTTGACCACCCTCGGTCATTGGCCCATGATCGGCCAGGCACAAAGTGGCTACACTTATTTGATGCATCGCCCACCCTTGAAACACTGTCGCGTTTGCGGTACCGCCGTGGCCTATCGCCTGCCCGATGACGGCGACACGAAGGAGCGGGCCGTCTGCCCAGCCTGCCATACCGTGCATTATGAAAATCCGCTCAACGTCGTGGGCACCGTGCCGGTATGGGGTCACGATGGCGCGCAGGTTTTGCTGTGCAAGCGCAATATCGAGCCCCGTCGGGGCAAATGGACGCTGCCGGCTGGCTTCATGGAGATGGGCGAAACCACATTGGAGGGCGCCGCCCGCGAAACCGACGAGGAAGCCGGTGCACAGTTCGAAATACAGGAACTCTTTGCCGTCATGAACGTATCGAGTGTGGGCCAAGTCCACCTGTTTTACCGCGCCCAGCTTCTCAGCGCCGAGTTCAAACCCGGTTATGAAACACTGGAAGCCAGGCTCTTCACGGAGTCCGAAATTCCATGGGACGAGATTGCCTTCAGGACGGTCAAGAAAACGCTGGAGCATTATTTCGCCGACCGCCGCAAAGGCAGCTTTGGTATTCATGTGGGCGATATCACATGAGTTGCGACGTCGCCTCAATGTAAGCAAGTGCTGTTTGCACGGTAAGCGTCACTTAGAATTTCCTCAGCCGGGCGCAAGTCCCGCAGCGCCTGTTCACTCATTCTTTCCCGCCCCCTCTCCTCTTCGCTACCCAACACCCCGGAATTTCATGTTCAAATCCGCGTCCTTTTTTCGCATTGCCAGCGACTTCGTTATGCCCCCTTTGGAAGCGCTTGAAGAGGCGCTCCAGGCCACCCGATTCATGCCCTGTGGCACCACCCAACCAGAGTCCAAGCGGCTGGGTAGCCCCACGTGGCAACAAAAGCATCGCCCTAGTCGAGGCCGTCGGCCGCCAGGTCATCGTGCAGCTCTGCACCGAGCGCCGTCCCCTACCCGCCTCGGCCGTCAAGGATGCCGTCGAGGAGCGCATCGAAAAGTACAAACAGGAAACCGGCCGTGACCGCGTCGGCGCCAAGATCAAGAAGGAATTCAAGGAAGAAGTCATCCTTGATCTCTTGCCGCGCGCCTTCACAAAACGTTCATCGACAACGCTGTGGATCGACCCCGTCAATAAATTTTTGGTGGTAGATACCGGCAGCCTGACGGGTGCCGACAAGGTCGTCAGCCACTTGGTGGATGTGCTCAGCGAAATGCCGGGGGCTGGCCCGGGCATCAGCGTAAAACCTGTGCAAACGGCGCTGTCGGCCGCTGTCGCTATGGCGCACTGGCTGGCCAGCCGCGAAGCGCCCTTCAGTTTCACAGTCGATCGCGACTGCGAACTCAAAATGCCCGACGACCAGAAATCGACGGTTCGTTATTCGCACCACACGCTGGAGATCGACGAAGTCGCGCAGCATATCGCGGCAGGCAAGGTGCCCACCCAGCTGGCCATGACGTGGAACGATCGCGTGTCTTTCGTGCTCACGGATACCGCCCAGATCAGGAAAATCAAGCTGCTCGACATCGTGCTGGACGGAGTGCAGGAAAATGGCAAGGATGACGATGGCTTCGATACCGACACCGCCATCATCACGGGCGAACTGTCGGCCCTGTTCCCGGATCTACTGGAAGCCTTGGGTGGCGAACTGCCCAGCGACGCATCCGCGCCCCAGCCAGCCAGCTCACCGCCACCGCGTGACCTCGCAGTAGTGTAAAACGCAGAAACAAAAATTTGAAAGCGCTCCAAAGATGCCTTGAAACCCTCATGAATGTTAGGTTTTTTATTTTACAAAGTGATTTTGTTCCGCGATATTGCCTTTGCTACCCCTCCGACACAAAAAGGAGCTTCAGCACAGTGGCTAGCGGGCACTGAGGGCAATGTGGCGCTATGTAAAAGCGAAACGGGTGGCCGTACCAGTGGGCGAAGAACAGTGGGATACTTGGTCCGTAATGGTCACATTTCCTATTTGACCTGTGTTGACCATTTTTGTTGGAGTATGCATGTTTAGACGGCTGTTTCTCGGCACATTTGCCGCCTTGGCGATTGCCTTGGCAATGGCATCAAGCGGCTGCGCTTACGGTCCGAAGGTCCAGGCCGATGCGCCACCCATCATCTTTGTACATGGCAACGGCGACTCAGCCGCCTCATGGCAAACCACCTTGTGGCGTTTCGAGTCCAATGGCTGGCCTCGGGAACGTCTGTTCGCCTTGCAACAGCCCTACCCCTGGGCCAGGGATGACGATACCAAAGACCAAGCCGGTCACAGTTCCAGCGCCGCGCACATGGCCTTTTTGAAAGCCGAGGTAGACAAGGTACTGGCAAAAACCGGGGCCAAGCAGGTGGTACTGGTAGGCAACTCGCGCGGTGGCTATGCGATTCGCAACTACATCCAGAACGGTGGCGGGGACAAAACAGTTAGTCACGCGATTTTGGGCGGCACACCCAACCACGGCATGTGGGCGATTCCGGGCTTTCGTGAGGGCAGCGAGTTCTCGGGCACAGGGCCATTTTTGAAGGCCTTGAACGCGCCCAAAAATGCAGCGGGTGACGAGGTGACCGGCCCCGTCAAATGGCTCACCATCCGATCGGACAACAATGATAAATTTTCTCAGCCTGATGGCGAATGGATCGGGGCCAAAGGTAAGCCCACCAATGTAGGCTACGACAACCCGGCGCTCAAGGGCGCGCAAAACATCGTCATACCCCGGCTGGATAACCGTGAAACTTCATTTTCGCCTGAAGCGTTTGATGCAACCTACCGCTTCATCACAGGCGCGGCACCCGCTTCACTCAATATCTGGCCTGAGCAAAACATTGTGCTGGACGGCATCGTTACCGGAATGGGCGTACGCTCGAACGACAGCGCCAGCTCAAGTGACAATTTCAGCAATAACCTGCCGGTGCCCAAAGCGCTGGTTGAGGTCTATGCCGTGCACTACCAAACCGGCTTGCGTGTTGGCGGACCAGTCCATGTCAAGGCCGTAGGTGCCGACGGCCGCTGGGGCCCGTTCAAGGCCATGCCCGGCGTGCCCTATGAGTTTGTGGTGAGTGCCCCGGGTTATGCCAAGACGCACATTTACCGCAGCCCATTTCCTCGCAGCAGTGATGTGGTGCATTTGAAGGCAGACCGCATTGCCGATGCGGATCTACCGGCCTTTTCCATCATTCAGATGGTGCGCCCCCGTGGCTATCTGGACCCAAACACCCACCACATTCAGTTTGACAACCAGTCCCCGCCACCGGGCATTGCCGTGGCGCGCGTTGCGGGTGTTGCTTCGAGCAAAATCGATTTAACCAAGCTGCAAGACCGGGCGATTTCAGCGGAGTTTCACACCGACGCCGTCGAGCGGGTTGTCGGACGGACTTGGCCAGCAAAAGAGAACCATGTGGTGTGGTTAGAAATAACGCAGTAACTGCAAGGCTCGGTAAAACCCAAGCGGTCGTTAATGATGACGATCAATGCGGACGGCCACACCCTGATGAACCAGTTTTACAAGCCCACGGATGAGAAGCGGATGGTGGTGATCCTGCCGTCTGATACCACTTGGCGTTCAATAGAGTAAATAGTATAATAGCTCCTGAATCTTCGGGAGTTATTCATGAAGGATCTGATCTCGCACGACAAGGCCACCATCGCAGCCCTTGCCGATCGCCTCAAGCGCGCCCAAACCCACGCCGAGTACCAGCGAGAATCCAATGCGTTCTGATCCGCGCCACCATGGGTAGTTCTGCCAAGGAGATCGCCCAGTTGCTTGGCTGGGCTACAACCACCGTGTATGTGATCCATTCACGCTGGGCCAAGGAGCGCGGCTGCTTAAGCCACTTCTTGACCGTGTTGCGCGAGAGCCCCGTCCCCTTCGCTATTGCGCTGTTCGACAGCTTGTCGCGCAAACTCATGCGCCTTATCTTGCCAATCATGTCCATGGTGATCACCTCTTTGCTCCTGCCCAAAATTTGGGCAGGACTGGTTTAACACCCTGGTCAATATTCAGCCGGAATTACATCGGTTTACTGGTCAGTTTTCCGCTGGCGTCAACAAGTTGGTGTCAGTTGGCGAATGGACGAGACCTATATCAAGGGGGGAGGTCAGTGGAAGTATCTGTACCGAGCCGTTGACAAGCAAGGCGGCACCATCGACTTTTTGCTGACTGCGAGGCGTGACGTCACAGCAGCGACGCGCTTCTTTCAAAAGGCGATGAAACAAAACGGCGGCCCGGAGAAAGTCACGATGGACAAAAGTGGCTCCAACAAAGCAGCCATCGACGCGATCAACGAAGGCCGTGATGTCCCGTTTCAAGTTCGTCAGGTCAAGTACCTCAACAACATTGTTGAGCAAGATCACCGGTCTGTGAAACGTATCACCAAACGGATGATGGGATTCAAATCCTTCCGTGCTGCCGGCGCAGTATTGGCCGGAATTGAGTTGATGCACATGATCCACAAAGGTCAAATGAGCGTTACGGGTGCAAAGGATCAGTCGTTCGCGGAAAAGTTTTACTCGCTGGCAGCATGAGCACGCCCAGGGCCAGCGCACGCTTGGAAAATTCACAAAAAATTTCTCCTGTCTCAGCTAATGCGACACAACCGTTACAGTCACATCAACAAGCTGTTGCACTTCGAACTTGAAACCGCCCAAACAAATAATCCGGAATTACGGTGGCGATGTAGGTTGCTCACCTTCCGACGTCCGATAAAGAGAGATTGACGATGACCCATGCTGCCCTCACTTCCGGATCCGTTGCCGTCATCACTGGTGGCGCTGCCGGTATCGGCCTCGCCGCCGCCAAGCGGATCGCACAGCTCGGACTTCGCGTCTGCATCGCCGACCTCGGCGCGGACCGACTCGTCCGCGCTGCCGACGAGGTAGCCATCCTGGCGGCGGGCGGAGCGGATGACGTGATGACTTTGGAGACGGACGTTAGCCGCGTCGAAGACCTGCGCCGGCTGGAGGCGGCGGTTCGCGATCGCTTCGGTGGCACGGATGTCCTGATGAACAACGCTGGCATTCAGCCCGGCAGCGCCATGTTCGGGCCGGCCGGCAACTGGGAACGGGTACTCGACGTCAACCTGTGGGGTGTGATTCACAGCACGCAAATCTTCGTGCCCGCCATGATCAAGCGCGGACGACCCGGTCTGGTCATCAACACAGGGTCGAAGCAAGGGATCACCACCCCTCCTGGGGACCCGGCCTATAACGTGTCCAAGGCAGGCCTGAAGGCTTTCACCGAAGCGCTGCAGCACGAGCTGCGCAACACGCCGAGCTGCCGGATCAGCGCACATTTGCTGATTCCGGGTTTCGTTTTCACGGACCTTACCGCCCAGGGCCGCACGGAAAAGCCGGCCGGCGCCTGGACGCCGGAGCAGACCGTCGACTTCATGATGGAGCGGCTGGAGGCCGGCGACTTCTACATTCTCTGCCCCGACAACGACGTGCCTCGTTCGCTCGACGAGCGGCGCATCCTCTGGGCTGCGGGCGATGTCGTCGAGAACCGGCCGCCGCTTTCGCGATGGCATCCAGATTACGCGAAGGCGTTCGAAGCCTTCAGCCAGAAAACGAGTTGAGCGATGGCTTCCTGTCCCGTAGCGAACGATACAACTATGGCCCAGAGAGACCCAAGGGTCGCTACTCTTTGATAACGGCGCAGGCCGTATCTGACACCATGATCGCTTTGCTCAGACTTTTGCACCCTGCGTTCACATACCGACAACCGACAATGCAAAAGAATTCGCTCAGCACAAGCGCATCGCCTCAGCCCTGAAGGCTGACTTCTGCAAAAGCATCGCCCATCACTTGCTCACATGCTTTGACGCGCAGATCTCGCTACTGCTTCTCCCAAACACGGCCTCAACAGATCTCATGGCTTGATCCGTCAGCGGTTCACTTCGGCCAAGTTGGGCCTTGGAACGGCCAAGTAACTCACGACTGCCACTATTGGGCCCCCGCGCATCGCCAAGCCGCCTTACATTCAACTGCTTGAGGGCCTGACCGCGCTGCCAGATCCCTTCATTTCCCCATTACCAAGAGACACTTCATGAAAACCAAAGCTGCCGTTGCCTGGAAATCAGGCGAGCCCCTGACCATTGAAACCGTCGATCTCGAAGGCCCGAAGTTTGGCGAGGTCCTGGTCGAGATCAAGGCCTCCGGTATCTGCCACACCGACTACTACACGCTGTCGGGCGCGGACCCGGAGGGCATTTTCCCTGCCATCCTGGGCCATGAAGGCGCAGGCATCGTGGTCGATGTGGGCCCCGGCGTCACGACGCTGAAAAAAGGGGATCACGTCATTCCGCTCTACACGCCTGAATGCCGCCAATGCAAATTCTGCCTGTCGCGCAAAACCAATCTGTGCCAGCTGATTCGCGGCACGCAAGGCCAGGGCCTGATGCCCGACGCCACCAGCCGCTTCAGCCTGGACGGCAAGCCGATCTTCCACTACATGGGCACATCGACTTTCAGCAACTACACCGTGGTGCCCGAAATCGCGCTGGCCAAAATCCGTGAAGATGCGCCTTTCGACAAGGTCTGCTACATCGGCTGCGGCGTGACCACCGGCATCGGTGCGGTGATCTTCACGGCCAAGGTGGAAGTCGGTGCCAACGTGGTGGTGTTTGGTCTGGGCGGCATCGGCCTGAACGTGATTCAGGGCGCCAGGATGGTCGGCGCCGACAAAATTATCGGCGTGGACCTGAACCCCGAACGCGAAGCCATGGCGCGCAAGTTCGGCATGACGCATTTCATCAACCCGAAAAATGTCGAAAACGTGGTCGATGCCATCGTGCAACTGACCGACGGCGGCGCCGACTACAGCTTTGAATGCATTGGCAACACCAAAGTGATGCGCCAGGCGCTCGAATGCACGCACAAGGGCTGGGGCCGCAGCATCGTTATCGGCGTGGCCGAAGCGGGTGCCGAAATCAGCACCCGTCCGTTCCAGCTGGTGACGGGCCGCAAGTGGGAAGGCTCGGCTTTCGGTGGCGCGCGCGGCCGCACCGACGTGCCAAAAATCGTGGACTGGTACATGGAAGGCAAGATCAACATCGACGACCTGATCACCCACACCATGCCGCTCGAAGACATCAACAAGGGCTTCGACTTGATGAAGCGCGGCGAATCGATTCGCGGTGTGGTCCTGTTCTGATGGAAGCACCAAAACTCCTCAGCGAACACGCCTGCTTTGGCGGCGTGCAGCGCTTTTACGAGCATGAATCGCGCGAAATCGGGCTGCCCATGCGCTTCTCGGTGTTTTTGCCACCGCAGGCAACGCAAGGTCCGGTGCCCGCCGTGATGTACCTGGCGGGACTGACTTGCAACGAAGAAACCTTCATGGTCAAGGCCGGTGCGCAGCGCGTGGCGGCTGAATTGGGCCTGGCGCTGATCGCACCCGACACCAGCCCGCGTGGTGCCAATGTGCCCGGTGAAGCCGACAGCTGGGACTTTGGCGTGGGCGCCGGGTTCTATCTGGATGCATCGCAGGCACCATGGTCCCGGCATTACCGCATGGAGAGCTACCTCACAAAGGAATTGCTGCCGCTGCTCACAAACAGCTTGCCGCTGGATGCCGAACGTATCGGCATCTTTGGCCACTCGATGGGCGGCCATGGCGCGCTCACGCTGGCGCTGCGGCATCCGGGCCTGTTCAAGTCGCTCTCAGCCTTTGCGCCGATCTGCGCGCCCACGCAATGCCCGTGGGGTCAAAAGGCATTCAGCGGCTACCTCGGTGCCGACAAGTCCGGCTGGGCCTCGCACGATGCCACGGCATTGATGACAGGCCTGCCCAGTGCGCCCTACCCTGGCGGCATCCTGATTGACCAGGGTCTGGCCGATAAATTCCTCGCCGAACAATTGCACCCCCATTTGTTTGAAGCGGCCTGTGCATCAGTGGGCCAGCCGCTCACGCTGCGCCGGCACGAGGGCTATGACCACGGCTACTACTTCATCTCAACCTTCATTGGCGATCACCTGGCACATCATGCGAGGGCATTAGCCCCCGTTGACCGGTGACAGTCGCTACAACCCTTTTCCCTCAACCCACTCCCTAAGAAGACTTTCATGATCAAACTCTACGACACCGACATTTCTGGTAGCTGCTACAAAATTCGGCTGCTGCTCAATATCCTCGGGCAACCGTACGAGACCATTCCTGTGGACTTTGTGAACAAGGAACACAAGACATCCAAGTACACGGCGCTCAATCCCTTCGGCGAAATTCCAATATTTGAAGACGGCGAGCTGCGCTTGCGTGATGCCCAGGCCATCATGGTCTATCTGGCCAAGAAGTACGACAAAACCAAGCAGTGGTACCCCGACGACGCAACTGCCATGGGCCAAATCCAGCAATGGCTGTCCACCGGCGGCGGAGAGGTCATGAATGCGGCTGCTGCGCGCTTGGTCAAGGTGCTCAGCTACCCGATGGACCTGGAAAAGCTGCAAGCCGGTGCACACCGCGTCTTCAAGATCATGGACGATCATCTCGCCGGCCGCAAATTTCTGGAACTCGGTCATCCGACTATCGGCGACATCGCGTGCTTCCCCTACACCGCGCTGGCAGGTGAAGGTGGCATCGATTTGTCGGGTTACAAGAATGTGCTGGCCTGGATCGAGCGCATGAAACGCCTACCTGGCTTCATCACAATGCCAGGCATTGCCAAGCCAAACTGAGCGGCTTGTGGCCGCAAGGTGTCATGCCTTGCGGCCTTGCGGTGCACCACCGAAACGCTCGCGATACGCCTGGGGCGCCACACCCAGGTGCTTCAAGAACAGCTTGCGCAAGGACTGTTCCGACGCGAAGCCAATCCGTCCCGCAACAGACTTCAGCGGCAAATCACCCTCTTCGAGTAAGCGACGGCCCGCCTCCAGACGGGCGGCTTCAATGAACTGGAGCGGGCTGGTGCCGACCTCGCGCACAAACACGCGACGAAAGTTCCGTTCACTCATCGCAGCCCTCGCCGCCAACATCGAAATGTCTAGCGGTTGCGAGAGGTTGGACAACACCCAGTCCTGAATCTCTCGAATGCCCGGGTGGCTGGTGTTCTGGCTCGTCAGGTGGACGCTGAACTGCGACTGACCGCCCGGACGCTTCAGGTAGACGACCAGATCTCGGGCCACTTGCAGCGCGAGGCCGCGGCCGTAGTCTTCTTCCACCAAGGCCAACGCGAGGTCGATGCCGGCAGTGACACCGGCCGAAGTCCACAGCCGCCCCGAGCGCAGATAGATCGCATCAGCCTGAACCTGAACCGCCGGGAATTTCTCGCGCAGCAGCGCGGCCACGCTCCAATGGGTGGTGGCCGGCAGACCGTCGAGCAGCCCCGCAGCAGCCAGAAAGAAGCTACCCGAACAGAGCGCGACCAGGCGACCAATACGCGGTGCCACGGCCGCAGCCCAGGCCATGATCGCGGGGTTGGCCTCAAGCGCTTGCTCGATCTGGCGCGCACCGATGATGATGGCTGTATGCGGCAGATCGTCCACACTGACAGCCCCGGACGCCTCTAGCACCATTTGGGTATCAGACGGCACCGGTCCCGCTGTCACGGAAACAATGTTCAATTGATAGCCCTGCGGCCGACCCTGCTGGGCGAGGTGGAGGTTGGCGTACTCAAAGACACTCATTGTGCCGATGGCCTCCAGCGCCTTGAAGCCAGAATAGACGACAAAGTCCACGCGCTTGGGCCCAAGGTTGATCAAGTTGTTCATCGCTACAGTGTCGATTTGAGAAAGTGTCTATCGCGGCAACGGGCGTACGCAGTGTGTCATCTGCTCCGTGCCTGCGGCCCATTGTCCATCAATGCCGTAATAGAAAAGAGAACGGCAGCGCAGTAATACGCAACCAGATGCCAAGCTACTTGCGTGCGGGTCGGCGGGTGCGGTAGACGTCAAGGAAGAGATTCTGGAATTCAGCAAGCCCCCCTGTGCCGCGTGGCCTGGAAAAGCTAAATTACCCGCTTCGAGCTGCGCCAGGTTGTCGCCTGGGCGGTCCTCGTCGCGAGGGGCCTTGGCCGAAAAGAAGGTCAGCAGGCACGCCTGCATCATCTTGTACTGACCGGGACGCGCGATGAAACCGGGCCAGGAGGCTGCGACCTCGCCGTACAGAAGTTCCAGGTGGATGCGGGCCGTCTCCAGCA
>DHWX01000121.1 GCA_002413395.1 Polaromonas sp. UBA5171 | reverse complement strand
TTTTCACGTGACGCCTTAGGTGACCCATGGCGCCCTTTCTTTCCAATTCCAGTCTACGTGCCACACGCAGGTCCAGAAGCGCAGCTGGGCAAGTTCGGTGCGAAACTTCATTTCTCACCTGAGTGATTGTCCAAGTCATACCGCCAAGGGTCACCTAGCCCCATTCCGAAGGAGTGTATTCATGAGAAGAGCTGCAATTGTTTCCCCGATTAGGACGCCAGTGGGCGCGTTTGGCGGCACGCTACGCCCGCTGACCGCGGACCAGCTTGCCGTTCACATCATCAAGGCGCTGGTCGAGCGCACAGGGGTCGACCCGGCGCGAATTGATGACGTGATTGTGTCGCAGTCCTACGCCAACAGCGACGCGCCCTGCCTGGGCCGCTATGCCTCGCTGGCTGCGGGCCTGCCCATCGAGGTGCCGGGCTATACGGTGGACCGCCGCTGTGGCTCCGGTCTGCAGGCGGTGATCGACGCCGCGATGATGGTGCAGACCGGCAATGCGGACCTAGTACTTGTGGTTGGCGTCGAGAGCATGAGCAATATTGAGTACTACAGCACCGATATGCGCTGGGGCGCCCGTGCCGGTTCAGTCACCCTGCACGACCGGCTGCAGCGGGGGCGTGAGCGGGCGCAGCCGGTGGAGCGCTTTGGCGTGATCTCCGGCATGCCGGAAACTGCCGAAAACCTGGCAAAGGACTATGGCATCTCGCGCGAGGAATCCGATGCCTTGGCGTTACGCAGCCACCAGCGTGCAGACCAGGCCTGGAATGACGGGCGCTTTGCCGATGAGACCGTGGCGGTTCCGGTGCTGCAAAAGAAAGGCGAGCCAGTACTGTTCACGCGCGATGAAGGCATACGCGCTTCCAGCGGCATAGACGTGCTCGCAAAGCTCAAACCGATCCTCAAGGGCGGCACAGTGACGGCAGGCAACTCCAGCCAGCAGAGCGATGCAGCTGCGGCCTGCTTTGTGGTCGCCGAAGACAGGCTGGCCGAACTGAAGCTCGACCCCATGGGATACCTGGTGGGCTGGGCCACGGCCGGCTGCGATCCCGCTCGCATGGGCATAGGGCCGGTGCCTGCTGTGAGGAAGCTGTTCCAGAAAACCGGTCTATCCTTTGACCAAATGGATCTGGTCGAACTCAATGAAGCATTTGCCGCGCAAGCGCTCGCGGTGCTTAAGGGCTGGGAGTGGAACGACACTGACCGACTCAACGTCAATGGCTCCGGCATTTCGCTGGGGCATGCGATAGGCGCGACCGGCGTGCGGATCATGACCACCTTGCTGCACGAACTAGGCCGTCGCAAAGCGCGTTATGGCCTGGAAACCATGTGTGTTGGAGGCGGGCAGGGCATGGCCGCTATCTTTGAACGCGAGTGAGGGCTTGACGTGAAGGCAGTCGTCTGATGCTTGAACTCGATCCTGTCGACCTGCACCTGGACGCACTCGTTCGCCCGGGTGACCGAGTCATGTGGGGACAGGCGGCTGCTGAACCCACCGCCTTAACCGCCGCCCTGATGGCCGGGCGGGCAGCCATCGGCAGTTTCGGCGCCTTCATCGGCATTTCGTGGTCGGATGCGGTGCAGGTGGCTCACGCCGACTGCGTTTCTTTTTTGTCATATTGCGGCGGCGGCAACAACCGCGCGCTGGCAAGGGCCGGCGTGCTTGACATACTGCCCTGCCACTACTCGCAGTTGGGCGATATGATCCGCAGCGACCAGCTCCAGATCGATGTCCTGATGCTGCAGTTGGCGCCGCCGGACGCAGCCGGCAACTTCAGCATGTCTCTGGCCTGCGAGTATCTGGCTCCGGCCATCAAAACGGCGCGGGTCGTCATTGCCGAAATCAACGACCAAGCGCCGTGGACTTTCGGCTTGCATGCGCTGACGGAACGCGACATCGACTTTGCGATCTACACCAGCCGCCCGCCGCTGGCCCCACCGGTACTGAAAGCCCGTCCAGCCGAAGTTGGCGTGGCACGCCAGGTTGCCAGCCTGATAGAAGACGGCGCGACCCTGCAATACGGCATAGGAGCGCTGCCCGAGGCCGTCGTCGGGCAGCTGTCGGATCGGCGCGAGTTGGGTATCCACTCTGGCGCCATCGGTGATGCTGCGGCGGCGCTGATTCGATCAGGCGCCATTACGAATACGCGCAAGTCCATCGACGCCGGCATCAGCATCACTGGCGTACTGATGGGCGGCGACGTGCTGAACAAGCTGGCGCACCGCAACCCGCAAGTGCAACTGCGCAGCATTGACTACACCCATTCACCGGCAGTGCTGGCGTCGATTGACAAACTGGTGGCCATCAATTCGGCGGTCGAGGTAGACCTGACCGGCCAAGTGAATGCAGAGGTGGCGGGTGGGGTGTATGTCGGTGCGGTCGGCGGTGCGATGGATTTCATGCGCGGCGCACGTCTTTCGCGGCAAGGCCTGCCCATCATCGCGCTGCCGTCACGCACCGAGGGCAAAAACATCAGCCGCATCGTGGCCAGGCTGAGCGGCCCGGTTAGCACTCCCAGAAGCGACGGACTAGTCGTCGTCACCGAGCATGGCGTCGCTGACCTGCGGGGGCTTTCGCTGTCGAAGCGCATTCTGCGAATGATCGCCATTGCCCATCCAGACTCGCGCGATCTGCTGGCGCATGAAGCCCGCCAGATGGGATTGACATAGGCCCAGGCTGAACGCATCGCTGCCGCCGCCAGGGGTATACAAGGCTGTCCCGCTCGCTCACGTCCACTAGGGAAACGCAGATTTATT
>DHWX01000071.1 GCA_002413395.1 Polaromonas sp. UBA5171 | reverse complement strand
GGGGTAACTGCCGGATTTAGGATGATTGGTGCAAGCTGCTGTGCACATTGCAGGCTCGGCTTTAACTATGGCTTGGCGCGGCCAGCGGTCCATTCGTCTGGATGCGCCGTTCTTTTGCGTTAAAAGACCGAACTGGCCAATTCACCGGTCAACGGCCGGCTTGCCGTTTTCCCGGTTAATGCTTCGGCCTGCACCAGCCTGGCGATGGTGTCGCGGCCGACAGTGAAGGCGCGGCGATTGAGCTCGACCATTTCTGGTTTACGCTCCTTGAAGTGTTTGAGTATGGATTCAAGCAGCACCTCGGCGGAGAAGGGCAGATAGTCGGCGATAGCGCCGAGCATGACGCTGTTGCCCAGGCGGATGTCGCCTAACTGTTTGGCGATGGCCGCGGCGTCAAACGCGTGCACCTCAATACCGCCGGCGCGAATCTCGGCAACCGGATCGGCCGGGTAGGAATACAGACCGCCGCTCACCACCGGCGGCACCAGACGGGCGGTGTTCATCAGCACCCGTCCATCCGGCTTCAGGTAGTGACTCCAGCGCAAGGCCTCGGCCGATTCGAATCCGACGATGATGTCGGCCTCGCCCGGCGCGATCTTCGGCGACAGCACCTTCTGGCCGAAACGCAGGTGCGAGGTGACCACGCCGCCGCGCTGCGACATGCCGGCGACTTCGGTCTTTTTCACGTCGTGGCCGAGCGAAATCGCCGCTTCGGCAAGAATCTCGGTCGCCGTCATGACGCCTTGGCCGCCGACACCGACGACCAGAATGTTGGTAACGTTATTGTTCATCATCAGCTCTTCGTAAAGTTGATTACCTGCACCGGTACCGCCGACACGATGGCCTCGGGCGCGCAGGGCTGCAGGCACAGGCCGCAGCCGGTGCACGCGGCAGTTTCAATCTCGGTAAACTGCAGCAACACTTCCTTGCCATTGGGCTTTATCACGGCCTCGGTGCGCTGCACGCTGATTGCCGGGCAGCCGACGTCGATGCAACTGCCGCAGCCGGTGCATTTGTCGGCCTCCACCTTGAAGGACGGCTGTCTCTTGAATTCGCCGATCAGCACGCAAGGACGGTCGGTGATGATCACCGACGGCTCGGGAATCCTGGTCTCCTCGCGCAACGCCTTGAACAGCACCGGCAACTGGTAGGGATCGACTTTGCGAATGCGTTCCGGCTTGACGCCGAGCGCCTCGCAAATTTTGACGAAATCGACTTTGGACGCGGTGTTGCCGTAGATGTCGCGGCCGCTGCCGGGATTGTCCTGGCCGCCGGTCATGCCCACGGTGCGGTTGTCGAGCAGAAGCACGGTGACGTTGCCGCCGTTGTAAGTGATGTCAAGCAAGCCCTGCATGCCCATGTGCATGAAGGTCGAGTCACCGATGACTGCGATGATTTTCTTGTCCTTGTCGGCCTCGGCGCGGCCTTTGTCCAAACCCAGAGCCATGCCCATCGAAGCGCCCATGGAAATGACCGAGTCCAGCGCGTGCCACGGATGGCCGGCACCGAGCGAGTAGCAGCCGATGTCGCCGGCGACGGTGATGTTCCTCATCTTCGCCAGCGTGTAATAGATGCCCAGGTGCGGACATGCGACGCACAAGGTCGGCGGCCGCGGAAAGACCTGCGCCGGCGCGGCCTGCGTTGCGGCTATGGAATCGTCCGGCGCTTCGCCGAGCAGGCGGGCCACGGCGGGCTTCAACACTTCCGGCGGCAGCTCGCCGATGCGCGGCAGGAAATCCTTGCCGTGGCAGGCAATGCCGGCCGCCTTGAGTTCGTTTTCCAGCAGCGGCTCCAGTTCCTCGACCACGAGCAGCTGGTCCACCGTCCGGGCGAACGCGCGGATCTTGTCGATCGGCGCCGGATAGGAGAAGCCCAGCTTCAGCGCAGGCGCATCCGGGAACACTTCCTGCACATGCATCCAGGCTGGACCTGAAGCGATAAAGCCGACGCGGCGATCGCGCCCGGCGTTAAGAAAATTGAGCGGCGAGCTTTCCGATGCGGCGCGCAATTGTTGTTCGCGCTCGAACATCAGCGGAATACGGGCCTTGGCGTGCCCCGGCACCATCACCCAGCGCTGCGGGTTCTTGACAAAGCCGGCAGAAGGATGCGAGACCCGCTCGCCGACCGCGACCATCCCCTTGACATGACAGATGCGGGTGGTCAGGCGCAGGATCACCGGCACCTGGAACTGTTCCGACAGGGCATAGGCCGCGAACACCATCTCGTAGGCCTCTTGCGAATCGGCCGGCTCAAGCAGTGGCAGGTGCGCAAAGCGGCCCCAGAATCGGGAATCCTGCTCGTTCTGCGAGGACGAGAGGCCGACATCGTCGGCCACCGCGATCACCATGCCGCCGGCGGTGCCAGTCAGGGTCAGCGTCATCAGTGGGTCTGACGCAACGTTCAGGCCAACGTGCTTCATGGCGCAGAAGGAGCGCGAGCCGGCCATCGACGCGCCGATGGCGACCTCCAGAGCGACCTTCTCATTGACCGACCACTCAGCATAGAGATCGGGATATTTGGTGAGGCTTTCCAGCATCTCGGTGGCGGGCGTGCCGGGATAGGCCGACGCCACGCGTACGCCGGATTCCCAGACCGCGCGCGCAATCGCTTCGTTGCCGGAAAGGAGCATGCGCACTGGGGCTGCTACCGCCTGGATTCCTGCCATGTTTGCCACCTTGGAAAAACTGAATAAGCTGAACGATTGCCCTGGCGTTTCTTTGCTGATTGAAGCCGGACAAGTCGGATGTCTCGTGAAGACAGTTTAGATCGATTTGTGCGCATATATTGATTGTTATGTGTATGTATGTTCAGTTAATATGCATAATATGTGCATAAAAATTTAAATTCATGAATATTATGACCAATATAACTGTGGATCAACACGATCTGGCACTGCTCACGGAACTTCAGCGTGATGGCCATGCGACAAACAGCGCGCTGGGGGAAATAATCCATTTATCCACATCGCAAGTGAGTCGTCGCGTGCAGCGGCTTCAGGAGGCTGGGGTCATTGACCACTATGCCGCCGTCCTCGATCCGGCCGTGGTCGGATTAGGCGTCATGGCATTTACCTATGTGATTCTGGATCGCCAAGGAGACGCACATGGTGATATGTTCGAGCGAGAGATTGCCAATCTGCCCGAAGTGCTTGAATGCTTTTCAGTGGCTGGCGAGGCAGATTACATTTTGCGCATCGTTGCGTATGACCTTGCCGCTTTGGCAGAATTCATGATGAAACACTTGCTGCGTTTGCCAGGCGTTTCTAACGTTAAATCCACCATTGCGTTGCAGAAAATAAAGCAGACCAATGTCCTGCCGCTGGACCACATTACCCGGCCGCGGCCAACCAAGCAGCGCATCCGCTTTTCTGCAGATAGAAACGGGAATTAGGCGGAAGTATTGCTTCAAATGGCGCGCAAGTCGGTCGCCCAGTAGGGCTACCCGTGCTTATGATTTAATGGCTGAAAATAACTACACAACCGATACCGCCCCATGGCAGAAGTCACCGTCATTTTTGCCGATCTCACCGGAAGCACAGGGGTTTTTGAATCACTGGGCAACGTCAAGGCAACCCAGGCCATCACACGCCTGACCCGGTGGATAGCCCAGGTTTGCGAAACCTTCGGCGGGCATGTCGTGAAATACCTGGGCGACGGTGTGCTCATCGTGTTTCCTGACAACAACAACGCCATTGCGGCCGTGATCGAATTGCAGCGGGTGCATCGAGACCGCATCCGCAGGTGGCCCGAACAGCTCAAAATGCACCTCCAGGTCGGCATGGCGCGCGGCGAAATCGTCGAGCAGGATGGCGACTGCTTTGGCGATACGGTGAATGTGGCGTCCCGTTTGAGTGACCTGTCTGGCCCGGAGCAGATTCTTGCGACCGATATCGTGATCCAGCAATTACTACCGGAGAGCCTGGTGCGCTTTCGCTGCCTGGGCGCCCTGGATATCCGGGGTCGCAGCGAACCTTGCGTGGTTTACCGGATTGAGTGGCAACCCGAAGTAATGCCGGAGTCTTTCACAGTGCCGGCCAGTTTGATGCCACCTTCTTTTCCTCAGGCTGCCCAGTCACCCGCCATCATTGAACTGTCCTGGCTGGACGTCAAGGCAGTGTTTACCAGGTCCGAGCTGCCGATTTTTCTGGGTCGCGACCATGAGTCGCAATTCATTGTGCAGGATCCGCGGGTTTCGCGCAGGCACGCCAGAATCGAGTGGCGCTCCGGCAAGTTTTACCTTGAGGATGTCAGCAGTTACGGTACCTGGGTTAGTTTTTCAAACAACGCCGCAGTTATGGCGCTGCGCCGGCAGGAGTGCGTATTGCCCCTCGAAGGCACCATTGCCCTCGGCGCACCCTTTGAAGATTTCACTGTGCCTACCGTCAGTTTCAAACTCGTCGACCATCCCGGGCATTGAGTCCGGTACCAGACGCTTGCGTCATCGCCCCCATCAATCAGTCAGGGGGAGTTGTTTGCTGGCGCTGGTATTCGTCTTTTTTCATTACGAGATAGGGATTGCGATCCACCTCATGCAGTTGCCTGGGATAAGTTTCAGTCGCGTCAAACCAGTATTGCAAGCGGGTGGTGAATTGTTGTGCCGGAGCCTGGTTGAGCGACGCCAGATAAGCCTCGATGGCCAGGTAGTAGCGCATGGTGTTGCGCTCTATGGCACCCCGCATACCGCCCACATAGTTCGCTGTTGCACCGCCTTCGGTAAGCTGCGTAAATCCGACCTTGCTACTTCCCAGGGTAGCCAGATAGGCCTGCATGGCCAGACGGCCGATCACCCCGTAATCATAGGCGTAGCGCAAATGAATGAAGGTCTTGCCCCCCTCGGGCAGGGGCACGGCCTGGAGCTCAATGCTGTAATTGCTGGTGCTCATGGGGCCTTCGTCGGCGCTGAGCTGAACCGCCAGGTAGTTGGGTGAGGCCGCCGTCACGCGGAAGACAAACTCGAGCGAAAAGGCCATTTCAAGCGGCTGCGCAATTTTTTTTCCGACTTTTACCGTCAGCGTGCTGGGGTTGGTGTGGGCGCTGGCACGGCAATATTTGGTGTTGATGTGCAAAATCAGCACATCACACCAGCGCTCGGGATTTTTAAATGTTGTGCTGACGGTGCTGAAGGGTGAGTCCAGCACGGCGTAGGCATTGCCGCTGACTGTATGGTCGCTTTGTGTCGATTCCAGAAATAGCGGGCGTCGAAATGGATTTTGCGTTAACTGGCCAGTCAGTGCAGCATGCTTTTCAAGCAGCGCTGCCCCGTCGGATTCATTGACTTGTCCCAAAGACGGTTGTGCAACCACCCCGAACAAGAAAGCCACGGCCACTGGCAGGCAGCGCTTCAAGACGAAGTTTTGGAACATTTGCATTGCCCCAGTTTGCCAGCGCGTCAAGGATATTCCGGCGATATGCAGCATTGTCCTACAAGCACTGTTGAGGTTGGCTCAGGTCATGTACTTGCCGCCGTTGATCGACAAGGTGATGCCGGTGATAAAGCCCGCTTCGTCGGCGGCGAGGAAAAGAACCCCGCGAGCAATCTCCGCGGGGGTGGCCAGACGGCCCATTGGCACGGACTTCAGGATATTCTCAAGGACCTCGGGCCGCACGGCGCTAACCATGGCGGTATCGGTGTAGCCTGGTGCGATGGCATTGACCGTGATGTTGCAGGAAGCACCCTCAAGCGCTAGTGATTTGGTGAACCCGATCAGTCCGGCTTTGGTGGCGGCATAGTTGGCCTGCCCTGCCTGCCCCGCCAGTCCGTTGATTGAGCTCATATTGATGATGCGTCCGAAACGGCGCTCCCGCATGCCTTCAATCACCGCGCGGCACATGCTGAAGCATCCCCCCAGGTTGACGTCAAGGACCTCGCGCCATTGCCCGGCTGTCATCTTGTGCAGCATCGCGTCGCGCGTGATCCCGGCGTTGTTCACCAGTACTGCCACCGGGCCAAGCGCAGCCTGAACCTGAGCGACACCGGCTTCACACGCGGCCAGGTCAGCCACGTTCCAGGCAAAAACGGGAATCCCGGTACGTGCAGCAAATGCCTGTGCAGCCTGTTTGTTGCTGCCGTAGTTGGCAGCCACGCGATAACCTGCAGCGAGCAGCGCCTCGGCTGTGGCGGCTCCGATACCGGAGGTGCCACCCGTGACCAGCGCGACTCGTCCCGTCAACCCTTGACCTGATGGCGCATCTGTTTCCATGAAAATTCTTTCATTAATAAAAAAATTACAGGCAGGTCATCCATCGTGCGGATCATTCATCTGGTGGCTGGGGAGGCCGCCGCGCGAATCCGTGCGACTATTTACTGTATGCACTGGAACAGCGCTTGTGTTGCGCTGGATCAATGACAACTCAAGTTCACATCGCACAGTCGCCAGTTGCGGAAAATTATGCGGCCGAACGCAGGCTGGTGCAAACTATCTGCATGAACTCGGACCCCCTTTCTCGCGCCGCCGTGGATTCCATGTGGGTCCATGCACTGCGCAACCGCCTCCAGGCCGATAACGGGGAGCCGGTGGCGCTGGTGGAAACGCACATCTCGTGGGTGCTGCTCACCGGGCATCTGGCGTACAAGTTGAAAAAACCGGTCCGCCTGCCATTTGTTGACTTCAGTACGCTCGCGTTGCGCAAACATTTTTGCGAAGAGGAGGTGCGCCTCAACCGCCGCTTGGCCCCCGCGCTTTACCTGGGCGTGGTGCCGGTGTGCGGGACACTGCAGGCGCCGCGCATCGGGAGCACTGGAGAAGCCTGCCAGCCAATCGACTACGCGGTGTGCATGCAGCGCTTCGCGCCTGGGGCCTTGCTGAGCGAGCGGCTGGCTGAAGGAGGAGGGGGCTTGTTGCCAGAGCAGCTCGACCGTCTGGCGCAGCGGCTGGCGGACTTTCACCGGGACGCTCCGGCGGCGCCGCCGGTTTCGCCTGCTGACGTCGAGGAGCAGGTATTTGCGCCGGTGCGCGGGGTGCTCAAGCAGTTACGGACTGACGGCGACACAGCGCAGGTTGCCACCCTGCAGACCTGGGTTGATGCGCAGGTGCCTGCCTTACGCCAGGCCTGGCGCGCGCGTCGCAGCAGTGCCGCGGTGCGCGAGTGCCACGGCGATCTTCACTTGGGCAATGTGGTACTGATCGGGGGCGACGCGACGGCATTTGACTGCCTCGAATTCGATCCAGCCCTGCGCTGGATCGATGTAATGAGCGACGTGGCTTTCCTGACCATGGACTTAAAGGCGCATGACCACAGCGGTCTGGCGTTTCGCTTTCTTGATGCCTACCTGCAGCGCAGCGGCGACTACCCTGGTGTGGAGGTGCTGCGCTTCTACGAAGTGTATCGGGCCATGGTACGGGGACTTGTAAGCCGTGTCCGCTCCATGGCTGCTGACGCGACCCCGGACGCCGCGGCTCCCGATTACCTGATGTGTGCCCAGCGGCTGGTGCAGTCGGCTGGCGGAAAAGCGCGCCTGCTGATTACCCACGGCTTGTCCGGATCCGGAAAATCGACCGTCGCCGGGCAGCTGCTGGAGGCGGCTGGCGCCATTCGGGTGCGTTCGGATGTCGAGCGCAAGCGGCTGCATGGTCTTGACGCGCTGCAGCGGTCTGCCGGGCTGGCCCTGGACATCTACACGCCAGAGGCAAGTCGGCTCACTTTTGAGCGATTGCAAGAATGCGCGCGCACTGCGCTGCAGGCAGGCTACCCGGTAATCGTTGATGCCGCCTTCCTGCGGCGCACTGAGCGCCAGAGTTTTAAGGCACTGGCCGCCAGCCTGGGTGTACCATTTTCAATTTTGAGATGTCAAGCGACTGAATCGCAGTTGCGCCAACGGGTAACCATACGCAGCAGTGACGGCCATGACCCATCCGAAGCGAACATCACCGTACTGGAACATCAACTGGCAAGCCATGAACCCCTCGACAGCGACGAATGTGTCAACGTGCTGGATATTTGCACCGACGAACCCGTCAATGCGGCAGCGTTGCGCGCGCGCTGGTTTTCGCTGGCATGATCGGGTTTGCGGTGCAGGAGCCGACCCGCAGACGTAGCGCGTATCAACCGGCGAAAACTTACTTAAAGCTCTTGACACAGATCAACCCGCCATTTTGGAAATAAACGATCCTTACAGCCATGAACACACTTGACAAAAACTCCATTCACTCCTTGAAAGCCTGGTTGCTTGCTCGGGAAGCCGAAATGCTGGCCGAGATTGAATCGGGGCAAAAGGCAGTCGATGCCACAACCAGCGCCGATATAAGAGAGGTCAACGACCTGGAAGACCAGGCGAGCAAACGTGAGCGCACAACGGTTCAGGATGCCGAGGTGCAGCGTGACAGCAATGAACTCGCCGATGTACGTGCAGCGCTGGCCCGCCTGACCGACGGAAGTTATGGCACCTGCATCGACTGCGGCCAGCCCATTGAACTTCAGCGTCTGGTGGCCATGCCTGCAGCGGCTCGATGCATCGCATGCCAAACCCAGTTTGAGGCTCATGCTATTCCGCCTTCATTGACGATCCGGTCTTGATGCTGACGTAGGCTGGTCAATTTTTTCATCTTGCCGCGCGCCACGCTATGCACTGGTACGTCATCCACACCAAGCCGCGCCAGGAGCAGCGTGCGCTGTTCAACCTGGCGCAGCAGGGCTACAACTGCTACCTGCCGCTGCTGACCACCGAAAAGCTGCACCTGGGGGCGCTGGCGCTGGTGCAGGAACCGCTGTTTGCGCGCTATCTGTTCATCCGGCTCGATGCCAGCCAATCCGGCAAGAGCTGGGCCCCGATCCGCTCCACCCTGGGTGTAAATCGTCTGGTGAGCTTTGGCACCGAACCGGCCAAGGTCGGCACCGACCTGATCGAGGCCCTGCGCTGCCACAGCAAGCGCCAGCATCAACAACCCAAGCGCCTCTTCAACCAGGGCGACCGCGTGCAGATCAAGGACGGTCCCTTTGCCGGCCTGGAAGCCATCTATCAAATGACCGACGGTGAACGCCGCGCCATGGTGCTGATCGAGTTATTGAGCCGGCCCAGCCAATTGATCATCGCGCCCGGCAGTCTGCGCAAGCTGCCCGCGTCAGAATGCGCAAGTAGCTACTAAAACAATAGCGAATTCGGATCACCCGTGACCTGCAGGCTGTGTTAGTATTTGTTACCGTGTTCAGTAATTGAACATGCCAAAACCAAGCCCATAGTGCCCTTCGGCACGGCGGTAGCCTGTCAAAACCAAACTCAATGCCTGCCAAAGAGCTGATCCACCAGGAAATACACCTGCGGATGCTGCGTCTGCTGCAAGCCAATCCGCAAATCAACCAACGCGAGCTGGCGGCGGCTTTGGGTATCAGTCGTGGCAAAACCAACTTTTGCCTGAAAGCGCTGGTGAGCAAGAGCCTGCTCAAGATGCACAACTTTCGCAACAACCAGCACAAGCTCGCCTACGCCTACCTGCTCACCCCTGCGGGCATGGCCGAAAAAGCGATGCTTACCAGCCGGTTTTTAATGCGCAAGATGCAGGAGTACGAGTTGCTCAAAGCCGAGTGAAGGCATTGACACCCCCACCGTACCAAGCACGGACAGCGGTATCGCCAGCAGGACCAGGGTGCCGCCAACATCGGGCAGCAAGTGGCCAAGATCATCGAGCCGGACGCCGCAGTAAACCACGGCAATCAGGCTGCAGCAGATTTCGGCGAGCAAGCCGCCAGGAGGCCGAAAGTTGCAGCATGTCATCAGCCATGCCAATCAACAACAGGGGAAGCCCGAGCGCAATCAGCCAAACACCATTTTGCACGCGCCAGAAAGAGAAAAACAGACACAGGACAAGCAAAGTGGCGTAGATCGACAAACCACCAATCATCGGTACTTTTCCGTCGTGGCACTTGCGTTCACCGGGGGTATCGACGTAGCCGAGCCTGACTGCCAACGGTCTCAAAACGCACACCATGCAAACTGACAATGAAAAGCCGGCGACAAAGGTTGGAATCATTTGCTTTTGCTTTTGCTTTTGCTGAACTAAAGTTGAGTTTAGTTCACTACTTTATATTTGTATCGAAATATTGCTTGAACTTGTTGCCAATCGATATCCCCTTGACAGGCCGTTTTGCGGCGCAGAGGGTAAAGCCCCTCAAACTTTACGAGGTCACCAAGAAGTCGGAAGCTGAAGGTACCCTGCATCTCAGCTACTGCGACCCCGACTGTGTACCATTGACGTGCGAATAGGTCTGGCTGCAGCTCAAGCGTACCTTGCAGAACGTGCCCGCCGAAGCGCTAAACACTGAAGTGCGACAGGAAACTATTCAACAAACCATTTGCGTCGCCGGGTATACCGCGTCAGTCCGTCCGTCGACGAGTTACACGAATGACGTGAAGCTGAAGCTATTGCGCGACCAAGGGCTTCCTGCAATGGCAACCTCCGAATTCGAGCTTGACCACCGGATCCTGTGTTGGCAGAAGAAAGCAATGTGCAAAATTTGCACATTGGAAATTTGGATAAGTCAAACTTTGCAGTCTACGCGCATTGGACCTCAGTCACACACAGGGAAGGACGCGATGATTGACCTGGCTGGCATTTCTCCTTACAATACACATAAATGTAAGGAGTTCAAATGTCCGGAGCCACACTGACCAGCAAGGGTCAAATCACCATCCCTGCCGACATCAGAAAGTCGATGTCAATCAGCCCGAAAGACAGGCTCACGTTCACCCCCATGCCCGACGGGACGGTGGTGATGCGGGCCAAGACGAAGTCCATCAAAGAATTGAAGGGCATGCTAAAGCCACCGCATGGTGTGCATGTCTCCATTTCTGACATGCGCATGGGCGGGGATTAATGGCAGCGCTGGACACCAACATACTGGTTCGCTGGCTGACCAACGATGACGCAAAGCAATCCGCAATCGTGGTCCGGCTGTTTGACGCGGCCATCAACAAGGGCGAGCGCCTGTTTGTCACCGTCACCGTCATGCTTGAGGTGGAGTGGGTGCTACGGGCCAAGTATCACTATGACAGGCAAATCGTGACGGCTGCGCTGAATGCCTTGTTGGATGTGACAGAGTTGGAGTTCCAGACAGAGCCGGCTTTGGAACAAGCGCTATGGTTGTTCAAGCAAACGGGGTCACGAGACTTCGCGGACTGCCTCCACATCGCTCTCGTAAGCCAGACAGGCCAGGGGCCGCTCCTGACCTTTGACGACCGAGCGTCCAAAATTGAAGGCGCCCAGTTGCTGCGCGACTGACACGGGAGCGACCGAAGGTAGCTTCAATTTGCGAACCGTTCCGGTTAGCAAAGTTAGGTTGGAAAGGTTAGCAGGCTCAACGGGGTTGGTTAGCAGGTTCAACTTGTACCGACAGTAAATCTGAATTTACGTTTTAGTGAATATGTGTTATTTTAACATAATATACATCGTGGAATATCAAAAACAGCGGTAAAAAAGCCCGCCGCTGCCTTGCCGACCGCATTGAGCATGCCTCCCGCTTCCGGGCGCTGCTGGCTGACCTGGGCTTGCCGCACCCCGAAGCAGCGAAGATTCTGCACGTCTCGCTGCGCCTTTTACATAATCATGGTGGTCGCTGCTGGTGCAGCAAGCTCACTGCTTTGGTCAACTTTATCCAATACGATTCAGTCTGCCTTCTTTTTTTGTGGACCTGTCATAGCAGTGTCATAGGCAACGTAAAGAATTTGCGGATCAATATTCATTCATTTTTATTCAGGAGCCCACTCATGAACCTCCATCAGTTCCCGATTCGCCGGGTCGCCACCGCAGTGACGGCACTGTGTCTTTCGCTTACGTTCGTCCTTTCAGGTTGCGCCAGCACTGCCGAAGACCTCAATTCCAGCGTCGACACCGTGGTGGTGATCTATGCCGAGAACCGCAGTTTCGACAACATGTACGGCCTGTTTCCCGGTGCCAACGGCATTGCGAATGCCCTGAAAGACCCCGCGTCGTATTCCCAACTCGATCGCGCCGGCAGCGTTTTACCCACGCTGCCGGCGGTCTGGACGGCCAGCGCCAACGATGCTGCCGCCTGGTCTTTCGTCGCTTCATTGCCCAACAAACCGTTCCAGATCGATGCCGCCCAGCCTGGCGGCGTGCCCGGCGTGGTGCCCAGCGTAACCAGTCCCGACCTGGTCCATCGCTTTTATAACGATCAGATGCAGATCAACGGCGGCAAGAACAACCTGTATGCTGCCTGGGCCGATGCGGGTGGCCTGACCATGGGGTACTACGACGGTTCTGCCATGGCGATGTGGAAGATTGCCCAGAAATACACCCTTGCCGACAACTTCTTCCAGGGTGCCTTTGGCGGATCCTTCCTGAACCATTTCTGGCTCGTTTGCGGTTGCACCCCCACCTTCCCCAACGCGCCGGCCAGCACGATTTCCAGCGTCGACAGCACTGGTGTCAAGTTGAACCTTGCTGCCAGTTCCCCGACCAGCGCCCTGAACGGCAAACCCGTGTATGTCGCTGACAAGAACGTCACCCCCGACTACTTCGCCATCAACACCACCCAGCCTCCCTATCAGCCCAGCGGTGCGTCGCCAGCCGCGGGCGGCGACAACCGTCTGGCAGACCCGGCCCAGGCGCCGCTGCCGCCCCAGGATTCCACCAAGGTCAAGACCATCGGCGATACCCTGACTGCCAAGGGTGTCAACTGGGTCTGGTATGCTGGTGCATGGAATCAGGCCTTGGCTGACCGCTCCAACATCTACAACAACACCACGCCCAACTTCCAGCCACACCATCAGCCCTTCAACTATTTCAGCCGCTTTGATCCGACCACATCCTCGGGCCAAGCCGAGCGGGCTGCGCACCTGAAGGATTACACAGACCTGGTCAGCGATATCAGCAAGGGCGTCTTGCCACCGGTGGTGTTCTATAAGCCCCAGGGCAACCTGAATCAGCACCCGGGCTACACCGACGTCATGTCCGGCGACGCCCACATTGCCGACCTGATTGCCAAACTCCAGGCCAGCCCGCAGTGGAAGCACATGGCCATCGTCGTGACTTACGACGAGAATGGCGGTTTCTTCGATCATGTGGCACCGCCCAAGGGCGACCGCTGGGGCCCCGGCACTCGGGTTCCAGCCGTCGTGATCTCGCCCTACGCCAGGAAGGGCTACGTCGATCACACGTATTTTGATACGACCTCGATCCTCAAGTTAGTCACCAAGCGTTTCAGTCTTGAGCCTCTTCCCGGAGTGCGCGCCAGCGCGGGCGATTTGACCAGCGCGTTCGATTTCACCCAAACGCCCTGATGGACGATTCACTACTGTCGTGCGAGCGTGGCCAGCCAGGAGGGACTCGAACCCCCTACCCCGAACTTAGAAGGTTCGTGCTCTATCCGGATGAGCTACTGGCTGTACTTGAATTAAGATTTTAAGCGCAAGACGGAATGGCGCCCCGACCGATGGGATCGGGGGATCAAATTCCGAATGAATCCCATGACCGAACTCGACAAACCCATCGTTTTCACACTTTTACCGATGCACAAAAATAGGAAAATTAATTTAAATCAATGACTTGCTAGCGATGGCACGGATTGCGCATTGCCCAATCGAGGCCTTGGAAGGCTGATGCCCTATCCAACTGAGCTACGGATAGATATAAAAAAAGCCCACAAAGTGGGCTTTTTTTATATTAAATTCTTGGTCGGAGTACAAGGATTCGAACCTTGGACCCCCTGGTCCCAAACCAGGTGCGCTACCAGACTGCGCCACACTCCGAAGCACATGATTATAGCCGCCTCTGAGGCGAAACTCACGAGGCGGGTTGAATTAAAGCTTCACATACTCATACGCCACCGGGTTGGCGTTGATGCCGCGATCCGGCGGTGCAATCCAGGCGGCCATCTTGCCAGGTTCGGTCACCCGGTTCATCAGGCTTTTGACAAAGGCGATGTCGGCGGGTGCAGGTAGCCACTGGTCTTTTTGAGCGTCAAACTCCGCTGTGCTGAGGGGATTGCCCTGCGTGTCGGTGGGGTTGCCCGCCCATGCGCCAACCTGACGGCGAAATCGGATCGATGGCAAAGCAAGTTCAAAATCCACTCCTGCCCGTTTGATCGCCATGTTCCATCGGGTCACACCTACATTGCAGTCTTTCACGTATTCCAGGCGCGTGATCTCGTTCATGCCATTGCGGGTGGAAATGGTTTCGCTTTTCATGCCGCCCTGCCCGTCCGGAACCTGGATGATCATCCCGCTGTTGAGCTCAATATGGTCGGCAAACTTGGCTTCATCGGGCCGACCCTTGATACCGTTGCTGAAGTAATTGGCAGCATTGCTGGAGGCTTCAGAGCCAAACAGATCCAGCGAGGAGGTGAACCAGAAGTTCATGAATTTTTGCACGGTGGGAAGGTCGATCACACCGGCTTGGCGCAATGTGGCCACGTCGTTTGTGTCGAGCTCTTTCATGACTTCAAGTGTGCGCTTGATGACACGACCAACGCCGGTCTCGCCCACGAACATGTGGTGGGCTTCTTCTGTCAGCATGAAGCGTGTGGTACGTGCCAGTGGGTCAAAAGCGCTTTCGGCAAAGCTCTTGAGCTGAAACTTGCCGTCGCGGTCGGTGAAATAGGTGAACATGAAGAAGCTCAGCCAGTTGTCCATGGGCTCGTTGAAGGTGCCCAGAATACGTGGCTTGTCGGCGTCGCCGCTGTGGCGCATCAAGAGCTCTTCAGCCTCTTCGCGGCCGTCACGGCCAAAATGGGCGTGCAGCAAATACACCATGGCCCAAAGGTGACGGCCCTCTTCCACATTAACCTGAAACAGGTTGCGAAGATCGTACAAGGAAGGCGCGGTATGGCCCAGCAGACGCTGCTGCTCGACCGATGCCGGTTCGGTGTCACCCTGGGTGACGATCAGGCGGCGAAAAGTGCTGCGGTATTCGCCAGGAACATCTTGCCAGACCTCTTCGCCCATGTGGTCGCCAAAACCGATCTTGCGGTTCTCTTCCCGGTCGGCAAGGAAAATGCCCCAGCGGTAGTCTGGCATGGGCGTGTAGCCGTAGCTGGCCCAGCCGGAGGCATCCACCCCCACGGCGGTGCGCAAATACACCTCTTTGGCCTTGAAGTCACTGGGCCCCATTTCATCCCACCAGTTTAAAAATGCAGGCTGCCAGTGCTCCAGAGCGCGCTGAAGCTGTCGGTTTTCTCCGAGGTTGACGTTGTTGGGAATCAGGGCTTGCAGGTCAATGGTGCTCATGGTATTTCTTGATCATTGGGGATTTTTAAAGGGCCACCTCTGGGAAAAGCTACCCCTCGGGGGTAGCGCATGGCGCGCTGGAAAAGCGTGTGGGCTATACCCTTTTCCAGTTAAATTTAGCTTTTTTTCCGGTGCCAAAGAGCTTCAAGGCGCCCTCCTCGCCCACCGCATTGGGTCGAATGAAAATCCAGTTTTGCCAGGCCGACAGGCGGCCAAAGACGCGCGTTTCCATGGTTTCCTTGCCGGGAAAGCGCAGTGATGCCTCCATGCCAGTCAGGGCATCGGGCGATAGGCTTGCACGCTCTTCCAGCATGATGCGGATCTCGTCCGCCCAGTCGATGTCATCGGGCGCAAGCGTCACCAGGCCAAGCGCCAGTGCCTGATCGGTGCGCAGCAGGCTGCTGCCAAGTTGCTGGAGTTGCGCGATAGTGGCGCCGTCTTCACAAAAACGGGTCTGCAGACGGGTCAAGCCGTTGACTGCCGGGAACCAGCCGAAATTGGCGGCACTCAACTGCAGCGTGGGCGCGCTGTCGGGCGCGTCGGGCAAATCCAGCATGTAGATGCGGTCGCAGGCCAGNNATCAGCGAGCGGCTGGTCACGTCAAGTCGCGCCAGAGTACGGCGTAGCGCGCCAGTGGTCTCTTTCACCAGCCAGTGGTCACTGAGCTGGGCCAGAACTTCATCCATGCGGATGACCTGCCTGGCATCGCCCTGCGTCCGGATGACCCAGGTGCCGATTTCCGGCTCGTTGGTGCGCAGGTTAAGGATGGCGTCGTCCAGTTCGCGTTGCAGTTTCAGCGGGTACCAGTCGGCGCCGCGCGCCTCGATGGTTTGCGGCGTGGACTCAATGGCCGTGGCGGGCGCATCAATAGTGAAGGTAGCCACGCGCTTGTCGTGGTCCAGCAGGACATCGACCAGGTTGTAGTGGTAACCGGCGGCGTCAATGGTCGCCTTCAACGGTGTCAACTGAATGCCTTTTGAGTTACTGGCCCTCGTGGATTTCTCGCGGAGGGCTTCTATTTCAATAGCAAGCAAGGCGCCAAACTGTTGCGGTTTGGCACAGGCGTCAATCAGCTTCCAGTCCCTGGCGCGGTCGGCGCGCACGCCTTCGCTGGTGGTGCAGAAAATGTCGGCCAGGTCGCGCCGCACCTTGCGTTTGTCCGTGACGCGGGTCAAGCCGCCAGTGCCGGGCAGCACGCCAAGCAATGGCACTTCAGGCAGGCTCACGGTAGAGCTGCGGTCATCGACCATCACGATGCGATCGCAGGCCAGCGCCAGCTCGTAGCCACCGCCGGCGCAGGCGCCGGTCACCGCGGCAATGGCTTTCAGTCCGTCATGGCGCGATGAATCTTCAAGGCCATTTCGGGTTTCATTGGTGAACTTGCAGAAATTTACCTTCCAGCCGTGGCTGGACAATCCCAGCATGTAGATGTTGGCGCCCGAGCACCAGATTTTTTCCTTGCCTGACTCAAACACCACGACCTTGACGGCGGGATGTTCAAAGCGAACCCGGTTGATCGCATCGTGCAGCTCGATGTCCACGCCCAGGTCATAACTGTTGAGCTTGAGCTTGTAGCCGGGCTGGATGCCGCCGTCTTCGTTGATGTCGAGCTTCAGGCGCGCCACATCGCCGTCCACGCTCAAGGTCCAGTGCTGGTATTTCGACGGATGCGTGGCAAAGCTCACCAGCTCGCGCTCCTGCCCCGCGATAACCTGTTTGAACAAGAGTGGCTCTGTGATGGCGTTCATGCTGTTTCCTTGGCTTGCAATGGGTTGGTGGGAGGCGATTTGACCTGAGGCACCGCGCGTTCGAGGTCTTTCAGGCTTTGCTTCAGGGTGCGGTCAGCGGTGTCAACCACCTTGTCGGCATGCGCATACAAGGTCTCGCGGCTGGCAAGGATACGGCGCAGGTCTTCCATCGCTTCGTTCATTGCCCCTTGCGCGATCTGATCGCCCTCGCTTCGCGTTGCTTCAAATGGCCGCATGTCACCCTGGGCCATCACGCGGGCCATGTGCTCTTGGGGACTGGTTTTGAGCCAGACGCAGTAAAACCGGCTTTGCAGCAGGTCAAACGTTTCTCGTTCGCTGACAATGCTGCCGCCGGTGGTCATCACCACGCCGTTGGGGTAACCATCGGCAATGCGGAACAGCGCGCGCCGTTCGTAGCGGCGGTAGCCGGCCTGCCCGTGCAACAGCAAGACTTCATTCATGCTGGTGCCCGCTTCGCGTTCAATTTCCCGATCCAGCTCAATAAAGGGTACGCCACGATCAGCCGCCAATTGGCTGCCGAGTGTTGATTTTCCGGCACCGCGCAAACCGATCAGCGCTATGCGCTGGTCGCGGCCGACCGAGTCGTTCAGACCAAAAGTGCTGCCAAGCAGGCCATAAGCCCGGTCAAGCTGCGTTTCGTTCAGCCGTGAAAGCAGGCCCTGCACCCGTGCCAGCGCTGGCCGCGGCGTATCCTGCAGCAGGTCAAGGATTGAGATATTGAGGGCACCGGCCACCGCTTCCAGCGAATTGATCGAGACATTGCCCTTGCCCGCCTCCACATCGGCCAGAAAGCGCTCACTCAAACCTGAATCAGCGGCCAGAGTCTTGCGCGTCATGCCGCGGCGAGCCCGCCAGGCACGCACGCGGGCACCCAGCTCGCTCAGGATGGCTTTCGATTCCTGTTCCATCATGATTTTCAGAGAACACCCATGTTGAAAAGATTTGATTTCAAGGTTTATAAAAGTTGCATTGTCAGTAAATTGAAGTATATTTCATGTTTAGTAGATGTCAATCAACTCACGGGCTCTTTTTCTGGAGACTTTATTAATGAAGCTCAAAATTCTGGTAGGCACAATGACAAGCACCGCCGAATACGTTGCACAGGCGATTCAGATGGATTGCGCAGACTTGGTGAGCGAAATCGAGGTTGAATTGATGGACGGCCTGGACATTGGCGTCTTTAATGCTGCGCAGGCCGAAGATGCGATTTATCTCATCTGCACCTCCACCTATGGTTCGGGGGATGTCCCGGACAATGCCCGCGCCCTGTACGAATCACTGGGCGCGCAGCCGCGGTTTCTGGGCCATGTGCATTACGGTGTGATGGCTCTGGGTGACCGCACCTATTTGCAAACCTTCTGCTTTGGCGGCAAGAAATTTGACGAACGGCTGCAAGACCTCGGGGCCCGACGCATTGGCGAAGTCTGGTGCCATGATGCCAGCAGTGGCACCCTGCCCGAATCGGAAGGCACCGAATGGTGTCACCAGTGGCTGACTCGCGCGCTTGACGCAATCCATGCCAGCCAAGCCATGGTTTGAGTCAATACAAGTCTGGCACAAGACAAAACCCGGCTTTGCCTCTGACTGTCGAGTGCAAGCAGGTACAAAAAAATAATGACGATTTGATTAAATCAGGAGACCATCATGCAACTGAGCCGCGCCGACCATTCAGTGAGCCCACCCTTGGTGGACATTCCGCGTGATTACAATGCCGCGCACGATCTGCTGGCGCGCAATGTGCAGCGCCCGGAAAAAGTCGCGTTCATTGATGCCCTCACTGGCGGGCAGCTGACCTATGGCGAACTCGCAGAGCAGTCCCAGCGCTTTGCCAATGCCTTGCGAGCCCATGGTTTCGAGCCAGAGAGCCGCGTCATGCTGGCCATGCTGGATACGCCCGAGTGGCCAGTGGCATTTCTGGGCTGCATCCTGGCGGGCGTGGTACCCGTGGCCGCCAATACCTTGCTCACCACTCAGGACTTTGAGTTCATGTTGCGCGATTCCCGCGCCCAGGGCCTGATCGTCTCGCACGCCTTGCTGCCGGTTTTTGAGCCGCTGCTGGGAAAAATTGACACGCTAAAAACCGTGATTGTTTCTGGCGTCGAGGACTACGCAAGCTACACCACGTTGGCACGCATGATAAGGGAATCAAGTGCCACTATAAATATAGCTGACACCTGCTCCGACGAGGCCTGCTTCTGGCTCTATTCCAGCGGCTCGACCGGTACCCCAAAAGGCACGGTACACCTGCACAGCCACCTGATTCAGACCGCCGAACTCTATGGTCGCGCCGTGCTGGGGATTAAGGAGTCGGATGTGGTGTATTCGGCCGCGAAGCTGTTTTTTGCTTATGGCCTGGGCAATGGACTGACCTTTCCCATGAGTGTCGGGGCTACCACTGTGCTACTGCCCGCGCGTCCGGCACCTGCCGAGGTATTTGCCATCCTCAAGAAATTTCAGCCCACCATTTTCTACGGTGTGCCAACGCTGTACTCCGCTTTGCTGGCAGACCCGGCCAAGCCTGCGAGGTCCGAATTCAGACTGCGCCTGTGCACCAGCGCGGGCGAGGCACTGCCAGCCGAGATCGGCATGAAATGGACTGCTCACTATGGCTGCGAAATTCTCGATGGCATTGGTTCCACGGAAATGCTGCATATTTTTCTGAGTAACCGCGCTGGTGAGGTGCGCTACGGAACCACCGGCCACGCGGTGCCCGGCTATGCGTTGCGCATCATCGGCGATGATGGCCAGGAATGCGGCAGTGGCGAGATTGGCGAGTTGCAGGTCAAGGGTCCGAGCGCCGCCCTTATGTATTGGAACAACCGCGAAAAAACAAAGGCCACCTTTACCGGCGAATGGACTCGCAGCGGCGACAAATACACGCGCGATGCAGACGGCTTTTACACCTATGGCGGGCGCACCGATGACATGCTCAAGGTCGGCGGCATCTATGTGTCGCCGTTTGAGGTTGAGGCCTGCCTGATGACCCACCCCGCCGTGCTGGAGGTTGCCGTGATCGGCGCGGCGGGCGCCGATCAGCTGATCAAGGCCAAAGCATTTGCGGTACTCAAGCCCGGCCAGACGGCGACAGCGGAGGAACTGCAGGCGCATGTCAAGGAGCGGCTGGCGCCTTACAAATATCCGCGCTGGATTGAATTCGTGAGCGAGCTGCCCAAAACGGCGACGGGAAAAATCCAGCGGTTCAAGCTGCGTCAGTCCCAGCAGGATTCCAATGGAGGTGTACCCACGCATTGATCGGGCACGGCAAGCCAGCGATTGGGCGCGCACCGTATGAGATTGCCAGACTCGGGATTGCCTACGTTCCTGAAGGGCGCGGAATTTTCGGCAACCTGAGCGTGGCTGAAAACCTCAAGATGGCGGCCAGGGCAGGAGCACGCGGACAAAACGACTGGACCTATGACCGCGTACTGGAGACCTTTCCGCGCCTCAAGGAACGCCTCGGTCACGGCGGCCAGCAGCTCAGCGGCGGGGAGCAGCAAATGCTGACCATTGGCCGAGCGCTCATGACCAACCCCGACGTGCTGATTCTTGACGAAGCCACCGAGGGTCTGGCACCGCTGATCGCCCGCGACATCTGGCGGATATGCCAGTTGGTGCGGGAAACCGGCATCAGCAGCGTGATCGTCGATAAAAACTGGAAACATGTGACACAGATCACCGACCGCAACGTGATTCTGCTCAAGGGGGAAGTGGTGTTTGAAGGCAGCTCGGAGAATCTGCTCGCCCGGCCAGAACTGCTGCAGCAGTATCTTGGCGTATAGGCCAAGCTCTGCATGCTCGGGTTCGTATTTTTGCCGCATTGTGACCACTGATTGACAAAGATCAATAGTTGCCGAGGTAGTCCAGCGTATTATCTTGCGTCAGTGTGACAGCCCCGTTCTGGGCCTGCGTCAATTCCCACCCTACATGGAACCTTCTACCCTGCTCACCGATCCTGCCATGACAACCTGCCCTGCAGCGCCCCGCCAGATCCCCCCAGAACTGGTGTGCCCCGCTGGCAGTCTGCCAGCCCTGAGAGCCGCCGTGGACAACGGTGCCAGCTGCGTGTACCTGGGTCTGCGCGACGCGACCAATGCGCGCAATTTCGCCGGCCTCAATTTCGACGAAGCTGCCATTAACACAGGCACCCGTTACGCCCATGAGCGTGGCTGCAAGGTGTTCATGGCGCTCAATACCTATCCGCAGGCCTCCAATCCAGAGCCGTGGCGCAAGGCGCTGGACAAGGCGGTGGACATGGGCGTGGATGCCGTGATCCTGGCCGACCCGGGGCTCATGCAGTATGCCGCCAAGCACTATCCCCGGTTGCGCCTGCACCTGTCGGTGCAAGGTTCAGCCACCAATTACGACGCCATCAATTTTTACCGCGAACAGTTCGGCGTGGTGCGTGCGGTGCTGCCGCGTGTGCTGTCGATGGCGCAGGTGGAGCAAGTGATCGAGAAAACCCCGGTGGAAATTGAGGTATTTGGCTTTGGGAGCTTGTGTGTGATGGTGGAGGGGCGCTGTGCGCTGTCGTCCTATGTCACCGGCGAGGCGCCCAACACGCACGGCGTGTGTTCGCCGCCCAAGGCGGTGCGCTGGCAGGAAACGCCCAATGGCCTGGAATCACGCCTTAACGGCGTACTGATTGACCGCTACGCAGAGGGCGAAAATGCTGGCTATCCCACCCTATGCAAAGGGCGCTTCGACGTGGATCGCGATGAAAGCTATTACGCCATCGAGGAACCCACCAGCCTGAACACACTCGAACTGCTGCCGCAGCTCATGAAAATCGGAGTGCGCGCCCTCAAGATTGAGGGCCGCCAGCGCAGCCCGGCTTATGTGGCGCAGGTCACCAAGGTGTGGCGCGAAGCCATTGACCATTGTGTCGCCAATCCGCATCGGTATGTGCCCAAACCCGCCTGGATGGCCGGACTCGACCAAGTCGCCGAGGGTCAGCAGCATACCTTGGGGGCCTACCACAGGCCCTGGAAATAGTCTGTTAAATCAACGAATTACTGGCCGGAAAGGCCGCAAGTTTGCACCATGAAAATTGCACTGGGCCCGCTGCTGTATTACTGGCCGCGCGATATTGTCTTTAGTTTTTACGACGCCATGTCCACCACACCAGTTGATGTGGTTTACTTGGGCGAGACCGTTTGTTCGCGCCGCCATGAACTGCGTCTGGCCGACTGGCTGGACATTGCCACCCGCCTGCAAGGCGCTGGCAAGGAAGTAGTACTTTCCACGCAAGTGCTGCTGGAATCAGGCACTGACGTGAGCACGATGCACCGGATCGCGGGCAACGGTGACTTTCGAGTCGAAGCCAACGACATGGGCGCAGTGCATAGCCTGACCGGCAAGGCGCCATTCGTGGCTGGGCCCCATCTCAACCTGTACAACCTGGACTCGCTCCAATGGATGGCTAAACTGGGTGCCAGCCGCTGGGTCATGCCACTGGAAATGAAACGCGATGACCTGGCACTGTTGCAGCAAGGCCGCCCGAAAGGGATGCAGACCGAAGTCTTTGCCTATGGCCGCATGCCGCTGGCCTACTCGGCGCGCTGTTTCACCGCGCGGCACCGCAACCTGCCGAAGGACGACTGCCATTTCAGTTGTCTCGACTATCCTGACGGACTGATGCTCAAAACACGCGAGCGCGAGGAATTCCTGGTGCTCAACGGCACCCAAACGCAATCTGCGCACGTGTACAACCTTGTGGACGCGCTGGACGATATGCAAACCATGGACGTTGATGTGGTGCGTCTCAGTCCCCAGACAGCGCGTATGGAGGAAGTGATTGAGGTATTTGACGCCGCGCGCAAGCAGGCCATCGCGCCGCAAGAGGCGATGGCGCGCCTGCTGCCGCTCATGCCAGACCAGGGCTGCAATGGCTTTTGGCACGGTCGTCCTGGCCTGGAACAGGTCGCACAAACTACCCATATGGCGCAGACCGTGGTAGCCTGAAGGCCATGTACTACGGTGAGCGTTTCAACAGCATCAGTCATCTTGTGGGAGCGACTCTGGCGGTCGCTGGCGCGGCACTGCTGATCGTGCTGGCAGCACGCTTGGGCGACCCCTGGAAAATCGTGAGTTTCAGCATTTATGGCGGCATGCTGGTGGCGCTGTACGTGTTTTCCACCCTCTATCACAGCGTCCGGGGCCGCGCCAAGAATGTGCTGCGCAAGTTTGACCACTGTGCCATCTACCTGCTGATTGCGGGCAGTTACACACCCTTTGCACTGGTCTCGCTGCGCGGCCGCTGGGGCTGGTCGCTGCTGGGCGTCGTATGGGGTTTGGCACTGCTGGGGATCGTGCAGGAGCTATGGCTGGCCAAGGGTGCGCGCGTGCTGTCGCTGGTTATCTATGTATTGATGGGCTGGCTGGCGTTGGTGGCAGTAATGCCGCTGTGGCAGGCGCTCACGCCTGCGGGTTTTGCCTGGCTGACTGCGGGCGGTATCTGCTACACCGCTGGCATCTATTTTTATGCTGCCGACCACAAATTTCGTCATGGCCATGGCCTGTGGCACCTGTGTGTGCTGGCTGGCAGCATCTGTCATTTTTTTACCGTGCTACTTTACGTGGCCTGACTGTCTGGGACATCATGAATCTACCTCCTACCTTTGTGCTGCCCCAACGCCTGGGATCGCTGCTGGCGCGCTTGCCGACCTACCCAGGTTCGGCGTTGCTGGTGACCGCGCTCAACCTGGGACTGTCGCCACAACTGCCGGACGACGTGCGGGGGTTGCTGCTGCACAAAAAGCTGCGAATCCACGTGCGTGATGCGCGCCTGACATTTGATTTCACGTGGACAGGAGAACGCTTTGCGGCCTGCTCAAGAGCGCAAACCACTGACCTGACCATCGCGGCCAGCGCGCATGATTTCCTGCGCCTCGCGCAGCGCCAGGAAGACCCCGACACCTTGTTTTTCAGCCGCCGCCTGTCGATGCAGGGCGACACCGAACTGGGACTGGTGGTTAAAAATGCCCTGGATGCGCTGGAACTGCCCGTGTTTGAACTGCAGCAATGGGCACCGCGCCAGGTGTTTTCACGCATGGCTTCATGGCGCCCGGCTGGAGCAGACCCACACCATTCGGGTGGGAATCCATGAGCGATGCCAGTGCATCACGCCCGCTGGTCTATTCGTGCTCAGGCTGTTCCAGCGCCGCGCAATTGGCCAACCATGTCGCGCTGCAATTGGACCACCGCGGCGTGGCTGAGATGTCCTGCATTGCCGGAGTTGGCGGCGACGTGCCCTATCTGGTGAAAATCGCCCGCTCCGGCAGGTCCATTATTGCGCTGGATGGGTGCCCCTTGGTGTGTGTGCAAAGCAGTCTCGCGCGTCATGGCATCACGGCCGAACGGCACTACCAGCTGCAGCAATACGGTGTAAAAAAGCGCCCGCACGAAAATTTTGATGCCGGGCAGGCTGCAAGTGTCCTCAACCGCGTCGAGTCTGATCTACAGGCCGCGCCGCTGATGACTGGCGCAGGAAATGCGGTCCGGGCCTATGGCTGACAGAGCGGCACCACGGCGCATCATCATCGCCATTTCAGGTGCCAGCGGCGCGGTGTACGGCGTACGCTTGTTGCAGGTACTGAAGGACATGGCGAGCATTGAATCCCACCTGGTGGTCTCTGAGTCAGGTTGGAGAAATCTGCACCATGAGCTTGACCTGGACCGCGCGTCGGTCGAGGCTCTGGCCGACCAGGTGCACGATGTACGCAACGTGGGTGCAACCCTTGCCAGCGGCTCCTTTCGGTGCAGCGCCATGGTGGTGGCGCCCTGCTCCATGCGTACACTGGCAGCGGTGGCGCACGGCTTGGCGGACAACCTTATCACGCGCGCCGCCGACGTGGTGCTCAAGGAGCGCAGGCGCCTGGTGCTCATGGTGCGCGAATCGCCCCTGCACCTGGTGCACCTGCGCAACATGCTCAGTGTGACCGAAATGGGCGGCATCATCTGCCCGCCGCTACCGGCGTTTTATTTGCGTCCCCAATCAGTCAGCGACATCGTGGACTCCAGCGTGGCGCGCGTGCTTGACTTGCTTGAGTTGCCTCACAAGCTCGCGTCGCGCTGGGACGGTCTGGCGCTTCCTGAAACCAAAACCAGCGCTTGAACCCATGCCCTACCGCGATCTGCGTGACTTCATGGCCCAACTGGAGCAGACCGGCGACCTGCGACGCGTAGCCGCGCCTGTCTCGCCCTATCTTGAAATGACCGCTCTGTGCGACCGCACTCTGCGGGCGGGCGGACCGGCCCTGCTGTTCGAGCAGCCCACCGGGCACAGCATGCCCGTCCTTGGCAACCTTTTTGGCACCACCGAACGTGTGGCTCGCGCCATGGGCGTTGCCGACCTGCGCGGATTGCGCCCGTTTGGCGAGTTGCTGGCAGCGCTCAAGGAACCTGAAGCACCCAAGGGCTTCAAGGACATGATGAGCATGGGCGGCTTGCTCAAGACCCTGTGGCACATGGCCCCCAAAGAGCTGCATTCGGCACCCTGCCAGGAGGTGGTCTGGGAAGGCAACGACGTGGACCTGGCACGCCTGCCGGTGCAGCACTGCTGGCCCGGCGACGTGGCACCGCTCGTCACCTGGGGGCTGGTCATTACGCAAGGGCCGCACAAGGCGCGGCAGAATTTAGGCATCTATCGCCAGCAGGTGCTCTCGCGCAACCAGCTCATCATGCGCTGGCTCGCGCACCGTGGTGGCGCGCTCGATTTCAAGGACCACTGCGCCATGCACCCGGGGGAGCCGTATCCGGTGGCCGTGGCGCTGGGGGCCGACCCGGCCACCATCCTGGGCGCTGTCACGCCGGTGCCCGACAGCCTCTCGGAATATCAGTTTGCCGGCCTGCTGCGCGGTGGCCGAACCGAGGTGGTGAAGGCGCTCGGCGTACCCCTGCGCGTGCCGGCCACGGCCGAGATCGTGCTTGAAGGCCATATCTATCCCGATGCCAATCACCCCAGCGGTTACCAGCATGCGCTCGAAGGGCCGTATGGTGACCACACCGGCTACTACAACGAACAAGCCATGTTTCCCGTGTTCACAGTCGATCGCATCACGATGCGCCGCGATCCGATTTACCACTCCACCTATACCGGCAAACCCCCGGATGAGCCGGCTGTGCTGGGCATGGCGCTGAATGAGTTGTTTATTCCGTTGTTGCAAAGGCAGTTTCCCGAGGTCCTTGATTTTTACCTGCCGCCCGAAGGCTGCAGCTACCGCATGGCGCTGGTGAAAATCAAAAAGGCTTATCCCGGCCACGCACGGCGCGTCATGATGGGCGTGTGGAGCCACCTGCGCCAGTTCATGTACACCAAGTTCATTGTGGTGGTGGACGACGACGTGGACGTGCGCGACTGGCGCGAAGTGATCTGGGCCCTGACCACGCGCATGGACCCCACGCGCGACACCATGCTGATCGAAAATACCCCCATCGATTATCTTGACTTTGCCTCGCCCGTGAGCGGACTGGGCAGCAAGATGGGACTGGACGCCACCAACAAATGGCCCGGCGAAACGCAGCGTGAGTGGGGTCGCCCCATCGTCATGGACGTTGACGTGCAGGCGCGCATGGATATTATCTTCGAATCACTGGGTCTGTGATCGGCTTGCGCACCCGAGTCATTTCCTGACCGCTATCCTAAATCGCCCATATTCTGGGCATCACGGCCGGTTTTTTTCCATCGTGTCTGACGCCAGGCGGCCCACACTTTTTTCAGTAAATTTATGGCAGGTTCCGCTTGGGGCGCAAGGACGCGCAGAACCAGCACCTGTGGGTTGGGACTGGTGGCACCGGCCCGGGAATTGAGTGCGTGCCCCAACAGCACCTGCCGGGCGCTGTCCAGCGCCAACTCGCGGCGCGAGCGCTCGATGGCGCTGCCAGAGGCCAGGAAAATCGAAGCCATGCAGGAAGATCCAGCGCAACTTCCGTATGCGGCAAGCATTCTGGCTGCGGCAGGAGTACTTCTGGCAGCCTGGGGCTTATTCGTTCACCTTAATCGTTCAGCCGAAGAACTGGAACCCGAGGCAATGGCGGACGCAAAGCGGGAAGACCAGAAACTCAAGTAGTGTTGGCCGCACCCAGGACGGGGAAGTTCCTTTCATTCGTTGAGTGAAAAATAGACCTCCAGCCCTCACAATATATACGCAGAAAGCTACGATTTTAATAGCATTTTAGTCATGGCTCATTTGGTGCGCCCCCGCCATCCGCAAGTCCTGTCACCTGCGTTCTGACAGCAAAGCGCACCCCCAGGACAATAGCGCATGGACTTCGCACCTTCCCCCCGCGCGCAGGACTTGCGCCAGCGCCTCGAAGCGTTCATGCAACGCTACCTGTTGCCCTACAACGCCGCCTGGCATCGCTCGGTGCAAGATGGCGTGTACCCGCCCCCTTTCATCGAAGACCTCAAGGCCCTGGCGCGCGAAGAGGGGCTGTGGAACCTGTTTTTGCCTGACCTGCGCGAGGACGAGCCCGGCACGCGCGTCTCCATCCTCGACTATGCGCCGCTGGCTGAAATCATGGGTCGTCTGCCCTGGGCTCCGGAAGTGTTCAACTGCAGCGCGCCAGATACCGGCAACATGGAGCTGCTGCACCGCTTTGCCACGTCCGAGCAACGCGCGCAGTGGCTGGTGCCGCTGCTGGACGGCAGCATCCGCTCGGCCTTTGCCATGTCCGAACCCGACGTGGCCTCGTCCGATCCCACCAACCTGCAGACCACCGTGCGGCGCGAAGGCGGGCAACTGGTGCTCAACGGTCGCAAATGGTTTATCACCGGTGCCGCGCACCCGAATTGCAGACTGCTGATTGTGATGTGCCGCAACGCCGCGCTTGACGGGGACGATGCTGAAGAAGGCCCCGAGGCAGGCGCACACCATCAGCACAGCATGGTGCTGGTGCCGCTCGGCATGCCCGGCGTGCAACTGGTGCGCAACATTTCCATGATGCACCACCTCTCGCCCGAAGGGCACTGCGAAATCCTGCTGCGCGATGTGCGCGTGCCGGCCAGCCACCTGCTGGGCGCCTGGGGTGAAGGCTTTGCCATGGCGCAAGCCCGCCTCGGGCCGGGGCGTGTGCACCACTGCATGCGCGCCATCGGGCAGTGCGAGCTGGCGCTGGAACTTGCAGCCGAGCGCACGCTGGAGCGCCAGGCTTTTGGCAAACACCTCTCCGACTTTTCCAACGTGCAGGACTGGATTGCCGAGTCGCGGATCGAGATCGACCAGGCGCGCCTGCTGGTGCTGCACGTTGCCTGGGCACTCGACCAGGGCACGCTGGAGCCGACGCGGCTGCGCGCGCAGGTCGCCGCCATCAAGGTGGTGGCGGCCCGGCTGCAGACGCGCGTGGTGGACCGCGCCATGCAGGCCTTCGGCGCCATGGGCCTATCGCCCGACACCCCGCTGGCTTACTTCTGGACCTGGGGTCGCGCCCTTCACCTGATGGATGGGCCGGATGAAGTGCATCTGCGCACGGTGGCCCGGCACGAACTGGCACAGGCGCGCGCGCGCATGGGGACCACCGCCGGTTACTTCACCACGCCCGAACAGCTGCAGGCCCCACCCCGCATCCGATAGCGCTCTGACGCCATCTCAACGCTTTCCTGTGCGCGCAACCATCAGCACCTGAAATACACGAAAATGTCCCGTGATGCCTGGCCCAGGCAGGTATTGCACCGTCGGGTATTGAATGGAGACAAGTATGCGTGTACAGGTAGTCATTGTGGGTGGTGGTCCGGCCGGACTGTTGCTGGGCCAGTTGCTTCACAAGGCCGGCATCGACGCCGTCATCCTCGAACGCCAGACCGGCGACTATGTGCTGGGCCGCATCCGCGCTGGCATTCTGGAGCAGGTCTGCGTCAACCTCATGGACGAGGCCGGTGTTGGCGAGCGCATGCACAAGGAAGGCCTGATCCACGGCGGCTTTGATATGCTGTTCAGCGGCGAGCGCCACCGCATCAACATGAGCCAGCTTACCGGCGGCAAGAACGTCATGGTTTATGGCCAGACCGAACTCACGCGCGACCTGATGGACGCGCGCAAGGCTGCGGGTCTGACCACCATTTACGAAGCCGACAACGTGATGGTGCACGATTTCGACACCGCCAAACCCCGCGTGCGCTACGAGAAGGACGGCCAGATACGCGAAATAGAGTGCGATTTCATCGCCGGTTGTGACGGCTTTCACGGCGTTTGCCGCGCCAGCCCCCCGCGCCGCGCGATTCGTGAATACGAAAAAACCTATCCCTTCGGCTGGCTCGGCGTGCTCTCGGACACGCCACCGGTTCACGACGAACTGATTTATGCCAACAGTCCGCGCGGCTTTGCGCTGTGCTCGCAGCGCAGCCACACGCGCAGCCGCTACTACCTGCAGGTGCCGCTGACCGACAATACGCGCGACTGGTCCGACGCTGCCTTCTGGCAGGAGCTTCGCCTGCGCCTTGATCTGGAGGCGCGTGAAAAGCTGGTCACTGGCCCATCGATCGAGAAAAGCATCGCGCCGCTGCGCAGCTTTGTCGCCGAGCCGATGCGCTTTGGCCGACTGTTTCTGGCCGGCGACGCTGCGCACATCGTGCCGCCCACCGGCGCCAAGGGGCTGAACCTGGCGGCGAGCGACGTGAAATACCTCTCCAGTGCCCTCATTGAGTACTACCAGGACAAGAGCGAAGCCGGTATCGACGGTTATTCCCAGCGCTGCCTGCGCCGCGTCTGGAAGGCCGAGCGCTTCTCCTGGTGGTTCACCAGCCTGATGCACCGCTTCCCCGAAAACGGCGAGATTGGCCAGAAGTTTCAGGAAGCCGAACTCGACTATCTTGTGAACTCCAGCGCCGCCGCCACGTCGCTTGCCGAGAACTACGTCGGCCTGCCGCTATAACATGGCGCTATGAGCATCACCAAAAAAGCCACCACATCCCCGGCTCTGCGGGCGCTCCAGGGCGCGCGCATCCTGAGCCTCGCGCTCAACCTGCCCGGTCCCGCCGCGCTGATGCGTTGCCAGCAAATGGGGGCCACCTGCATCAAGCTGGAGCCGCCCGGCGGTGACCCTATGGGCCGCTATAACCAGCCGGCCTACACCCAACTGCACGAGGGCGTGAAAGTGCTGCTGGCCGACCTGAAATCAGAAGCGGGTCAGAAGGTGCTGCACCGCGAGTTGGCCAAAGCCGACGTGCTGCTTACCTCGTTCCGGCCCTCGGCGCTGGAGAAATTGGAACTGGGCTGGAAAAAATTGCAGGGTCTCTACCCTGCCCTGTCGCAGGTTGCCATCGTCGGCAGCCCGGGCGAACGCGCCGAGGAACCGGGCCATGACCTGACCTACCTGGCCGACAACGGCTTGGTGCCGGGGCTGGAACTGCCCGCCACGCTGTACGCCGACATGAGCGGCTCGCTGATGGTCAGCGAAGCGGTGCTGCAGGCAATGCTGCGCCGCCAGGAACGCGATGCCGGTACCGGCAATGTCAACCCGCGCGGTGTGTTTGTCGAAGTGGCGCTCTCGGACGCGGCCGCCTACTTGGCCCTGCCGCGCCAATGGGGATTGACACATCCGGGTGGCGCGGTGGGCGGCGCGCACGCGGGCTACCGCATTTACCCCTGCAAGGATGGCCGCGTGGCCGTCGCCGCGCTGGAGCCCCACTTCGCCACCGCCCTGTGCGCGGCGGCCGGTGCCGCCGCTTCGGACATCCGCGCCATGTTCAACCCGGCCACGCACCAGGCGATCGCAAAATTCCTGCTGACGCAGACGCGCACACAACTGGACCAACTGGCGCTGGACAAGGACATCCCGCTGCACACCATGGCATGAATGGGCTGGGCGGTGACCGCGCAGCCTGGATTCCCGGCCTGGCAGCAGCGCTGGCTCAGCGCTTCACGCCGCCGTGCGGGGCCTGCTTGAGCGCGATCGTCAGCAGCAGTGATGCATCTTCCAGGCCGCGCAATCCATGCATTTCATCGCCAGAGACGAGAATGAGCTCGCCGGCGGCCAGCTGTCGCACACCCGCATCGCAGGTAAATGCAATACGGCCTTCGAGACACTGCACCGTGATCTCACCGGCCACCACATGCGGCGGCATTTCAACGCCGGCCAGTAGTACGACGCGAATGACTTCCAGATCGCCGGACTTAAACAGCGCATGTGTCCGCATCGTGGCAAGGGCCGCGCCAAGCGGCCGCACATCAATCACGTCGCCGGGTGTTGCGTGGAGAATAGCCATGGTTTTTTTCCTCTATTGTGGCGCGCGGAACGTATTTTTAACGAGGCTTGCGCAGTGGCTTGCCCGAGCCGTTGTCGCGCGGCGGCAAGCCGGTGTGCTGCGTCAGCAGCCTGCCCTTGACAACAGATGAAGGCTTGACCATGGTCGCGATCGGGATCGTGGTCGAATTTTTGCGGCGTGCACTTTGGTAGCTGCCATCGGTCAAGGGCTGAAAGGTCGGGATCAGATGGTGCTTGCCGTTGCCGATCAGGTCGGCACGGCCCATGGTTTTGAGCGCTTCGCGCAGCAGCGGCCAGTTGTTGGGGTCGTGGTAGCGCAAAAACGCCTTGTGCAGGCGGCGGCGTTTGTCGCCGCGCACGATGTCCACCGTTTCGCTGTCACGCGTGACCTTGCGCAGCGGGTTCTTGCTGGTGTGGTACATCGTGGTGGCCGTGGCCATGGGTGACGGGTAGAAGGTCTGCACCTGGTCGGCCCTGAAACCACTCTTCTTGAGCCAGATCGCCAGGTTCATCATGTCTTCGTCGCTGGTGCCCGGATGGGCGGCGATGAAATAGGGAATCAGGAACTGCTTCTTGCCCGCCTCCAGCGTGAACTTTTCGAACAGCTGCTTGAACTTGTCATAGCTGCCGATGCCGGGCTTCATCATCTTGGTCAGCGGCCCCTGCTCGGTGTGCTCGGGCGCAATCTTGAGGTAGCCGCCCACATGATGGGTGACGAGTTCTTTCACATATTCGGGGCTTTGCACAGCCAGGTCGTAACGCACACCGGAACTGATCAGGATCTTTTTCACGCCCTTGAGCGCCCGCGCGCGGCGGTACATCTTGATCAGCGGGTTGTGATCGGTGTTCAGGTTCTGGCAAATACCCGGATAGACGCAGGACGGCTTGCGGCAGGCGGCCTCGATCTCGGGCGACTTGCAGCCGATGCGGTACATATTGGCGGTGGGGCCGCCCAGGTCGGAAATCGCGCCGGTGAAGCCTTTGACGGTGTCGCGTATGGCTTCAATTTCACGAATCACCGAGTCTTCAGACCGGCTCTGGATGATGCGGCCTTCATGCTCGGTGATGGAGCAAAACGTGCAGCCGCCAAAGCAGCCGCGCATGATGTTGACACTGAAGCGGATCATCTCCCACGCCGGAATCTTGGTGGCGTGGTCATGGCTGCCGTTTTCGTCGGCATAGCGGGGATGCGGCGAACGGGCGTAAGGCAGGTCAAACACATAGTCCATCTCGGCCGTGGTCAGCGGGATGGGCGGCGGGGTGATCCAGACATCGCGCGCGGTGGCGCCTTCGCCGTGCGCCTGCACCAGGGCACGCGCATTGCCGGGGTTGGTTTCCAGGTGCAGCACGCGGTTGGCGTGGGCATACAGCACGGCGTCGCTCCTGACCTGCTCGTACGAGGGCAGGCGGATGACCGAGCGGTCGCGCGGCGGCACCTTGATCTTGCCCTGCATGGAGGGCAGGCTTGGGTTTTGCACGAAGGTCAGCGGCTTGATGGCGGGGTTGGCATTGGCCGGATTTGTCTTTTTGGACGCAGCCAACGCTGGCGAGCCAGCCGACTCGGCTTTCACGGCCACCTCTGCGGCCTCGTCTTCGCGGGCGCAGGTGGCGCCCTGCTCTTTGGCCTGCTCCGAAATCATCAGGTAGGGGTTGACATGCGCCTCGACGCGGCCAGGCGCATCGACGCTGGTCGAATCAATCTCGAACCAGCCCTGCGCGGTGTCGTCGCCGCTGCGGCGTATAAAAGCCGTACCGCGAATGTCGGTCATGCTCGCGATGGATTCCCTGGCGGCCAGTCGGTGCGCCACCTCGACCACGGCGCGCTCGGCATTGCCGTACAGCAGCAAGTCGCATTTCGAATCGATCACCACGCTGCGGCGGACTTTGTCAGACCAGTAGTCGTAATGGGCAATGCGGCGCAGCGAGCCTTCGATGCCGCCCAGAATGATGGGAACTTCCTTGTAGGCTTCGCGGCAGCGCTGCGAATACACCAGCGCCGCCCGGTCGGGGCGTTTGCCGCCGATGTCGCCAGGGGTGTAGGCATCGTCGCTGCGGATCTTGCGGTCGGCCGTGTAGCGGTTGATCATCGAGTCCATGTTGCCGGCGGCCACGCCGAAAAACAGGTTGGGCTGGCCCAGCACCTTGAACGGCTCGGCGCTCTGCCAGTCAGGCTGCGCAATGATGCCGACTCGAAAGCCCTGCGCTTCCAGCATGCGGCCAATCACCGCCATGCCAAAGCTGGGGTGGTCCACATAGGCGTCGCCGGTGACGATGATGACGTCGCAGCTATCCCAGCCGAGCGCCTCCATTTCGGCCCGGCTGGTGGGCAGAAATTTGGCCGTGCCAAAGCGGGCCGCCCAGTACTTGCGGTAGCTGGTCAGCGGCTTGGCAGCACGCGTGAAGAAGGAAACGTCGACGGGGGCGTTCATGAGGCGATCAGTAGAAACTGTCAGGATCGCCTTGCGGATATCTTGGCAGTTGGTAGATAGCCTGTGATTTTATGGGTTTAAAGCGGTCTGCGCGCCTCCAAGGGGTATTTGAAAGCGCTATTTTCATCAATAAAACTAACCACCAACCCATGCAAAATGGGCACTAATAGCTATCAGATAAAGAGCAAGAGGAATTGCATTCAGTAGCGCGCGGTCATCTGGCCACGCACTTCGCCACCCGGGTGGGCAGCAGTATGGATGTTGGCGTACCAGCGGCCGGCCAGCAAATCAGCAGCTTGCGCCGCGGTCAGCGTGGCATGGCCTTCCATGGGGCTGTGGATAGGGCCGGCCCACGGCAAGACAACGCCCGCGTTGGCGCCAATGACGGCAGGACCATGAAAGTGGGCCGCGGTAGCTGCTCCGGTCAAACCGGTGTAGCTAACCTTCCAGCGCAACAGGTTGGTGTCCTTGTTGAGCACGGCATCAACCGAACCACTCCCCTGGCTATTGTTGGGCGGCACTTCATTGGCGGCGCGCAATTGGGTGGTGAAGGCCACGAGGTTCGACTGGCGGTCCATCATGCCGCATCCGGTTAGCGTGGCAGCCGCCAGCACAGTGATGACAGCAAAGGAAATACGGGTTGCCTGGCGACGTGTGGTCATGATTAGTTCCTTTAAGTTGCAACACGATTGTGGTTGGCAATTAACAAAGCCAACTTAGGATAAACCCGGCAAAGTCAGTGGGTAAACCCATTACCATCGCCCGGCAGGACGCCGGCTGCGTATGAATGCGGCAATGGCCTCGACCGAATCGGGCCGGTTGCCGCGCTGGGCGAACTGCAACGCGGTCAGGCCCTGCTGGTTTTTAAGCGACGGATCGGCGCCTTCCTGCAATAAAAGCTTGACGGCTGCTGGCGTGCCATACATGGCCGCCATCATCAGCGGTGTGGTGCCGTTGGGTGATTCGGCGTCAATGTAGGCGCTGTTTTCAAGCAACAGGCTGATGACGGTCAATTGCCCGCCAGTGGCGGCGTAATGCAGGGGCGTCCAGCCGGTCTTGTTGACGTCGGCCCCCTTTTTGATCAACTTTTCGGCGAGGTTCTGATAGCCCTTGAGCGCAGCCAGCATGAGCGCGCTTTCGCCTTTGGCGTTGAGGCGGTTGAGATCGGTTTTCGGCCAGTCAATCAAAACCTGGGCGACCTTTGGTGAGGGCTCACGCAGGGCAAGATACAGCCCGTACTGGCCTTTCTGGCTCATCGTGTTAGCCTCAAAACCACGCACCAGCAAAGCCTTGACCGCCTGCGCGTCATCACGCTGAATGGCTGTAAAAAAATCATCGTAGGATCCAGCATGTGAAGCATTAAATCCAATAAAAACAAATAGATATAACGCTTTTCTAATGTAATTTATAAAGTTTTTTTTCATTCCGTAACCTCGCTGAACAAACGTTCGAAATTGCGACTGGTAGCCTCGGCGATAGCCTCCAGCGGCAACCGCCGGATTTCGGCAATCTGCTGCGCGACCAAAGGAACATAAGATGGATTATTGGTCTTCCCGCGGTAGGGCATGGGCGCCAGGTAAGGACTATCGGTCTCGATCAGCATGCGGTCCAGCGGTACAAAGCGGGCCACCTCGCGCAAATCACCAGCATTTTTGAAGGTCAGAATGCCCGAAAACGAGATGTAAAACCCCAGGTCGAGCGCGGCCCGCGCCACCGCAGCGGTTTCAGTAAAACAGTGAAACACACCGCCTGCCGACACTGCGCCGCTGCTCTGGTTCTCCTCTTTCAGGATAGCCAGGGTGTCATCGGAGGCGCTGCGGGTATGAATGACCAGCGGTTTGCCGCTCTGGCGGGATGCACGGATATGGACCCTGAAACGCTCGCGCTGCCACGCCATGTCAGCCACGCTGCGTTCACCCAAGCGGTAATAGTCCAGACCAGTTTCACCAATACCAACAACCTTGGGCAGGCTGGCCCGCTGCAGCAGATCGTCAAGCGTGGGTTCGCGCACGCCCTCGTTGTCGGGATGCACGCCCACGGTGGACCAGAAGTTGTCATATGTGGTGGCAAGCAAGTGAACCGCCTCAAACTCTTCGAGCGTGGTACAAATGCACAGCGCGCGGTTCACCCGGGCATCCTCCATGGCCTGGCGGATCTGCGGCAGGCGCGCCTGCAGTTCGGGAAAGCTCAAGTGGCAATGGGAATCGGTGAACATTTGGGAAAACCAGCGTTAGGTAGAAAAATGGCGTTTCCCCTTGTGCAGAGGATGCATAAAGCTACGAAAATAATAGCATGTAGCGGGCCACGCTAGATCGTCTGGGTCGGCCGGTCCGAGGCCATATGAGCCCCCAGGATTTCTTCAATCTTGATCTTGAGCAGGCGTGACTTCTCGTCGGCTGGGAATCGCACACCAACGCCCTGGGTGCGGTGACCCGCCGCCCGTGCCGGTGTGACCCACGCCACCTTGCCAGCCACCGGATAACGCTGCGTGTCATCGGGGAGCGTGAGCAGGACGTAAATATCATCGCCGAGCTTGTAATCGCGCGCCGAGGGAATGAACACGCCGCCTTCCTTGAACAACGGAATGTAGGCCGCGTAAAGGGCTGCCTTTTCCTTGATGGCCAGTTGAATGACACTGGGCCGGGCAGTGGCTGCGGTGGATGAACTGACGGGATGCGTGGTGCTCATGGTTCCTAGTGTAGTGTTGACTTCACTTTTTTGTGTTGAGGACCATCTGGGCCCGGCTCGCTAGCGCTTCCAGCATCAGCCCCGGGTTGTAAGGGTGTTCCACCGTGCGAGCGATAGTGCTCAATTCTTTGGACCAACTGGCCAGTGCGTACAAGCCGGTAGCGCTTGCTTGAGTAATCTCCGAAAGGTCTTTGGTGCTGAAAAATCGTGGTGCAGCCCCAACCCGGACTGCCCAGACATCGTGACAAAGCTTTTGCAAGGCTGCCACCGCCTGCGCGGGTGCCCAATCGGTCAACGCGCTGGCATCGCCCCGAGCCATGGCTTTGGGCAGGGCCTGCCAGTGCCGAGCTGCATCGTCGGCCGGGGTGTTTCGGACCCAGGCCAGGGCATCGGCAGGCCGTCCGCCAACAGCTCTGAGCAACGTCTGCAAATCAGCGGCCTGCGGCGGGCGGGCAGGCTTTTTGCCGCTCCCTTCATCTGCACCTGAAGGACTCATTTCGCTCTGGAGCCAGGCCAGTGCGGGCTCAAACTCGGGCCATAGCATGGTGTGGGTCTGGCAGCGGCTGCGGATGGTTGGCAGCAACTGGTGCACCGCCTCGGTTGCCAATACAAACCGGACCGCGCCGGGCGGCTCTTCGAGCGTTTTCAGGAGCGTGTTGGCCGTGATGTGGTTCATGCGCTCGGCCGGAAACACCAGCACCACCTTGGTGGTGCCGCGTGAACGCGTGAACTGGGTAAACGACACGGCCTCGCGCGCCGCGTCAACCTTGATTTCCTTGCTGGGCTTGCGGGTTTTCTTGTCCAGATCGTCCTGTGTTTTTTCATCCAGCGGCCAGCCGAGCGCCAGGGAAAGACTTTCAGGCAGCAACATGCACAGGTCGGCATGGGTGTGCACATTCACCGCATGGCAACTGCCACAGTGGCCGCATGCACCCTTCACTGTAGGCTGCTCGCACAGCCAGGCCCGGGCCAGCGTCAGCGCCAGTTCAAACTGGCCTAGCCCCGACGGCCCGCTGAGCAGCCAGGCATGGCCGCGCTGCATCAGCAGGCTTTCCAGCTGGGTTTGCAGCCAGGGCGCGAGGGGTTGATTCCTGACGTCGGCAGGCACGTTCACTTCACTCATGGCAGCCAGCCTCTTTCAGCAAACACCCGCCGCACGGCCAGCCAGACTGCGTCGCGCGGCTGAGAGGCATTAATCCGGGCAAAGCGTTCTGGATGGCCGTGCTGGCGATCGGCATAGCCTTGCGCCACGCGGCGGAAAAACTCGACCGGTTGCGCCTCAAACCGGTCGGGCAGGCGCACGCCAGCCAGCCGCAGCGCGGCTTCCTCAGGCGGCAAGTCAAACCACACGGTGAGGTGCGGTTCGACCAAACCGTCGGCTTTCTCCTGCACCCACTGCTCCAGCGTGGCCAGCACGGCCAGGTCAAACCCGCGCCCGGCCCCCTGGTAGGCAAAGGTGGCGTCGGTGAAGCGGTCGCACAGCACCACGTCGCCGCGCGCCAGGGCCGGTGCAATCACGCGCACGAGGTGGTCGCGCCGGGCGGCAAAGACCAGCAGCGCCTCGGTCAGCGCGTCCATCGGGTCGCCCAGCACCATGGCGCGCAGCTTTTCGGCCAGCGGCGTGCCGCCCGGTTCGCGCGTCAGCGTCACCGCCCTGCCCTGCGCCAGAAAGGCATCGGCCAGACCCGTAATGTGCGTGGTTTTGCCCGCGCCATCAATGCCTTCAAAGCTGATGAAAAGACCTGCCGGCCGCAGCGACGGGCCGCCCCGAGCAAGTCCAGTCCCTTCTTCGGGGGGCAGTGCAGCACACGAAGTGGCAAGCGTGGAGGCCATATATTACTGGCCTCGCAGGTATTTCTGGACGGCACGGTTATGCTCATCCAGGCTGGTACTGAACTGGCTGCTGCCGCTGCCGTCGTTGCGCGACACAAAATAAAGCGCCTGGGTGGGTGCGGGCTGCACCGCCGCCAGCAATGCCGCTTTGCCCGGCATGGCAATCGGGGTGGGCGGCAGGCCTACCCGGGTGTAAGTGTTGTAAGGCGTATCGGCCAGCATATCGGGCTTGTGCAGCTTGCCGTCAAATTTTTCGCCCAGTCCATAAATAACACTGGGATCGGTCTGCAACGGCATGCCGATGCGCAGCCGGTTGACAAAGACGCCACCAATCTGCGCTCGGTCGGCGGGAGCGCCGGTCTCCTTTTCGATAATGCTGGCCAGGATCAGTGCCTCGTCAGGCGTTTTCAGGGGCGTATTAGTGCTACGCAAGACCCAAGCGGCAGCGAGCCGCTTGTCCATCGCCTGGGCGGCGCGTTTGAGCACAGCCAGGTCGCTGGAGCCTTTGGCGTAAGTGTAGCTGTCGGGGAAAAATCGGCCCTCGGGGTGAATCCCTGTCCTGCCCAGCTTTTCCATGATTATTTCCGGGCTCAGCCCAAGTGTGTCGGGCAAAAGCTGCTCTGCTTTTTCCAGCGCTGAGCGCATCTGGGTAAAGGTCCAGCCCTCAACCAGCGTGACGCTTTTGAGGGTTTCCTCACCGCGTACCAGCATGCGCAGCAGTCTGCTCGGGGTGGTGCCGGGTACCAGTTCGTAGCTGCCGGCCTTGATGAGACGGGACTGCCCTGAAAGCTGGAACCAGGCCTGCAGCAGCGGCGCAGGCACCTCGGCACCGGCAACCACCACCGTAGTGGCCACGCCACGGGCGCTGGTGCCGGGCTCGATCTCAAGGTCCAGCACCTGCTGGCCAGGTGACAGGCGCAACGCCATCGGTTCGTGCAGCCACCACCAAGCCGCGCCAGACAGCAGCAGCGCCGCGGTCAACACCGCTGTCAGGAAACTTGTAAAAACACGACGCACAACCCGACTACCTTTTCAGACCAGAACACAAAATTGCAGGGCTATGATAATTCAGCCCATGCCTACAACCCCCTTGAACCTGCCCATGACCATGCTGCCCGGCACTGCCACGAATATCTCCGGCATCGCCGAACTCGCGCATCTGGGCCTGATTCGGGTCGCAGGCGTTGAGGCCGTGAAGTTCTTGCAGAGCCAGTTGACGCAGGATGTCGCCCTGCTGGGGCTGTCAGAAGCACGGCTGGCCGCTTTTTGCAATGCCAAAGGCCGGATGCAGGCCAGCTTTGTGCTGTTCAAGCGCAGCCATGAAGAAGTGTTGCTGGTTTGCAGCCGCGACATTCTGGCCGCCACACTCAAGCGACTGTCCATGTTTGTCCTGCGCGCCAAGGTCAGGCTCAGTGACGCCAGCGACGATTTTGTGCTCTACGGCATGGCTGGAAATGCTATTGAATCAATAACCAAAAATACCCATACTGCATGGACTAAAGTTGATATTGATGATGCAAACCTGGCGTTTTTATATCCCGGCGCAGGCCGGCCACGCGCGATCTGGTGCGCGCCTGCAGGCACGCAGCCGCCCGTCGGCTCACGCATTGACCTGTCGCTGTGGCAATGGCTTGAGGTGCAGTCGGGTGTTGCCATGGTCACCGGGCCGATTGTTGAGGCCTTCGTGCCACAGATGCTCAACTACGAATCCGTGGGTGGCGTGAGCTTCAAGAAAGGCTGCTACCCCGGCCAGGAGATCGTGGCGCGCAGCCAGTTTCGCGGCACACTGAAACGGCGGGCTTATTTGGTGCATACGGAAGGTACGCCGAATGCCGGGCAGGAGGTGTTCCACGCATCCGACGCAGCGCAGCCCTGCGGGCTGGTTGCCGCGGCGGCGGTCAATCCTTCGGGCGGATTTGACGCCATCGTGTCGATGCAGACCGCAGCGGCGGCAGATTCAGCGAACGGCCGCCTCACACTGGGCAGTGCCACTGGCGCTGCCCTGGCGCTGCTGCCGCTGCCCTACGCGCTGATCGAAGACGTCTGAACCTCTCAACCCATAGGGATCACCGTGTGCCTGGTTGCGTTTGCCATCAATGCCTCGGCCCGCTGGCCACTGGTGATTGCGGCCAACCGCGACGAGTTTCTGAATCGTCCGACCCAACCACTGGACCGCTGGCAAACCCCGCAAGGGCAAGACATCATTTCCGGGCGCGACCTGCGCGCTGGCGGAACCTGGCTGGGCATGACACCCGGTGGACGAGTCGCGTTTTTGACCAACGTGCGCGAAGCGCAACCCCAGGCCGCACCACGTTCACGTGGCGAATTGGTCACGCGCTGGCTTGAAGAAACCGGCGATGCCAACGCGTTTGCCCGGGCGATCAAGCAAAATGCCGCGGCCTGGGGCGGCTTTAACCTGGTGCTGGGTGATGTTCAGCGCAACGCCTGGAGCTGGATCACCAACAAACCTGCCGCTTCGGCCATGCAGGTGCAGCCTCTCCAGCCCGGTGTGTATGGCCTGTCCAATGCCGCACTGAACACGCCGTGGCCCAAAACCGTGGCGTTGCAGAGCGTGCTGGCGGCTTGCCTTGATGCGACCGAGGCGGATGCGCTGCAGGACTCGCTCTGGGCGGCTCTGGCCAACCCTGAACGCGCCCCTCGTGAGCGCCTGCCGGCCACCGGTGTATCGCTGGAGAGGGAGGAAGCCCTGTCCAGCGCCTTCGTGGATTTCCCTGAGCACGCCTATGGAACGCGCAGCAGCACGGTGCTGCTGGCCAGCGCCGCAGACCGTGTTGATGGCACGCAGCGCTGGCAGGTTCAGCTCGAAGAGCGGACCCATTTGCACAATTCGCGGCCTCCGCACCGCGCTTGTCTGAGCCTGTGTTTGCAAACGACAGCCTGAGGGCTTCGCCCCGCGAGACGAACGCTCATGCAGGCGTCAAGGTACCCTGAACATTTCAATGTGCGCGATACCGGCTTCGTCAAAAGGCTGGCCACGCGGCACAAAACCGAGACGCCGGTAAAACCCTTCGGCATTGCGCTGCGCGTGCAGCACGACTTCGGTGTCACCGCGTTGCCTGGCGGCGTCCAGCAGAGCGTGAAGAATCTGCTCCCCGACACCTGAACCGCGCAGCGCCTGGTGAACCGCCATGCGGCCGATCTTTCCGACATGGCTGGCGTGGTTGACGAGCCGCCCGGTGGCGATGCAGTGTCCCAGACCGTTGCAGGCCACGGCATGAACCGCCATGCCGTCGGCGGCGTCACGCTCCATCTCAAGCGCAATGCCCTGCTCGGCTACAAACACCGCATGTCGCACTTTCGCTGCGCCCTGGCCCAAAGCAGCCCAGTCGCCGGTCTTGATGTCCAGCATCGCCTCCCCGGCTTCAAAGCGCGTAAGCAGGCTGCGCAGCGCCTGCGGCACCGGCTTGGCGGTTTGTGATGCCGGGTCGGCAAACACATACACAAGTTCACCGCCGATGAGCCATTCAGCACCGCGAAAAATGGCACCGGAAAAAACCATGGACGACTTGCCGACGCGCTCGCATTTGAGCGCCACATCGAGCCGGTCATCAAAATGTGCCGAGCCGTGGTATTCAATGCTGGCCTTTTTCACGTAAAAATCGCCACCCAACTGCAGCATGGCCTCTTCATACGGCAGGGCCAGCGCGCGCCAGTAGTCCGCCATGGCCGTGTCAAAGTACATCAGATAGTGCGCGTTGAACACAATTTTTTGCATATCAACTTCAGCCCAGCGCACACGCAGGCGGTGAAAAAAGCGAAAGTCCTGTTGGTTCATTTTGGGATATTGAGGTTGAAAGCCTGTTCAAGCGCCCGCGCCGCATCGGCATGGGCCTGCCGCGCCTGGGCAATGATGCGCCCCATCTTGATGAATTCGTGTGTCACGCCGCGGTAGATATCCAGGTCCACCGGCACCCCGGCCGCGCGCAGCCGATCGGCATACATCAGGCCTTCATCGACCAGTGGGTCGCATTCGGCCAGGCCCAGCCAGACCGGGGCCACCCCTTCCAGATCGGGGGCATCAAGCGCATCGAGCGGCGCAAAGCGCCAGTCGTCACGGTCGGCCGGGCTGCGAATGTATTGCTCGAAAAACCAGGTGATGTCGGCCTCTTCGAGCACAAACCCATGTGCGAACGTGCGGTGCGAGGGCGTGTTCTGGTGGCCCGCGCAACCAGGATAAAACAGCAACTGCAGGGACAGCGGCATGGCGGCGTCGCGGGCCAATATGGCGCATAGGGTGGCCAGTGTGCCGCCCGCGCTGTCTCCGCCCACGGCCAGCCGCGCGGCGTCTAGCCCCCGGCTTGCCGCATGGACGGCGAGCCACTGCAAAGCGTCCCAGGCATCGTTGGCGGCAACTGGGAACTTGTGTTCAGGCGCCAGCCGATAGCCAACGGACACCACCGCGCAACCAGCCAGTGTACTGAGCCGGCGGCACAGCACATCGTGGGTGGCGATGCTGCCAATCGTGAAGCCGCCACCATGAAAAAACAGCAGTACCGGCAGGCGTTCAGCCGACGCGGCATACAGCCGCGCTGGCAGAGCGTGGCCGTCACGTGCTGGAATACTGAAATCTTCAACCCGCGCCAGAGCTGGTCTGGGCATTTCCAGTACTTCCGAGCCTGACTCATAGGCGGCTCGGGCCTCGGCTGCCGTCAAGGTGTAAAAGGGTGGACGGGCGGCGCGCGCCATGCGGCGCAGTACATCGCGCATGACGGGGTCCAACAGGCTTTGCGGCGAGCGGGTTCGCATTTATTCCAACCCGGCCATCGCCCATTGACTCCTGGGTTCGCATCGCCCTATCGCCAAAGTGACCGCCATCGGGGTTTGCTTGCAAGTCATGGATATCTGCAGCCTGTAAAGTAAGGTAGAGTCAAACTCGTTTGGAAAAAAATTGCGATCAGAGTGATGGAACATCCTCTTATCCTACAACGCAAAAAAGCAAGGAAGCCATGGCCTTCATTTATTACATCACTCAGGTCCAGTTTGAATTTGGCGCCATCAAACTGCTCAGGCAGGAATGCGAGCGCGTCGGCATCACCCGGCCCCTCGTCGTGACCGACCCCGGCGTCAAGGCCGCAGGCGTGTTGCAAAAGGCGCTGGACGCCCTGAACCCACCCAACCAGAGCGGTGCCGCCATTCCGGTAGTGGTGTTCGACCAGACGCCCTCCAATCCGACCGAAACCGCTGTGCGGATGGCTGTCGAGCTCTACAAGGCCAGCAACTGCGATGGCCTGATTGCCGTCGGTGGTGGCTCGGCGATTGACTGCGCCAAGGGCGTGGCGATTGCCGCCACCCACGAAGGCGCGCTCAAAACCTATGCCACCATCGAAGGCGGTTCGCTCAAAATCACCGAGCGCGCTGCCCCGCTGATTGCCGTGCCAACCACCAGCGGCACCGGCAGCGAAGTGGCACGCGGCGCCATCATCATCCTGGACGACCACCGCAAGCTCGGTTTTCATTCCTGGCACCTGGTGCCAAAAACCGCGATTTGCGACCCCGGGTTGACTTTCGGCCTGCCTGCCAAACTGACCGCCGCCACCGGCATGGACGCAATTGCCCACTGCATGGAAACCTTCATGGCACCGCTCTTCAACCCACCCGCTGATGGCATTGCCCTGGACGGACTGGAGCGCGGCTGGGCGCACATCGAACGCGCCACCCGTGACGGCAGCGACCGGGAGGCGCGTTTGAACATGATGAGCGCATCGATGCAGGGTGCCATGGCCTTTCAGAAAGGTCTGGGCTGCGTGCACTCGCTCAGCCACAGCCTGGGCGGTGTCGATCCGCGCCTGCACCACGGCACGCTGAACGCGATGTTTTTACCCGCTGTGGTGCGTTTCAACGCCGATGCCGAATCGATCCAGAAAGAACATCGCATGGACCGCATGGCCCGCGCCATGGGGCTGGCGTCCGGCAGCGACATTCCAGAAGCCATCAAGGCCATGAACGGCCGCCTTGGCCTGCCCACTGGCTTGGCGGCGATGGGTGTGGAACGCGGCCAGTTTAGCCGCATCATTGAAGGCGCGCTGGCCGACCATTGCCACAAGACCAACCCGCGGCTGGCAAGCGTGGCCAACTATGAAGAGATGCTGGCGGCCTCGTTATAGCCTGGCTTGAGGCATTGAAAGCTGCTCATGCGATTCACCTTTTCAAATCGACCCTTCTTCCTGCAGCACCGCGTGGTTGCAATGGCTCTTGCCTTTGGTGTTACCCAGGGTGCGCTGGCCGCCCAAACCAGTGTGTACGAGTGGCGCGATGCCAGCGGCGTGATTTCCTTCTCGCAGTCTGCGCCACCGGCTGGCGTGAAAGATTTCACTATTCGCAAGATCGACACACAAGACTTCACTCCGGCCCAATGGCTTGAGATCAAGGCGCAACTCGCCAGCGACGACGCGGCGCCGCAAGCTGACGCCAGCCAGATCAGGCAGCGCATCGCAAGCGCCGATGCTGGCGTAAACCGCGCGCTGGATAGCCTGGCCCAGGCCGAGCGCGCGCTCAAATCCGGACGTGAACCACTCCCTGGAGAGCGCCTGCACAACGCCGGTGGTGGCTCACGCTTGCTGGCCAGCTACTTTGAACGCCAGCGCCAGCTCGAAGAAGCGGTGCAACAGGCGCGCGAGCAGTTGACTGAAGCCTACCGTCTGCGCGACGCCATCCAGCCTTGACAAGATCCTTGATTTCTCCCGGGAACCCGTGATGCCCGCTTTCACCCAGGCCCTGATCATTGCCAACGTCGTCGGCTTTGTGCTGCAACAACTCCTTGGCGACCCGATGCTGCAATGGTTTGCACTCTGGCCGCCTGGCGCGGGCGGTTGGGTCAACTCATCGCTATTGGCACCCTGGCAGTGGCTGAGCTACAGCTTCTTGCATGGCAGCGTGATGCACCTGGCCTTCAATATGCTGGGCCTGTGGATGTTCGGGGGCGACCTGGAGCGGGTGTGGGGGCCGCGCCGGGTGGCGCTGGCTTATTTTGCAAGCGTGTTCCTCGGTGCCGGGGCCCAGCTGCTTGTCGCTGGCGTCCTGGGCAACGGTGGGCCGCCCGTGATCGGCGCGTCCGCCGGCGTGTTCGGCTTGCTGCTGGGGTTTGCGCTGGTGTTTCCGGAGCGCCGCATCATGCCGCTGTTTCCGCCAATCCCGATGCCCGCCCGTATTTTTGTGGTGCTGTACGCCGTGCTCGAATTGATACTCGGCGTCACCGGCTCGCAAGCGGGCATTGCCCACTTCGCCCACCTGGGTGGCTTGCTGGGCGGTTGGCTAGTTTACCGTTTTGGGCGGGGTGGCCCGGGCTCCTGGCGCCGTGGTCGCTGATAATCCCGCTTGAACATGACCAGCGAAAATTTTTTGACCACAGCAACACGGTATCTGTTGCCTGTGCGTTGGGTTGCGCTGGTTTTGATGGCGACCGCGCCTATTTACCATGCATGCTTGACCCGGGAGATGCGCACGCATGGACTCGCCTGACCCGGTGTCACGCGCCTCGCCCGGTTCTTCAGTGAGCACTGCCAGATCCCGACTGGCGGGCGCGGCAAGAACCACCCAGCTCTGGTTGTGGGCGGCTGCGGCGGGTGCTGCCGCAGCCGGGGCCACCATTGGTTTTCGGTGGCTGATCGAGCAGGTGGAACAGCTCGCCACAGGGCACGCCGGTGGGTTGGTCGAAGTTGCCCGGTCACTCGCACCATGGCATCGTTGGGTGGTGGGGGCCAGCGGGGGACTTCTGGCCGGCCTGGTGTTGCAGCTGGGGCTGCGTTGGGCCGCACGCGGACCCGCTGGCGACTTCCATGTGGATTACATAGACGCCGCACGCCAGGGACAGGTGGTCCTGAACGACCGCACCACGCTGGCTCGCAGCGCGTCCGCCTTGCTGTCAGTGGGCACGGGTGCATCGATTGGCCGTGAAGGCCCCATGGTTCAGATGGCCGCCTGGCTGGCGTCGTGGATTGCCCGACTCTCGCCGCTGCCCGCCGAGCAGCGCAACGCCATCCTGGTGTGCGGCATTGCCGCAGGTATCGGTTCGACCTACCACGCTCCCATTGCCGGTGTCGTGTTCGTGCTGGAACTCGCGCTGGGCTTTTTCGCCCGTCACACGGTGGCTCCAGTGCTGATTGCCAGCGCCACTTCGAGCGGCCTGATCTATTGGCTGGTCGCGCCCAGTCCGCTGTACATCATGCCCTCGGTCACGCTGCTGCCCACCAGCATTGAAGCGGCCCTGGTGTTGGGAGTTTTGTGCGGAGTCATCGGCTGGGCGCTGCTGGAGCTGCTCGAACGCAGCCGACGCGCATTTGCCCGGATCGACTCACTGCCGCTGCGCCTTGGCCTGGGTGGCGTACTGGTGGGCGGCCTTTCCGCGGTCGCGCCCGAAATCTGGGGCAACGGCTACAGCGTGGTCTCCCAAGTGCTGCAGGGCGACCAGGCTTGGCAATGGGTGGCGCTCATTCTCGTGATGAAAATCCTGGCGACCATGCTCAGCACGGGCTCCGGTGCAATCGGTGGCGTTTTCACGCCGACGCTGTTTGTAGGCGCCACCAGCGGCTACGTAATCGCGCATGTTGCCGGGCTCTGGCTGCCCCCGGCGCTGATTGGCGATCCACAGGTGATGTCCGTGATCGGCATGGCCGCCGTGCTGGCGGCGGTGACGCACGCACCGCTGATGGCCATTGTGATGGTGCTGGAGATGACCAACCAGTTCCAGCTTACCGTACCGGTCATGCTGGCCTGCGGCGTGGCCTATGCCATCAGTACGCAATTTGGCGCCAGGCCCTTGTATGGAAATCCAATTGAAGGCCATTCGTGAATACCTGACATGTGCCCATTGGGCCGTCTTGAGGCAATCAATCCCTTCTGCTGCCAGGCACCGGCCACGCCTGCCGCAGGCGTTTTCAAGCGCAATCTGACCGCTTATTTCTTGAGCGCCGCCAGCTTGCTGAACGCGGACTCCATGGCAGTTGATGCTGCGGGCCGAGGCGCATTGGGCCGCCCACTGCCATGAGTTCCCCGGTTTTGCGAATCTGGCCGCGCGCTTTCAAAGCGGTTGTCACGCGGACCATCGCGCCGTGCGGGGGCATCGCCAAGTTTCATGGTCAGGCCGATGCGTTTGCGCGCCACGTCGATTTCGGTCACGCGCACCTTGACGATGTCGCCGGTTTTCACCACCTCGCGCGCGTCGGTCACAAACTTGTTGGCCAGTTGGCTCACATGCACCAAGCCGTCCTGGTGCACACCAATATCCACAAATGCACCAAAGGCCGCCACGTTACTAACCGTGCCTTCCAGCGTCATGCCTTCTTTCAGGTCCTTGATGTCTTCAACGCCCTCGTTGAAGCGTGCCACCTTGAAGTCGGGTCGCGGGTCGCGCGCTGGCTTCTCCAGCTCGGCCAGGATGTCCTTGACCGTGATGACGCCGAACTTCTCATTGGCGAACAGCTCGGGCTTCAGGGTTTTGAGCATCTCGGCTCGGCCCATCAGTTCTGCCACAGGTTTGCCGGTATGCACCATGATTTTCTCCACCACCGGGTAGGTTTCAGGGTGCACGCCGGTCATGTCCAGAGGGTTGCTGCCACCGCGCAGCCGCAAAAAACCGGCGCTCTGCTCAAAGGTTTTGGCGCCCAGGCCGGTGACCTTGAGCAAATCGGCGCGGCTACCAAACGCGCCATTGGCATCGCGCCAGCGCACCACGGACTTGGCCACCGTCTGGCTCAGGCCCGACACGCGCGCCAGCAACGGCACGCTAGCGGTGTTCAGGTCCACGCCCACGCTGTTCACGCAGTCTTCGACCACGGTGTCCAGACTGCGCGCCAGGTCGCTCTGGTTCACATCATGCTGATATTGGCCTACGCCGATTGATTTGGGATCAATCTTGACCAGCTCGGCCAGCGGATCCTGCAGGCGGCGCGCAATGCTGGCGGCCCCGCGCAGGCTCACGTCCACGTCGGGCATTTCCTGGCTGGCAAACTCGCTGGCCGAATAGACCGACGCGCCGGCTTCGCTGACCACCACGCGCTGCATGCCGTCAATCTGCTTCATCAGGTCGGCCGCCAGCTTGTCGGTTTCGCGACTGGCCGTGCCGTTGCCAATGGCGATCAGGTTGACGCCGTGCTTCTCGCAGAGCCTGGCCAGGGTGTGGAGCGAGCCTTCCCAGTCCTTGCGTGGCTCGTGCGGGTAGATCGTGGCGGTTTCCACCAGCTTGCCGGTGGCATCGACCACCGCGACCTTTACGCCGGTACGAATGCCGGGGTCCAGCCCCATCACCACGCGCGGGCCAGCGGGCGCGGCAAGCAGCAAGTCGCGCAGGTTGTCGGCAAACACCTTGATGGCGACTTTTTCGGCTTCTTCGCGCAGGCGGGTGAACAGGTCGCGTTCCAGCGACAAACTAAGCTTGACGCGCCAGGTCCAGGCCACGCATTTGCGAAGCAAGTCATCAGCTGGCCGCGCTTTGTGGCTCCAGCCCAGGTGCAGGGCGATCTTGCCTTCAGCAATGCTGGGCTGGCCCGCTTCTGGCGGCACCGGCAGTACCAGCTTGGCATCCAGAATTTCCAGCCCGCGGCCCCGGAACACGGCCAGCGCACGGTGTGAAGGCACGCGGCCAATCGGCTCGTCGTAATCGAAGTAATCGCGGAACTTGGCGTTGTCAGCGTTGTTCTCATCCTTGCCAGTGACCAGTTTGGACGAGAACAGGCCTTCGCTCCAGAGCCAGTGACGCAGCGACTGCACCAGCGTGGCATCTTCGGCCCAGCGTTCACTCAAAATGTCGCGCACGCCGTCGAGCACGGCCTGCATGGTGGTGAAATCGTCGCCGTTTTCGTTCTTTTCGGCTTTTACATAGGCGGCGGCCGCGTCGGCGGGCACCAACGTGGGATCGGCAAACAGCGCATCGGCCAGCGGCTCAATGCCTGCTTCACGGGCAATCTGGCCTTTGGTGCGGCGCCTGGGCTTGTAGGGCAGGTACAGGTCCTCCAGATCCTGCTTGGTGGCGGCCAACTCAATGGCGGTGCGCAGCTGTGGCGTGAGCTTGCCCTGCTCTTCAATGCTTTTCAGGACCACTTCGCGGCGGTCTTCGAGTTCGCGCAGGTAGCTAAGGCGGTATTCGAGTTCGCGCAACTGGATGTCGTCCAGCCCGCCGGTGGCTTCCTCGCGGTAGCGCGCAATAAACGGTACAGTCGCGCCGCCATCGAGCAGCTCCACCGCTGCCTTGACTTGATGCTCCTGGGCTTTGATTTCTGCGGCAATCTGGCGGATGATTTTGTGCATGCTGGAAAAAAGAAGGTTGAAACGGAAAGGTGAAAAAAAGGTCGAAAAACGGACTGATCAAAACAGTCCATTGACCCACAAACCGACGTCAAGGGTCGGCATTGTCCCACAGCCGAAAGGAAATCCGGATGCCTACAATGCAACAGACTGCAGCATCATTTTCTGCTCAATTCCTCAACGCATTCAGGGAGACGCAGCATGCGGATTCGAACCATACTTTTAATTCTTGCCATTGTGCTGGTCGCCGCTTTTGTGGCGCTCAACGTGGACGAGTTCGTGCGCGTCAGTGTATTGAGCCTGGGCTTCACCACCATTCAGGTATCGCTGGGCCTGGTGATGTTGATGCTGCTTGGGGCAGCCACCGTCCTTTTTCTGGGCAGCGCGCTTTACATGCAAAGTACCAACCTGCTGGAGATGCGCAAACACACCCGCGAACTGAATACCCAGCGCGAGCTGGCCAACAAGGCCGAAGCCTCGCGCTTTACTGAATTGAAAAATTTTCTTGCCGTGCAAACCGAAGCCGGGCAGCAACGGGAAGCGGCTGCGGCGGCCGCTCTGACCGAGCACTTTGCGCAGCAGCAGCAAGCTCTGATGGCCCGCATCGAGCAGTCCGACAACACCATGGCGGCCTTCCTGGGTCAGCTTGAAGATAAATTGGAGCGCGCGGCAGCAGCGTCAAGCAAGGCCTGAACCGCGATCAAATGCGCCTTGAAACTGCTTAAAAGAATCCTTCGGGCCCTTCTGCTTGCGCCGGTGGCGCTGCTGTTGCTGTTCGAGGAATGGGGCTGGGAGCAACTGGCTGCCGGCTTTGCCGCACTGGGCAGGTTGCCGTGGTGGGGCCAACTGGAGCGGCGGATTACGCGCTTGCCGCCCTGGGCGGCCCTGCTGGTTTTTGGGGTACCGGTGGGGGCGCTGGTGCCCATCAAGCTGCTGGCGCTATACCTGTTTGGCAAAGGCCATGTCATGCTGGGCGTGGGGCTGGTGCTGGCCGCAAAACTCACCGGCACGGCGCTGGCGGCGCGCCTGTTTCAGCTCACCCAGCCCGCACTAATGCAGCTGAAGTGGTTTGCACGTCTCTACACCCCCTGGAAAAACTGGAAAGACCGCCTACTGGATCAGGTGCGCAGCTCGTGGCCCTGGCGTATGGCCCACCAGCTCAAAGTGCGTGTGAGTGTGCATATGAAGGTTTGGCGCATACGCATCCGGGCGGCTTTAAGAGCTGCAGGCCTGTAAATTGGGCTCCAGCGCTTCCGTCGCGAGCAAAAAACACGCGCTACGCCGCTGAGGTGGTCAAAGTTGATTTGATCCGCGTTTCCCTAAGAGGTTGAAGACTTCATTCAGCATGACACCAACCTTACAAAAATGTAATCCCTGCGTCACCGTTGTGGCGGTTTCGAAAGAGCAGACTTTGATATGTCTGGAAACAATGGATCGTTTTAGATAATTTTTAAAAGTCATTTCTCTTTTTTTGGAGTAACTCATGAATGCATATTTGAAGATCGTTTCAAAAATTGGAATACCCGTGGCTGGCTTGTTGGCGTTGTCAGCGTGTGGCGGAGGTGGCGATTCCGGCCTCGGTAACACGGTAGGTTCCCATTCACCTACCACAGTGAGCGGTACAGCCGCCAAAGGCCTTGTGAAACAGGCCAATGTTCTCGTTTGCCGAATCGTGAACGGCATACCAGAGGCGGACGCGACGTGCGCATCGGGGACCACGGGGCCCGATGGTTCATTCAGCGTCACGATGAGCGACGGCTATACCGGCCCGGCGATGATAAAAGTCATAGCGGGGACTGGCACTACGATGCTCGACGAAACCACCGGTACCTATATTCCCTACAACATGACCATGAGGGCAATGGTCCCCGCGGTATCCGCCACGACCACCGTTTATGTGACGCCGTTTAGCGAAATGGCGGCCAGTGCAATGGGCACATCTGGCATAGATGCAGGCAAGATCACCCAAGCCATGACCACGGTAGGGACAATGATGGCAGGCTTGGGCGTTGACCTGAGCATCAAGCCGATGATGGATCTGAAGAACAATGGCTCCGACCCGGCCATGCTGGGCCAGCAGGCCAATATGGTCAAGCAGCTGACAAGAGTGATGATGGCAGCCAAATACGCAGGTTCGCTGAAAGATTCGAATGGTGCCGCCTGCAACGCGACAGGAACATCTACCCCTCAGCAAATCGCATGTACCGTGAACGTGATGGCTAGTGTGATGACAGGCGCGGCTACGACTGATCCAACAAAGGCTGCTACGGTCCTCGCTGCATTGAATGCCCAGACCGTAACGACGGCATACATGCCCATCATCAAGGCAGATGGAACGCTCGCCATGCCCATGCAATCGGTTGACATGACATCGACCACGACCACGTCCACGTCTATGCAGGCTGCCATGCAGAGCGCGGGGATGACAACTACCGCTGCTCCCAGCACGGTAACCACCATGATGCCGAGAATGCACTAGAAAATATCACGCTCCGTCTCAACCAAGTGCTGATGGAAACACGGTTGAGATGGATGTCGTACCTTGTATTTCGTGAGGCCGTGACGCCCGGGATGTGCGACAGGTTGACAGTAAACGTGGTCAACTCGCCTGACGACGCGGCCGAGATCGTGCTTCCATGGGAGAACGACGATCGACCTGGTGATGGCCAGTCCCAGGCCTCAACTGCTAAAGAACCTATCACTATGCGCTGCGCCCAGTTGAAGACCCGATGCGGACGTTGGGCACCGCTGCTTTGAGCGGGGTTCCTGTTGGTTGGCCAGATCCACAGCCTTCTGAACGTGCCACGCATCACGTTCTGGTTCTATCTCCTGCTCGGTGTCTTGCTCATGCTACCCAAGCCGGCCAGACATGCGTTGACAGGCTCGAAGTCCAAACGACGTCAATCTGCAGTGCATTCAGAAGGCGCGCGTCAGTGTTGGTCAGGGTCGCGACGCAAAGCACGAATCCGCGAAATGATAATGCCGACAATCCCACCGACAATCATTGTTTCGCCGAGAATATGATGCCAGCCACCCATCGGAGTAAGCAACAACATCGAGCCGCCGATCACGAGAGCCGCGAAAGCGATGGCACTCGTGAGCCGCTCCAGATTGCGACTGAAGCGACGCCCCACGGCCTCCAGACCCGGAAGTCGGCCTAGATTGCCTTCGGCGATACGTCGAAGGATGCGTCGCGTGTCGCTGGGCGCATCGTTTATCAGACGCTCCATTTCGCGCGCAAGCTTGGTGGTCTTTTCCTTTATCCGCCCCAGTGAGAAGTGCTGTGCGGTCAGGCGTGAGATTTCTTCGCGAAACGATTCCATGTGGTTATAGCTCGGGGCGAGTTGACCAATCATCGACTCCAGGATGACGAAAGCACGCGTCAGCAGGACAAACTCGCCAGGATTGTGTACCCCGTTCCGGCTTCCGGCACGCAGCAGAGATTCGAACGCATTCCCGATCGAAACATCCACCAGATTGGTCCTGCGGATTTCATAAATCACTGCCTTGATGTCCACCAATAGCTCCGCACGGTTGACTTTTTCATTCGCCGGCGCCATTTCCAGATAAGCCTCGGTGGCGGCCCGCGCATCGCCTTTGACGACCGCTTCGAGCAGGAGTGTCAGCGATTCGCGCATCGGCTCGTCAAGGGCGCCCGTATTCCCAAAATCGAGAAGGGAGAGCCGCCCATCGGGCAGAACGAAGACATTGCCGGGATGCGGGTCGGCATGAAACAACCCTTCTTCGAAGATCGAATGCAGCATCAGCTTTACCAGGGTGTTGATCACCCGCGGCATCGCTTCCGGGTGCAGCTTGGCGTAGCTATCCACCCGTTCGCCGGCCGAGTACTCCATCGTAAGCACGGTTTCTCCCGAATACTCTGCCACAACATCTGGAATCCAGAGATCGGGGACATCTGCCAGCGCGCCGCGAATGAGCACGATGGAACGCGCTTCGCGACCAAAATCAGTTTCCCGGTGAAGACTGTTGGCCAATTCACGCACCACAACAGGGAGATCGAGGGCGCGCAGACGCGGAAAGAGCTTTTCTCCCAGACCTACCAGATAAGTCAGCGCCGAGATATCGGTGGAGATTATTGCTTTAAGGCCGGGCCGCTGCACCTTCACGGCCACATGACGCCCGTCCGGCATTGTCGCCTCATGCACCTGGGCGATGGTCGCGGCGGCTAGCGGCGTTTCGCCGAACGCTGAGAACAACTCAGTAAACGGGGCGCCCAGTTGAACTATGAGCGTCGCGCGAACCACGTGAATGTCCATCGCCGGCAACTGGTTGTGCAGCAACTCCAACTCATCGATGTAGGCGGCCGGCAGCAGGTCGCGCCGCAACGCGAGCACTTGTCCGAATTTGAGAAAGACTAGCCCCAGCTCCTCGAAGGTTTCCCGTACCTCCTTTGGTGCCGGCCAATGTCCCCTGCCGAACAGGGCTCCCAGGAACTTGTGTCGGGCGAGCACGCGCAAGATTTGCATTAGTCGCGGTGCCGCTCGCAGCACGGTACTTTTCTCCAGATCGATCAGTACAGCCATACGCTCCTAACATTCATGGATAAAAAACCATACATAGTTGACTCCTTTATTTGGTAGCAGGCGGTGGCATGCGGTCCATCATCATTTGCATCATGGCCTCCATCATTCCCATGCGCTTTTCCATCATTTGTTGACGTTCGTTCATGTTGCCTGGCATCGGCTTTTGGCCTTGCATGCCACCCATGCCCGCGCCGGA
>DHWX01000115.1 GCA_002413395.1 Polaromonas sp. UBA5171 | reverse complement strand
ATTTTCACGTGACGCCTAAGGTGCGCGAGATCCCGGGCGTCTTAGATCAATTCGGCATACCCAGCACCGTTTTTGAAATTATGTTGCGTTGAATCTCGTTTGAACCGCCGTAAATCGTCGCTGACGCGGAATTAACGAGCGCGGTCAGCAGGTTGTCGGTCGCACCAGTTCGAGTTTCATCAGGGAAGTCACCGCCAGCCTCCTGGCCGGCCTCGCGCAGCAGTTGCCCGATGTTGCGGTAGGTTTCCGTCGCCCATATCTTGAGCAGCGATACGCTTGGCGGCAAGGCCTCGCCGCGTTTGACGAAGTCTGAGAACCGCCTATAGCTGGCCGACAGGTCGTCCACGTCCAGCTGCAACCGCGCGTACTGCTCGGTAAACACCGGATCATCAAACAGGCTTTCGGACTGCGCCAGCCTGTGCAGGTTTTCCAGCGCATTTTGCGATTGCTTAGGGCTACCGAGGAAAATCCGTTCGAAGCCGAGCAGAGCCTTTGCGATCGTCCAGCCCTGGTTGAGTTCACCCACAAGGTTCGCAACAGGAACCCGAACGTTATCGAAGAAAACTTCACAAAAATGCTCGTGGCCGACTATGTCGCGTATGACGCGGACGGTTATTCCGGGCGATTGGATGTCGACCAACAAGAAGCTGATGCCGGCTTGCTTGCGCGCGGTCTTGTCGGTGCGCACCAGCATGAAAATATGCGTCGAGTCTTGCGCCAGCGTGGTCCAGATCTTCTGGCCGTTGACGACGAAGTGCTCACCGTCTCGCACGGCCTCGGTGCGTAACGATGCCAGGTCCGAACCCGCATTTGGTTCGGAATAGCCCTGACTCCAGATGTGCTCGCCCGAAAGGATTTTCGGCAAGAAATACTGCTGCTGGTTTTTGTCGCCGTAGCGGATCAGCACCGGGCCGGCCATTGTGAGACCCGCATCGGGCGTACGGGCGACACCGTATGTTTCCTGCTCCTCAATAAAGACCAGCAATTTTTCGGCACCCAACCCCATGCCACCAAATGCCTTGGGCCAGCCAGGTGCTATCCAGCCTTGCCGCGACATTGTGAAATACCAGTCCTTGATTTCATGCCAGTGCTGGCGCCGCGGCAAATGACGCTTGTCATCGGGATAGTGCTGTCGGAAAAATTCCCGAACCATATGGCGAAATTCCTGATCGGGCATATTCTCCCAGTCGGCGTCACGCGGGAATTCGGTGACCGCATTTTTGGCTGCCACATCGCCCTCGGGCCGCCCCGCGAGCGAGTAATGCCGACGCCGGTGTGCAGCCGCGTTGCCCAACCAGGACGTCAAGTGCAAGGCGCGCTTGTAATAGAGGCCGATATCGCATTCATCGGTAAAACCGATGGCACCATGCATCTGGATGGCCAGTTGCGTCACCTGCAGCGCGGCATCGGCGCAACGTGCCTTGGCACGGCTGGCCATTTTGGCAAGCTCATCCGCTGAAGCATGATGGGGCTCCGCCACCGCCGCTGCCAGCGCCGAGTCAGCGAGTTCGACTTGTATGTAGGCATCGACCATGCGGTGCTGTAGCGCCTGGAAGCTGCCGATCGGCTTGCCGAACTGGACGCGTGCCTTCATGTATGCCAGCGTGAGCGTCAGGGTCTGCTGCGCGAGGCCCAGCAATTCCGCAGCCTGAGCGATACGCGCGGTGTCGTTCGCTGCGCGCAGCGCCAGCAGGGCACGCTGACCGCTGGCCAGGAGATGCGAGGGCTCAACCCGCGTGCCGGAAAACGTCAGCGTCGCCAGCAAAGAGCCGTCGATGCGACGGGTACTGGTGCAGGTGACACCGCCCGCATTCGCTGGCACCCATACCAAGCAGGGCCCGTCGCCGTGCTTGGCATAAACCAGCCAGCCGTCGGCGCCCGCGCCGGGGTAGACAAAACGTTTTGTGCCTTCCAGCACCAGGGCTTCCGTGCCTGACAGGGTGGCAGCATTTGCCGCGTCTGCCCCGGGTTCCAGCAGGCCGGGCCGGTCCTGCCAGGCGAGGCCTGCCACCAGTTCTCCCGAGGATATGTTTTTCAGCAACCACAGCTTGGTTAGGCCGTCCGGCACGGCGCACAGTGCCGCAACCGCTTGCACACCCGCGCCCACAAAGGGCTCGGGTAGGAGCTCACTGCCAGCTGCTTCGGCGATGGCGGCGACCTCTGCCAGGCCCAGGCCCAGGCCACCGAGGTTCTCAGGAACCAGTATGGACAGCCAGCCCGCCTCGGCCATCTCACGCCAGACAGTCCGGTCGAAACCGGGTGAGGTATCACGCAGCAGCCGCGTGCGCATGCGCTGATCAGTGCGGCCGAGAAAATCGCGCGCGCTGTCGCGGAATGCTTCCAAGGGATCGACGCTCATCATGCTATACCGGGCGCGGTTGGGAAGGCGTAGGTATCGCGTATGGCCAGGGGGCTGGTTGTGGATGACATCGTTACTGGTTAGTTAATGAGGTGCATTCGGCCACCCCGTTGTTGAGAACAAGCAAGTCGCGTTCAAGCACGCGGGCCCGGAAAAATATCTGCCGCCCCCGTCGCCACATCTCCGTCCGGATTGTTTCACCGGGGTAGACCGGCGCGGTAAAGCGCAGATTGAAACTCTTCAAACGCTCTGGCTGGTAGTTGCACCAGGTCTTGAGGATGGCGCGGGCGGCCACGCCGTAACTCGCCAGACCGTGCAAGATGGGACGATCAAAGCCGGCAGCGCGTGCTACGACTGGGTCGGCATGCAACGGGTTCGGGTCGGCCGAAAGGCGGTAGACAAGCGCCATCTCAGGCCGCGTCAGTAGGTCACAAACGGCATCTGGTGCCCGGTCCGGCACGATAACGGGCACGGCGTCCAGGCTGTCACTCGGGTGGCCACCAGAGCTGTAGCCGCCATCGCCGCGGCAAAAAGTCACAATCTCCAGCGTGGCAAGCAGCGCGCCCGACTGCGCATCCGACACCGTGCGTTCAACCACCACGATGGCGCCTTTGCCAACGCCTTTGTCGGTGATGCTTTTGATGCGCGTGCGCCCCACCACCTCTCCCGCCGGCGGCAGGGGCTGGTGCAGGCTCAATCGCTGCTCTCCGTGTAGCAGTTTTTGCCAGTCGATGCCGGTGGCCGGGTCTTTCATCCAGAACCCTGGATAGCCCAGCACCACCGCCATGGTAGGCATGGCCTGCAGCCGGTCTTCGTAGACAAAGCGCAGTTCGCTCTCATCGAGCGGATCCATGCCGAAGCCCACGCCGAGCGCATAGAGCATCGAATCTTTTTCAGAGTAGCGGTGCCTGACCTCCGGGAAAGGCCAGCACTTCAGGCGGTGGTAGTCGATTGCCATAACTTCTCTGGCTGCGGTGGGCCACTCAGATCGGATCCCATGTGAACACGTCGCCGGACCGGTCCATTGGGATGAACGATGCCTTCAAGGCCGGCATGGCATGTTCCGCAACCGACTCCGGCGTCCAGCCCTCTGCGCGGTGCACCGAACGCAGCGGGCGCGGCTGGCTCATGAGGAATATTTCGTTATTGCGCACGGTGAAGACCTGTGCGTTGACGTCCCGTGCGCCATCGCTGGCCAGGTAAACCGCCAACGGCGCAATCTTCGCGGGCGTCATCTGCTTGATCTTGTCGATGCGGGCCTGCTGCTCGGGCGTGTCGGGTGGGGACCGAACTGACCATGCGGCTCCAGGCAAATGGCGCGATGCAGTTAGAACGTACGTTGAATTTCTGCATGTCCAGTGCAATCGACTTGGACAACGCGGTCAGCCCGAGCTTGGCCGCAGAATAGTTGGCCTGGCCTAGATTGCCAATAAGGCCGGACGTCGACGTCATGTGAATGAAGCAGCCCGACGCCTGTTCCTTGAAATGCATTGCCGCCGCCTTGCTCATGTAGAACGACCCGTAAAGGTGCACCTTAAGCACGGCGTCCCAATCGTCCGTGCTCATCTTGTGGAAGATACGGTCCCGCAGGATGCCGGCGTTGTTGACGACGCAGTCGATCTGGCCAAAGGCCTCGACCGCTTTTTGCACTATGCTCTCCGCTCCCGACGCGGTCGATACGCTGTCAGTGCTGGCGACAGCTTCCCCTCCGGCGCCACGGATTTCTTCCACCACCCGTTGCGCTGGCCCCGCATCCGTGCCGTCACCAGTAAGGGACGCGCCGATGTCGTTGACAACGACCTTGCCGCCGCTGCGCGCCATGGCCAAGGCGATGTCCCGCCCGATGCCGCCGCCCGCACCGCTGACGACGATGACTTTTCCTTTAAGCATTTTTGTGTCTACCATTTCGTGTTTCCTTGTTCAATAAAGTGATTTAACCAGCGAAGTGCAACTGTGTCGGGGTCAAAGCGGCTGTGCGGACGCGTTGTCCAGAATCGCCTCGGCGCGCGCCAGCACCGGCTTGTCCACCATCTGGCCATCCACCGCGATCGCAGCACCCTGTGCAGAGCCAGCTGCGTCTACAACGCGCCTGGCCCAAGCCAGCTCATCGGGACTTACGCCGAAACAGGCATTGACCTGCTGGACTTGTGCCGGGTGTATACAGGATTTACCGCCAAAGCCGAGCCGTTTGGCACGCATGGCGTCCTTGCGCACCTGTTCGGAATTGTCCAGCGCCGTGGTGACGCCGTCCACCGGCGGGGCCAAGCCGGCCACCCGCGACACCAAGACCAGTTGCGACCTGAAATACAGCAACTCCTGGTCGTCCGCGCTGATGGAAAGGTCATGCTGAAAGTCGATGGCGCCAAACGCCAGGCGCTCGACGTATTTGCTACGTGCCAGATCCATCGCGTTCCACATGCCTAACGCGCTTTCGATCATCGGCAAGACTTGGGTTCGACCTTTTGTGCGGGCGGCGATGTCGGCGATGTAGGCTGGGTGCTCGGCCTTGGGCAGGATGAGGACGTGCACCCCGGCTTCGCAGCACATCTGAAGGTCATCCTCGAACCATGGCGTACCCACGCCGTTGATGCGCACATGCATGGGAGGAGCTGAGGGCAGCCAGGCCGCCACAGCTTGGCGCGCCGCCTCCTTGCCATGGGGGGCCACGGCATCTTCCAAGTCGAGCACGACCGCATCGGCGCCGCTGGCCAGTGCCTTGGCAAAACGCTCAGGCCGGTTTCCGGGAACGAACAGATAGGATCGAGGTGTGGGCATGGCGCTCAGTAGGACTTTGGCAGTTCAAGGATGTGCTCTGCCACATAGGAAAGGATCATGTTGGTGGAGATTGGCGCCACCTGGTATAGGCGCGTCTCGCGGAACTTGCGCTCCACGTCGTATTCGCATGCGAAGCCGAAACCGCCATGAGCCTGCAGGCAGGCGTTGGCCGCTTCCCAGGAAGCGTCCGCAGCCAATAGCTTGGCCATGTTGGCCTGAGCTCCGCAAGGCTGATGGGCATCGTAGAGTTCGCAGGCCTTGAAGCGCATCAGGTTGGCTGCTTCCAGGTTGACATAGGCCTTAGCCAGCGGGAACTGTACGCCCTGGTTCTGTCCGATGGGCCGGCCGAACACCACACGTTCGTTCGCATATTTGCTCGCCTTTTCTATAAACCAGTAGCCGTCGCCGATGCACTCGGCGGCTATCAGCGTACGTTCCGCATTCAGGCCGGTTAGGATGTACTTGAAGCCCTGACCTTCCTCTCCGATCATGTTCTCAGTCGGCACCTCCAGGTTATCGAAGAATATCTCGTTGGTTTCATGGTTGACCATGTTGGGGATTGGTTTTACCGTCAGGCCCTTGCCGACAGCATCGCGCAGATCGACAATGAAAATTGACATTCCTTCGGATTTCTTGCGTACTTGGTCCAGCGGTGTGGTGCGCGCCAGCACGATCATCAGGTCAGAATGTTGGACCCGAGAGATCCATACCTTCTGACCGTTGATTACATAGCGATCGCCATTTTTGATGGCGGTCGTCTTTATTTTTGTCGTGTCGGTTCCGGTGGTGGGCTCAGTGACTGCCATCGACTGGAGGCGAAGTTTGCCGCTGGCGATGTCGGGCAGGTACTTCTTTCTCTGCGCCTCGGAGCCATGCCGCAACAACGTACCCATGTTGTACATCTGCCCGTGGCAGGCGCCCGAGTTGCCGCCCGAGCGGTTGATCTCTTCCATGATGACCGACGCCTCGGCCAGCCCCAAGCCCGAGCCGCCGTATTCCGTTGGGATTAGCGCGGCGAGCCAACCGGCGTTGGCCAGCGCGTCGACAAACGCCTCGGGGTAACCGCGCTGCTCATCCACCTCGCGGAAATAGGAGGCAGGAAACCCAGCGCAAAGGCTTCTGATGGCATCCCTGATTTCCTGGTACTGGTCCGATATGTTCAACATAATAATGTCCTGGTCTTGACGTGAATAAGGCGACGGCATCCCAGCGCGTTCTGCGTCTTTATAGAATGCTCCAAGGAGCGATGCCCGGTCAATGCAGGCGGACATCGCGTTCCGTACTCCGGTTGAATCCAGCCCGGAGCAAAGGCTTGGTTACACGCGCATCAAGACGGTCAATTCCATACTGAGAAACGCACCTGGGCACTGCATTGACCTTGCGTCAGCAACTTGGGATAGTGTCCCTCCAAGGCGCGTCAGCCGCTGCTGGTATGAGCTCGCGACGCGTAAACAGTCCGTGCAGGCGCGGCAACATTTAAGGGCAAAAACGTGAGAGATCTGAAAGACTGGATCGGCAGGCAGGAACTTGTGACCGACACCATCAACCTGGAATTGGTACACCGCATGTCGGCCACCATAGACCGCGTCGACCACTGGTGCGAGGGTGACGTACTCCCCGCGGGTTGGCATTGGCTGTTTTTCAACGAGATCGTGCGCAAGTCAAAACTCGGCCCCGATGGCCATCCTCAACGCGGCGCATTTCTTCCGCCAGTGCAGCAGCCACGCCGCATGTGGGCCGGCTGCCGGCTCGACTGGAAAGAGAGTTTCAGGCTAGGCGCCGTCGTCGAAAAGGAATCAACCATTCTTCGGGTTGAGACTAAGACCCGGAAAAACCGGCGAAATGGTATTTGTGACAGTCCGTTATGTCTACCGCGAACAGGGCCGGATATTGCTGGAAGAAGAGCAGGACATTGTTTACCGTGCGGATAGCACTGAGGCTGAGCGCCAAGCCCTGGCGCAACTTGCGGCCCGCGCAACGGCGGCGGATGCGGCCATCGTTCCCCAGCGCGCGGCCGACCACACGCTGCGTGTCATGCCCGACCCGGTGCAGTTGTTTCGCTACTCCGCCGTGACCTTCAACGGCCACCGCATCCACTACGACGCGCCCTATGCCCGCAACGTTGAGATGTACCCGGGCCTGCTGGTGCATGGCACGCTGCTGGCCACTCTGATGCTGGAATACCTGCAGTCCAGCATTTGCCCAGGGCAGTCCATCAACCGCTTCGAGTTCAGTCTCAAGAGGCCGACCTTCGATATTTCAGACTTCCATCTCCACGCCTTGAACCCGGACGCCAGTGGCAAGGTCATGCTGTGGACCAGTAACAATACGGGCGAAGTCGCACTCGATGGCTGGGCAAACTGCGGCACAAGGACATGAGCATCTCGGAGTGCGCGTGGCTACCTACCATTGCGGCGAAAGCGGCTGACAAAAGTAAATCAACTGAATCAAAGGAAGCATTATGAAAGTCCTGGTCGCAGTCAAGCGCGTGGTGGACTACAACGTGAAGGTCCGCGTCAAGTCGGACAACACGGGTGTAGATATCGCCAACGTCAAAATGAGCATAAACCCTTTTGACGAAATCGCCATCGAAGAAGCGGTGCGTCTGCGCGAAAAAGGCGTGGTGTCAGAGGTCATCGCCGTCTCCTGCGGCGTGACCCAGTGCCAGGAAACCCTGCGCACCGCCATGGCCATTGGAGCGGACCGCGCAATTCTGGTTGAGACCACGGTCGAACTGCAGCCTCTGGCAGTGGCGAAACTGCTCAAGGCGCTGGTGGACAAAGAACAACCCGGCCTGGTGATTCTGGGCAAGCAAGCCATTGACGATGATTGCAACCAGACCGGTCAGATGNNACGGCAAAGCATCGGTCACGCGTGAAGTCGACGGCGGCTCAGAGACCCTCTCCATCAGCCTGCCCGCCGTCATTACCGCCGACTTGCGCCTGAACGAGCCACGCTACGTGACGCTGCCCAACATCATGAAGGCCAAGAAGAAGCAACTCGACATCTTCAAGCCTGAAGACCTCGGTGTCGACGTCACACCGCGCATCAAGACCCTCAAAGTTAGCGAGCCACCCAAACGCAGTGCCGGCATCAAAGTCCCCGATGTGGCGACGCTGGTAGCCAAACTCAAAAATGAAGCCAAAGTCATCTAAGCGATGACGAGCCTTACAGGAGCCCATTCATGACATCTTTAGTAATTGCCGAACATGACAACGCGACCCTCAAGGGCGCGACCCTCAACACCGTGACCGCTGCCATCCAATGTGGCGGTGAGGTGCACGTGCTGGTGGCCGGTGCCAACGCCGCCGCTGTAGCCGCTGCGGCGGCGCAGATTTCCGGCGTGTCCAAGGTGCTGCACGCTGACAGCGCCGCCCTGGCCCATGGCCTGGCTGAAAACATAAGCGCGCAGATTCTTGCTGTAGCCTCGAACTACAGCCATATCCTGTTTGCCGCTACCGCCTCGGGCAAGAACATCGCCCCGCGCCTGGCCGCCAAGCTCGATGTGGGACAGATATCTGATGTCACCAAGGTCGACAGTCCCGACACCTTTGAGCGCCCGATCTACGCCGGCAACGCCCTTGCCATTGTGCAAAGCACCGACGCAATCAAGGTCATCACCGTGCGCACCACCGGCTTTGACCCGGCAGCTGGCAGCGGAGGCACGGCAGCCGTTGAAAGCGTGGCGGCGGTCGCGGCCAGTGACAAGTCAACTTACATGGGCAGTGAAATCGCTAAAAATGACCGCCCCGAGCTGACCGCCGCCAAGATCATAGTCGCCGGTGGCCGGGCCCTGGGTTCAGCCGAGAAGTTCACGGAAATCCTGACGCCGCTGGCCGACAAGCTCGGTGCCGCCATTGGCGCCAGCCGGGCCGCGGTGGACGCCGGTTATGCACCCAACGACTGGCAGGTCGGTCAGACCGGCAAGATCGTGGCGCCTCAGCTCTACATCGCAGTCGGTATCAGCGGCGCGATCCAGCATCTGGCCGGCATGAAGGATTCCAAGGTGATCGTGGCCATCAACAAAGACCCCGAGGCGCCGATTTTCTCGGTGGCTGACTATGGCCTGGAAGCGGACCTGTTCGTGGCGGTGCCCGAACTGGTTGCCGCGCTGTAGTTCTCCAGAATTGGGCTTAGGAGTAATTCCAATTTGCATTAAAAGCGTGAATAATATGGACTTGATTTCAAGGAGACTGAATCATGTCCAGAACTGCAAGTGGTGCGCAGCATATTGAGGCCGCGCGCAAGCTTTTGAAAACGGCGCGTACAGCCGATGATTTGCGCCTGGCGCAGTCGGTTTTGTTGCCCTTGGAGTTGGGGCTGAGCATCGAGCAGACCGCATTGGCGATTGGTCGCTCCAGTGGTGCCACCTGGAGAGTGGAACAAACCGGGGGCTAGAAACCTTCAGGCCGCTTTCAGCTCAACAGGTTGATCAACGTTCATGCCAGGAAACCATCGACAAAACGTGTTCCTCAAGTCTTCATTCAAGACCTGCACACGTGTCTGCAGCAACAGATGGGCACCACGCTGTGTCCATCGCATTTGCTGCTTTTTGACAAAGCGTTTGCTGATGACCTGGTTCACCGTTGATTCCACGAACGCCGTGGAAATCATCTCATCATGTCGGTACCGGTCGCCATAGTTTGGAATGAACGCCTCGTTGGCCATAATATAGCCGCGGAGCTCCTTCACTGCCTTTTCCAGTTTTTTTTTGTTCTGCGGATTTTCCTCCAACGTCTCCAGGTCGTCGTCCAGATCATCCATTCGTTGCAAAGCGTGCGGGACATTGCCATGCCACAGGTTCCATTTGACGCTCTCCAGATGTTTGTCCAGGCTAGCCAATACACTAGGCGTTAGGCGTCACGTGAAAATA
>DHWX01000006.1 GCA_002413395.1 Polaromonas sp. UBA5171 | reverse complement strand
ATGGTGTTCCAGAACTACGCGCTCTACCCGCACATGACGGTGCGCGACAATATGGCCTTCAGTCTGATGCTGGCCAGGCAGCCCAAGGCCATGGCCGATGAACGGGTGATGAAGGCCGCCAACATCCTGGGCCTGGTCGATCTGCTCAATCGCTTTCCGCGCCAGCTGTCCGGCGGACAGCGTCAGCGTGTAGCCATGGGGCGTGCCATCGTGCGTGACCCCCAGGTGTTCCTGTTCGACGAACCGTTGTCCAACCTCGACGCCAAGCTGCGGGTGCAGATGCGCACCGAAATCAAGGAATTGCATCAACGCCTCAAAACAACGTCTGTTTATGTGACGCACGACCAGATCGAGGCCATGACCATGGCCGACAAGATTGTCGCGATGCGCGATGGCATCGTCGAGCAGACCGGCTCGCCGCTTGAGTTGTACGACCATCCTGCCAACCAGTTTGTGGCGGGCTTCATCGGCTCGCCTTCAATGAACTTTCTGCCGGGCGTCCTAAAGCGCTCGGGCGGCGATGCACGGGTGGAGTTTGCCGACGGCATGTCGTTGCCGGCCCCCACTGGCGCCACTGGCCAGGACGGGCAGAAAGTGATCTATGGCACGCGGCCCGAGCACATCGATCTCGCCGCGGGAAACGACGGCGTGGCGACCGAAGTGGTGGTGGTCGAACCGACCGGCGCCGACACGCAGGTCTTCACCAAGATGGCCGGCGTGGAGGTCACCAGCGTCTTCCGCGATCGGCATGCGTTCCGCCCCGGCGAGATGATCCGCCTGCGGCCCGACCCCGCGCGGGCCCATTTGTTCGATGCCGCCAGCGGCGCATGTCTGGCCGCCTGAGCAGGCACAACAGCCGATCCCTGGCCTTCCTTTTTTTCGACCCACCCAAGGAGATAAGCATGTTCAACGACAACCGCCGCAAGTTCCTCAAGAAGACATCGGCTGCGGCTGGTGCCGCCGCGCTTCCGATCCTCTGGCCCAGCACGGCCAGTGCGCAGTGGAGCAACCAGCCCGAAAAGGGCGCCAAGCTGCGGGTGCTGCGCTGGAAGCGCTTCGTACAGGGCGACGAGGACCAGTACATGGCCAACGTCAAGAAGTTCACCGCGCAGTACGGCATCGAAGTGCGTGTGGACAACGAAGGCTGGGAAGACGTGCGCCCGAAGGCGGCGGTAGCGGCCAACGCCGGCGCCGGCCCGGACATCATCCTGTCGACCAATGACGACGCCAACCTCTACCCGGACAAGCTGGTCGACGTCACCGACCTGTGCAACTACCTCGGCAAGAAGTACGGCGGCTGGTACCCGGTATGCGAGGATTACCTGAAGCCCGACGGCAAAAAGTGGATCGGCGTCCCGCTGGGCTGTGCCGGCAACGCCATCGTCTACCGCGAGAGCCAGGTCAAGGCGGCCGGCTTCGACAGTTTCCCGAAGGATATGCCCGGCTTCCTCAAGCTGATGAAAGCGCTGAAGGAAAAAGGAACGCCCGGCGGCTTCGCGCTCGGACACGCCACCGGCGATCAGGCGTGGGCGCACTGGCTGGTATGGGCGCATGGTGGCAAATTGGTCAACGAGAAGAACCAGGTCGTGATCAATAGCCCGGAAACCGTCAAGGCGCTGGAGTACGCCAAGGAGCTGTACCCCACGTTCGTGCCCGGCACGCTGTCCTGGCTGGACCCCAACAACAACAAGGCTTTCCTGGATAACCAGGTCAGCGTCACGGCCAACGGCATTTCGATCTATTACGCCGCCAAGACCTCGACCGACCCCAAGCTGCTGGAGATGGCCAAGGACATCCAGCATGCCAATTTCCCGATCGGCCCGATCGGCAAACCCAGCGAGTTCAATCTGTTCTTCAACCAGATGATCTACAAGTACACGAAGTACCCGAAGGCCGCCAAAGAGTTCCTGCGCTTCATGATGGAGGAGCCGCAGTTCGGCCCCTGGATGCAGGCCAGCAATGGTTACACCTGTCATCCGCTCAAGGCGTACGAAGCCAATCCGATCTGGACCGTCGACCCCAAGAACACACCGTACCGCGATGCCATGAAAATCATGTGGCCTTGCGGCTATGCCGGCAAGATGGGCTACGCGTCGGCAGCTTCGATCGCCGACTTCATCATCCTGGACATGGTGGCTGAGGCCGGAAGCGGCGCCAAGTCCCCGAAGGAAGCCGCCGAGCGTGCGCAAAAACGCGCTGAGCGTTACTACAAGGTCTGACGGCCGCAACTATGACGCCGCCGCGCTGCCCCGGCAGCCCTCAAGGGCTGCGGGGCGCCGGCTCCTTTTTCTTGATTCCCGACAACGACTGGAAGCCGGTGGCCCTCCTGCAAAAACTGCAAAATAACCGCAACGCGCTGGGCTTGCTCTTCATGGTGCCGGCGGCGGTGCTGCTGCTGGTTTTTCTCACGTATCCCCTGCTCCTGGGCGTCTGGCTTGGTTTCACCGACACCAAGATCGGGCGTCCCGGCATATGGATCGGGCTGGACAATTACAGATTCCTGCTGGACGACGAGGTCACCCGGCTGGCCCTGTTCAACACCCTCTTCTATACCGTCGTCGCCAGCGCGCTGAAGTTCGTCCTGGGCCTGTGGCTGGCGCTCCTGCTGAACGAGAAGATACCGTTCAAGACCTTCTTCCGCACGGTGATCCTGCTGCCCTACATCGTGCCCACGGCGCTGTCGGCCATCGCCTTCTGGTGGATCTACGATTCGCAGTTCTCGGTGATCAGCTGGGTGCTGGTAAAAATGGGCGTGATCACCACCTATATCGATTTCCTGGGCAATCCGTGGAATGCGCGGCTGTCCACCATCGCGGCCAATGTCTGGCGTGGCGTGCCTTTCGTGGCCATCACGCTACTGGCCGGCTTGCAGACCATTTCGCCTTCGCTGCACGAGGCCGCCGCGATCGACGGTGCCACCGGCTGGCAACGCTTTCGCTACATCACGCTGCCGCTGCTGACGCCGATCATCGCCGTGGTGATGACCTTCTCGGTGCTGTTCACTTTCACCGACTTCCAGCTGATCTACGTGCTGACACGCGGCGGGCCGCTCAACGCCACCCACCTGATGGCCACCCTGTCGTTCCAGCGCGCGATTCCCGGCGGATCGCTGGGTGAAGGCGCCGCCATCGCCATTGCCATGATCCCATTCCTGCTGGCCTCCATCCTGTTCAGCTACTTCGGTCTGCAGCGCCGCGCCTGGCAACAGGGCGGCAGCGACAAATAAGCTCACCCATGAAAACATCCGACAACGACAGCCAGGGCATGAGCTTTCTGGACACCATGCCACGACGTGTGGTGACAGTGTTCATCCCGCTGGGCATCTTCGTGTTCGTGCTGCTGTTCCCGTTCTACTGGATGGCGATCACGGCCTTCAAGCCCGACTCCGAACTGATCTCGCGCGAGGGCAATCCCTTCCTGGTGATCGGTCCGACGCTGGCGCATTTCAAGAAGCTGATCTTCGACACCTCCTACCCCGACTGGCTGTGGAACACGGTGGTCGTCTCGGTGGTTGCCACGTTCGCCTCGCTGATCGCATCGGTGCTGGCGGCCTACGCGATCGAGCGGTTGCGCTTCAAGGGCGCGCGCCAGGTCGGCCTGAGCATTTTCCTGGCCTACCTGGTGCCGCCATCGATCCTGTTCATTCCGCTGGCGGCCATAGTGTTCAAACTTGGCCTGTTCGATACCCGCTGGGCGCTGATCCTGACCTATCCCACCTTCCTGATCCCCTTCAGTACCTGGCTGCTGATGGGGTACTTCCGCTCCATCCCTTATGAGCTCGAGGAATGCGCGCTGATCGACGGGGCGACACGCTTCGAGATTCTCTGGAAGATCGTCCTGCCGCTGTCAGTGCCCGGGCTGATCTCGGCGGGCATCTTCGCATTTACCTTGTCGTGGAACGAATTCATCTATGCACTGACGTTCATCTCGTCGTCGGAAACCAAGACCATTGCCGTGGGCGTCGTCACCGAGCTGGTGGACGGCGACGTCTATCATTGGGGGGCGCTGATGGCGGGCGCCCTGATGGGCTCGCTGCCGGTGGCGATCATCTATTCCTTCTTTGTCGAGTACTACGTCTCCGGCATGACCGGCGCCGTCAAGGAATAGAGCCGCGTTGGGCCCCTCGGCCGCGTACGCGGTGCGTTGGCCCAGGATCATTTATCTGAGGAATTACCCATGAGCAGCTCTTCCAACCCCCCCCGCAAAAACCCCGAGGACCTGCGCAGCCAGCAATGGTTTGGCCGACAGGACCGCGACGGTTTCGTTTACCGCAGCTGGGTCAAAGGCAAGGGCGTGCCGGACGACCAGTTTGACGGCCGACCGGTCATCGGCATCTGCAACACCTTCAGTGAACTCACCCCCTGCAACTCGCATTTCCGCACGCTGGCCGAGCAAGTGAAGATCGGCGTGTACGAGGCCGGCGGCTTTCCGATGGAGTTTCCCGTCATGTCGCTGGGCGAGACCCTGATGCGCCCGACCGCCATGCTGTACCGCAATCTGGCCAGCATGGATGTGGAAGAAAGTATTCGTGCCAACCCTCTCGACGGTGTCGTGCTGCTGATGGGCTGCGACAAGACCACGCCGTCGCTGGTGATGGGCGCGGCCAGCGTGGACTTGCCCACCATCGGCTTGAGCGGTGGCGCCATGCTCAACGGCAAGTGGCGTGGCCAGGAGCTGGGCTCGGGCACCGGGGTATGGAGCATGAGTGAGCAGGTCCGTGCCGGCACACTCAAGCTGGAGGAATTCCTGGAGGCAGAGAGTTGTATGCACCGCAGCCATGGCCACTGCATGACCATGGGCACCGCCAGCACCATGGCCTGCATGGTCGAGGCACTGGGTTTGGGTCTGCCCGGCAATGCCGCTTATCCGGCGGTGGATGGACGACGCAATGTGCTGGCACGCATGGTCGGGCGGCGCGCAGTGGAGATGGTGCATGAGGATCAGAAGCTCTCCAAGGTCCTTACCCTCGAAGCTTTTGAAAATGCGATCAAGACACTGGCCGCCATTGGTGGCTCGACCAATGCCGTGATTCACCTGATCGCCATGGCCGGTCGGATTGGCATCAAGCTGACCATTGAAGACTTTGATCGGCTGGCCAGCGAACTGCCCTGTTTGGTCAATCTGCAGCCTTCGGGCCAGCACTTGATGGAGGACTTCTGTTACGCCGGGGGCCTGCCGGTTGTGATGAAGGAAATCCAGCACTTGCTGCACACAGACATCGTCACGGCCAATGGGAAAACCGTGGGTGAGAACATTGCGGATGCAAAAAATTACGACCCGCGCGTCATCAAGAAGTTCGATGAGCCGTTCAAGGACAAGGCCGGCATCGCGGTGTTGCGCGGCAATCTGGCACCGCGTGGCGCAATCATCAAGCCCAGCGCCGCCACTCCGGAACTGACGACACACAAGGGTCGGGCTGTGGTGTTCGAAAATATCGAGGACTTCCACGCCCGCATCGATGACGAGAATCTCGATATTGACGAAACCTGCGTGATGGTGCTCAAGAACTGCGGCCCCAAGGGCTACCCCGGCATGGCGGAGGTGAGCAACATGCCCTTGCCGCCCAAGATTTTGCGCAAAGGCATTACCGACATGGTGCGTATCTGCGATGGACGCATGAGCGGCACGGCCTACGGCACCGTCGTACTCCACGTGGCGCCCGAAGCGGCCGCAGGGGGGCCGCTGGCGGTGGTGCAAAACGGTGACATCATCGAACTGGATGTCCCCAATCGCAAGATCCAGCTGCATGTGACAGACGAGGAACTGACCCGCCGCCTGGCCAACTGGAAAGCACCCGAGCCACCCATGACCTCCGGCTACTGGAAACTCTACGTTGACCATGTGCGGCAGGCCGATGAAGGCGCCGATCTGGACTTTCTCATGGGCAAGCGGGAAGCCTTTGTGCCACGAGACAATCACTAAGGCGTCACGTGAAAATA